>JARULB010000002.1:0-300000 GCA_029688905.1 Balneolales bacterium ANBcel1 | reverse complement strand
GGCGAAAGAGCAGGAAGCTCTTGATGCCGTATCCGAAGATATGAAGCAGGTCTACAGCACCATTTCCGCTTCGTCCGAACTTCGCCTGTTTCTCAAAAGCCACATCATTTCGCGCAAGGTTAAGAGGGATGCCCTGGACAAGCTTTTCGGGGACAACATGCACCAGATAACCCGCCAGTTTATTCGGCTGATACTGGAAAAACGGCGTGAAGATCAGCTTTTCGGTGCAGCGGCCGCATTTGGTAAACTCCATCGGGATGATCAGGGCCTTCTGGAAGTCACGGTCTACATGGTGACGAAACCTGACGACAAACAAGGCCAAAGATTGAAAAAAGCTCTCGAGAAAAGGACCGGGAAAACACTGTCCCTCAATTATATAGAAGATCCGTCGCTGATAGGAGGGGTTGCTGTTCGAATCAACGACACCGTAATCGACGGAACCATCAAACACAAACTTCAACAGCTTGAAGGCACTTTCCAGTAACGCGGACAGTGAGCTTCGGTACAAGTATTGAAAGACCATCGATATGAGTCACGTTAAACCAGAAGAAGTTTCAGCCATACTTCGAAAACAACTGGCCGGTTTCGACAACAAAACCGATGTTTACGATGTCGGAACGGTCCTCGAAGTTGGCGACGGCATCGCCCGCGTCTACGGGCTGTCCAAAGTGCAGGCGGGTGAGCTGGTGGAGCTTCCTGACTCCAAAGATGAAGCTGGCAAACCCATTCGCGGAATGGTTCAAAACCTCGAAGAAGATAACGTAGGAATCGTTCTGTTCGGAGGTGCCAGGTTTATCAAAGAAGGTGACAAGGTTCAAAGGACCAGTGACATCGCTTCTCTTCCGGTTGGCGAGGGCCTGCTGGGACGTGTTATTGATCCCCTAGGGAGGCCGGTGGATGGCAAAGGCCCGATATCGGGAGAGACCATCAACCTGCCGCTGGAACGCAAGGCGCCGGGTGTTATCTTCCGGGAACCGGTTTCCGAGCCGGTCCAGACCGGCCTGAAGTCTGTGGACGCCCTGATACCCATTGGCCGGGGCCAGAGGGAGCTTATCATCGGTGACCGCCAGACCGGTAAAACAGCTATTGCCATTGACACCATCATCAACCAGAAGCGTACGCATGATACCGAGAAACCGGTTTATTGCGTCTACGTTGCCATCGGCCAGAAAGGTTCCACCGTTGCCCAGGTGAGTCAGGCCATCGAGGAAAACGGCGCGGCGGATTATACGGTTATTGTTTCGGCTCCGGCTTCGGTTTCGGCTCCGCTTCAGTATATCGCCCCATTCGCCGGCGCCGCCATCGGCGAATTTTTCCGGGATACCGGACGCCATGTTCTTGTGATCTTTGATGATTTATCCAAACAGGCCGTTGCCTACCGCGAGCTTTCACTGCTGCTTCGACGCCCGCCGGGACGTGAGGCGTTTCCCGGGGATGTGTTCTATCTCCACAGCCGCCTGCTCGAACGTGCCGCCAAAATCATCTCGAATGATGAGGTAGCCAAGGCTATGAACGATGTGCCGGCCGCACTCAGGGACAAGCTTAAAGGTGGCGGCTCGCTGACCGCCCTGCCGATTATCGAGACCCAGGCCGGCGACGTGTCCGCTTATATCCCGACAAATGTCATTTCCATTACCGACGGCCAGATCTTCCTTCAGACGAACCTGTTTAACTCCGGTGTGAGACCCGCTATCGATGTAGGGATTTCGGTATCCCGGGTAGGTGGTGCCGCCCAGGTGAAATCCATGAAGAAGCTTGCGGGTACGATGAAACTTGACCTGGCACAGTATCGCGAACTTGAAGCATTCGCCAAGTTTGGGTCGGAGCTGGACGCCTCCACACAACGGCAGCTGAACCGTGGAGCGAAAACCGTTGAACTCCTTAAACAGGGACAGTACGTACCGCTCCCTGTTGAAGATCAGATCGCGCTCCTGCTCGCCAATAACAAGGGAGCACTGGAAACCCTGCCCCTGAACAAAATTGGTGATTTTGAAAAACAGTACCTCGAGGCACTGAGGCTCAAATATGCCGATGAAATGAAAGAGCTTGGAAGCTCCGGTGTGCTGGGCGACGACCTTGCGGAGAAACTGGAACAGGAAGCCTTTTCCGTGCAAAAATCTCTGTTAAACGAACCCGTAAAAGCCTGATATGGCCAACTTGCGAGACATACGTGACCGAATATCATCGGTCAAAAACACGCAGCAAATCACCAGGGCCATGAAGATGGTTGCTGCTGCACGGTTGCGTAAAGCGCAGGAGCGGATGACCGATGCACGGCCATATACCTACAGTTTGCAGAAAATGGTGCAAAAGCTTGTTCAAAAAAGCGATACGGATAACCCTCTGCTCAGAAAAAAGAGCGAGCCCGGACATGTTCTGCTGCTGGTGATGGGATCCGACCGTGGGTTGTGCGGCGGATTTAATACCAATTTGTTCCGGGTTGTTGAGAAGCAGCTTCACGAAAACTTCCAGGACCATCTTGAAGAGAAAAGACTCTCCATGATATGCTTCGGGAAGAAGGCGTATGACTACTTCAGGGTTCGCAAATATCCGGTCATTGATCACAAGGTCGGTTTCTTTGACAAGCTGGAATTCAGGAATGTCTCCGAAGTTGTTGATGAAATTATTTTCCGTTTCAAGGATAAGGAGTATGACGAGGTGTACCTGGCCTACAATGAGTTCAAGTCGGTCATAGCCCAGCGCAGAAAGTTCGTCAAAGTTCTGCCGATTGAGCGAAACGACCAGATGGAAGCAATGGAACCACAGCAGGACGATGGCGACGAAATATTGGCCGAAAAAAACAGCCTGGAAGACATTGATTACCTGTACGAACCCGATCCTGAAACGATCCTGAATCAGGTGTTGCCCCTTTCCATAACTATCCGTCTATGGCAGGCGGCCCTTGAATCTTTCGCAGCGGAACAGGGCGCAAGGATGACGGCCATGGATAGCGCCACAGAAAACGCCGGTGAAATTATCAGTGATCTGGAACTGGAATACAATCAGGCGCGGCAGGCCGCCATTACCACGGAAATTTCGGAAATAGTTTCAGGGGCGGAAGCGTTATCCGAATAAATTTCGTATCTTTTGGAAAATATGACGGAGAGATGGCAGAGTGGTCGAATGCGGCGGTCTTGAAAACCGTTGAGCCGCAAGGCTCCGGGGGTTCGAATCCCTCTCTCTCCGCTGAAAAGCTCCGATACCGGAGCTTTTTTTTTGTTTATTTTCAGCCTACCAACCCAGACCATTATGACCAGATCAACAACTATTTTCAGCGCATGTGTATGTGCGGGACTGTTGCTGTTTGCTTCGGCAGAACTTGCTGCACGGGATACGGTTCGGGTCAGTTTTCCTGATTTTGTGGAGATGGCCCGCTCCTATTCATCGGAGCTGGAAGCCAGGGAGGGACAGGTCGAACTGGCACGCAACCGTCTCGACAGGGCCCGGGCATCCAGGATACTGCCGAATCTGGAGCTGGTTACGGCTCACGGACTTGTTCCCGGTGTCAAATCTTTCGATCCCGAACTGTCATCTTCCCAGTATTACCTGGATCCAAACCTGGAAAATGATTGGGAAAACTGGGGCATTTTCACCCAGGCCGAGGTCAGTGGCATCCAGCCAATTTACACCTGGGGTGCCGTTACCAACGCGATTAACGCGGCGCAGAAAGGGGTAGAGGCTGCCCGCTATGAGTTTGAAGCGGAAAAAGAGACCTTCGTCTTGCAGATGTTTGAGCTTTACCAGTCGGCGCTTCTGGTCACCGAGCTTGAACGACTTGTGAGGGACGCCCAGTCGCAGCTTGACGAAGCGGAAAAGGAACTGGAGCGCCTGCGCGATGAAGGGGATCCGTCGATTGAGGAGAAAGATGTATTCGAGTTTTATATTTTCAGGGAAGAGTTCCAGGCCATGCGCGAGGAGGTTGCCCAGACCCGGAACTTTGTATTTAATGCATGGAATATTTTGCTGGCAAACAACGGCCAAAGGGTTTACCTGCCGCAGGAGCGTTTCCTGGATCCCGTTCCCCAGCAACTGCAGGATCTTTCGTTTTACGAATCGGCCGCTTTGCAAAACAGAGCGGAGCTGAGTGGCATTGCAGCGGCAGAGGAAGCGGCGCAATTCGGAGTTAAGGCGGCACGGGCGCAGTATTACCCCAGTCTGGTGCTGGGCCTAAGCGCCGGTATGGGATACACGCCCAACCGTCCGCGTCAGACCAACCCCTTCATCCGGAACAACACCAATTTCATGTCGGCAAGGGTGGGCTTCGGCTTCCGGCAGAACCTGAATTTCTGGCAGGTGAACAACAGTGTGCAGCGTTCCAGAATTCAGAGGCAGCAGGTCCGGGACACCAGGGATGCCGCCACAGACGGAATCCGTCTGGAACTGGGTGACAGATATCGTGATGCCAGGGTTACGGAGTCGCGGAGGCGAAGCAAATCCAATGCGCTCGATCTCAGCAATGAATGGCTCCGTACCGAACAGATCGACTTCGACCTTGGCTTCGGCGATATCAAAAACCTGGTGGATGCTGTGAAAAAGAAGATGGAGCTTGAAGTGGAGGTGACCGAATTGACCTTCAACCTCAATATGAGGGTGGCACGGCTGCACAGAGCCGCCGGCCTGCCGCTGTTTGAGCTCATGCCGGGAAGCAACGCTGCTTCAGCTCCGTGAGCCGGTATTAATAACAATCACGGTGATCATCCGTTTAACGTATACTTTCTGAAACCAGATCGTCTCATTCCTACAAGAATAATCGCATGAAATCTACGCTCATTCTGTTTTTAGTCCTGCTAGCAGCCTTACCGGTTTTCGCCGAATCCTCCAAAGAACAGGAAATACGATCAATTCTGCAGGAACGGGACGATCAAATAAAGGAGCTTTTGGGTCCCGCCGGAACAGAGTACACCGATGAGCAGCGACGCCGGCTGCGCAGTATCATCAATGACATGATGGATTACCGGGAGATGGCCCGCTTTGCTCTCGACGATACATTCTACGAACTCGATCCCGAAGAACAGGAGGAGTTTACGGAGCTGTTTGCCACGATCATCAGGGATCAATCGCTGCAGCGGCTTGATATCTACCGGGCGGATGTGATCTACGAGGATATCACTGTTGATGAGCATACCGCCATGGTAACGACTACCGCGATCCTCGATGACAACCGTATCCCCGTACTGTATCAGATGAAACAAAAGGATGGCGAGTGGTACATCACGGATATGTCCGTCGACAGAGCATGGACGGCCCAGTCATATCGCCGCTCCTTTCAAAATATCATTCGCAGAAGGGGTTTTGATGCGCTCATGGAAAACCTGAGGCGCCGGGCGGATCAGGCAGGCGTGTGACCATCCGTTATCGACCGGATCAAACCAAGCCTTTGGGACTCTTTCAAGTAGCGGTAAAAAGCCTGACGCTCTTTTTCCGATATGGAAAACCGGGGATGTGTGGCCAGGCTTTTTCCCCGAAACGTAAGCCAGAATTTCCAGGCGGCGCTTTTCGGGGAATCGCGAAGGCCCGCGACAAACGCTTTATATCCATCGGACTTTGAGCCACCCTCCAGGCAGCGAATCATCAGCCAGGCCATCGAATCGTCTAATGTACAGACCTCGGTTTCATCAAGAAATTTGAGATAGCGCTGCTTGGCATCCTTTCTGGTTTTTGGGAAATGGAGGTCATTCCTGTTGCGAACCACCAGGCTGCCGGCATATCCTCCGGAAACCGGTAGCGAGTACGGGTGATGCACATATTCCGGATGATCCAGGTGAAGAAGTGTGGAGTGAAGTACACAGGCATTGTCCGTATCGGTCATGGCATCAACCTGGGTTTGTATCCTGTCGGGATGGTGCCATTCAGTCTCTCCCCAGTACGCGATCATGTCACCTTCAGCCTGGTTCACCCCAAGATTCAATAGCGAAGACTCCGTATATCCTGATTTTTTGGCAGCCCTGATGTGGCGGACTTCATTCGAAGGAATATCCTCCAGCAAGGGCATAATGTCACGGTGACCTGAATCAATGACTATCAACTCTTTATTTTTCCAGCTTTGCTGCTGGTAGCAGTGGATAGACCTTGCAAGGCGGGAGTAATCGGTTCCGGCCGGAAGCAGGCAGCTGACCAGGGGGTTATATGTTGCCATGATCGCTCAGGTTTGGTGTATAATGATGCGTGATAAGGCCGAACAACTGGGTTCAGGCCGTAAACTCAGCCGGTATTTTTTTTGGTTTCAATCATCCGGTTAATTAATTCCCTGATGGCGGGAAGAGAGGAAGTATGATGCCAGTGTTTCTCCGCATGAGACCGGGCCGTGTGGGAGACCTTTTGAAGTTTTTCACGGTCGGCTGCCAGGGCCACCAGTTCGTCGACAAATTTCTTTTGGGTGATCCGCCAGCCGACACTTTCCGGGAGAACGCGTTCATCAGTCACTTCCCGGAAAGCCACGGGAGGAACACCGCATGCAGCCGCTTCCACAATAGATCTGGGGTGGTCGTGGCGCAACCCGCTGTGGAAAAAGATCCTGCCCCGGTTTATCATTGCCGGCAGGTCGGAATAGGGGACAGCTCCATACCAGTCAATTTCCGGATATCTTTTTCTGAAGTTATAAAGCTCTGACCCCCCGCCGATCACGCCCACTTTCAGATGGCGGGAGAGCGCAATAAGCGAATCCATTTTGGGAGAGTGGGTCAGCACCTGCTCCATCCCGATTACATCACACTCTTTGGTTACCAGCGGATCCGGCGCAAAGTGGCGGGTATCCACCGATTTCGGAAGCGGAATCATCTTTTTGTCATCGATCACTTTGCGCCAGAATCGGATACCGCGGGAAGTCAGCTGACCGCGCTGCCACTCTGTTTCATAAAGTACAGCGAATGCCCTGGCCAGAAGAGGATGATACCAGGTTCCGTCGATGATCCATGCAAAGGGAATACCTTTCGGGACTAGCACGTGCTTTGCAAGTTGAAGTCCGACTCCGCCATCCAACCCCTTCAATATCACCATATCGGCATCCGATTCGGCTACCGCCTTGTTCAAGGCCGTGGATACTTCACGCAGCGGATCCGGATTGGATGCGTCCGTTTTGAAAATCCGGACAGGCACCGCTGGGAGGTCGTCATACTGCCATTCATCCTCATAGGAGCTTTCACCAGCAGCCCAGAGCCGGGTGGGGTAGCCTCTTCTAATAAGCAGCGAGGACATCCATTTATCCCGGTTCGCAATATCAAGAAAGCCGTCTTTGTCAGTCAGTTCATGGGATATCGGCAGAGATGGAATAAACAAAATGTTCATGGACGTACAGGTTTCTTGAAAGCAGCAGATTTAATTACTTTTCGGATAAACCAGCCGGGGTTGAGGTAGTTGCGTGGTTGGAACTACAGGTCTCCGCCACCCGGAATGCCATCAATATACAAATCACTGTGCAAAAAAAGTCGATGATTCGCCATCCGGCATATTCTCCCGCCTCAATGAACTATAAGGAAATTGTAATTCACGGGTGTGTTGTTATCCAGCATACCTGTGCCCACATATTCGATAATCTCGCCGCCCAGAAAACTTCGGACCAGCCGGCGGCGCAGGCCTCCGAGCTCCTCCAGAAAAGAGACATGTTGGAAATCGTCAATGCGTTCAAGGGTTCTGGTTACACCGGAAGCGTAGGTGATTTCAATTTTCCCGGGAATGGAGTTGCCGTCAACCCTCCGTGACTCAATCGTGCGAACTTCCACGGGATGATGTAGCACCGTTTTCCTGCCGTTGTTTTCCAGGGCGATTCCTACCACGGGAGTCTCGGATCTGCGTTTCGGAATAATGTAGTAGCCGGTCATGAAACCGTTATTCGTGTGGGTGATATGGCGAAATCCTTTGTCCACTAATTTAGAAGAGAGATCGGTTTGATACGTGTGATCCATATAGGCCGTTCCGCTCACTGCCAGCGTGTCTTCATTTATGGCTACCGTGCCCGTCACCCTCGCTTTGGGGATATGGACGAACATACCCATTTCATCTCCGTCAACGGTAACCACACCATCTCCGGCGGCATATCCGGGATGGATATCGGTGAACTCCAGTTCAACCAGGTACGAAACACCGTCCTTGCTGGTCTGAAACAGGATATCATGCTCTTCCGGCAGTTTCCCCCGGAAAAAAATATCTCGCCCGTCGTGGAGCCGAACCTTCTGCCGCTCTTCATCGACAACCAGCCTGTCCAGCGCAAACTCCCTTGCCACATTGTAGTTACTGCCTTTAAAATTGGAGACAAACAGTTTTCCACCGCTTACCGCACTCTTCAGTGATCCGAAATTCGCCAGTGAGAACGTAATGTGCAGATGCAGGTCATCTTCCAGGAAAATATGATATACCCAGAATTCATTGTAATAGCTGCCACTTTTCGTGTGAGGCAGCATATCGCGCCATTCCGTGTTTCTCAGTCCGGGAACACCCTCATTTGTATCATTGTTGTTCTCACCCAAACCAGATGCAAAAAGTGCCGCACCGGAAAAAAGTACAATAAGTGAGGTGAGTGCAAGATTGACCATTCCCTGAATGATGCCATTGTGTCGGGAGTCGGAGTCGGCAGACAAACATCTGCGCATACGGGAAAACAAAAACATAAAAACCGGTTAGTGCTTGGGTGATGTAGTGTTCGTAACAGATTTTTCAGGTTCATCCGTTTATCAGCAAACGATCAGTTTCACTTTGTAGTACGGAAGGCGCGCACACTTCAATGTATGAGAATCCCGGGTAGTCACAAAGTGTCTGCTTTTTTTGTAACTTCCTGACCGCCTGCACAGAAATATATTTTTTCATGAGAAGAATACTCCTCCTGCTTCGTCCTCTTATCACGTTAAACTACCGGTATCCTGTAGCTGTGGTGTTAACCGCAATTCTGGCTGCGATCGTCTCGGGTTTCTATGCGTCCAATCTGAATATTGACACCGACCTGGCCAATCTGCTTCCGGAGGATCATGAAAGTGTGCAGGCGCTGAATAACCTGAGAGAGTCCGTTGGTGCGGAAACGGCGCTGGAGGTAACGATTGTTTCTCCGGATTTTGCATCCAACAAGGCCTTTGCCAAAGACCTGATTCCAAGGGCTATGGAGCTCTATGATGAGCGGAGAGGAGATTTTTTTGTCGATCGTTATGAGTTCCGCCGGGATGTCGAGGTGCTCAAGGATTATGCCATTTATCTCTCCACCGAACAGGAGATCAATGAGATCATCACCTTTCTGGAGGATCGTATTGAGGATGCCCGGCTGGAAGCAAATCCGTTTTTTGTTGATTTTGAAGATGATTTCAAGGACGAGGACGATGCGGATGATGAGGAGACGCTGCGGCGGTTCGAGGAGATGTACCATGAGCTGATACCGTCGGAGTATCCGATCAGTGACGATAGCACCCGCATGGTCGTTCAGTTTTTCCCAACCGGTTCCCAGGGGGATCTCAGGTATGTAAGTGCCATGTTTGATGCCTTTGAGGGGCTGATCGCCGAGCTTGATCCCGCCTCCTATCATCCCGAAATGATTGCACGTTCCGGTGGAAGGCTCGAGCGTCATCTGATGGAAATCGAATCGATCGTCGGAGATGTCATCACCAGTTTCGGCTCCGGTTTCAGCGCGATCATTCTGCTTGTTGGCCTCTATTTCATGATCAAGCTGATGATCAACTACCGCAGGGGCCACTGGAGAAACCAGCGGCACTCGCTCTGGGCTCATGCATTGCGCTTTCCGGTCCCCATAGTGATTATCGGAATGCCGCTAATGGTGAGCCTTATGATCACTTTTGGCATTGCCTATTTTGCAGTGGGTGTGCTAAATACCATGACATCCGTTTTGTTTGTGATCCTTTTTGGCCTGGGTATCGATTACGGTATTCATTTCTATGCGCGATATCTGGAAAAACGTTCCTCGGGGGCGCGTGTTTCCGATGCGCTTCATGAAACCTATGACAGTACCGGGGCAGCCATCATGACCAGCGCCACCACTACGGCCGTGGCACTCTTTGTACTGGTAGTAGCTGATTTTCGGGGCTTTTCAGAATTTGGCTTTATTTCCGGTCTCGGCATCGTATTGGCCTATCTTTCCATGCTGTTTATCATGCCGGCGGTTATCGTGCTGTTTGAAAGATTCGGTTTGATTCTCATCAACAAAAATGAGGCCCCCGATACGGCTGCAGAGAAGAAATCCGGCAGGTTTCCCTTCGCCCGCGCGATCGTTATTGCAGGAACCCTTGTGGTGGCAGCGGTATTGTTCAACACCGACAAACTCTATTTCGAATACAACTTCAGCGTGCTGGAGCCGGAGTTTCCACGCTATGAGGAGTACCGAGACCTGCGTGGAGATGTGATGCAGACCGGCCGCAGAAACCCCGCTTATATTCTGGCAGATACCGACGAGGAAGTCCGGGAAATTCTGCAAACCATCAGGCAGAAAAAGGAGGAGAATCCGGAATCCACCATTCTGGATGTGGAAGCTCTTCAGGAACGCTTCCCGGTAAACAGGGAAGAAGAAGAACTTAAACTTTCGTACGTCCGGGAAATCAGGGAGTTGCTGGACGATCCCTTCTTAAGAAACGAGGAAGGAGAACATTTAGACATCTTGAGGCGGGCATCGCGGGTGGAAGAGCCGCTGAATATTGGGGATGTGCCCGAGTTTCTGAAGAACCGGTTTTTGACACGTGACGGGGAAATCGGACGGTTTGTCATGATCTATCCTGCCGTCGGCCTGTCAGACGGACGTAACTCCATCGCTTTCAAAAATGAAGTCGGTACCATTGAAACCGAAAGCGGCCGGGTTTATCACGCGGCCAGTACTTCGATTGTAGCCGCCGAAATGCTAGAGCTGATGCGGGATGAAAGTCCGTATATGGTGACTGCCACCTTTGTCATGATATTCATCCTCGTGTATTTGGCTTTCCGCTCCTTCCGATGGACCATCATCGCCATGCTTCCGCTTCTCATCGGATTGAGCTGGACCTTCGCGGTTATGATTCTCTTCGGACTCTCCTTCAACATGTATAACCTGGTCGTACTTCCGGCTATTCTCGGAATCGGTAACGACAACGGAGTGCATCTGGCCAGCCGGTATCGTGAAGAGGGAAAAAACAGCATGGGCAAGGTCCTGAAGAGTACCGGACAGCACATTAGCGTTGGCTCTTTTACCACCATGCTTGGTTTTGCCGGACTCCTGCTGACAAGCCACCCGGGCCTGCACTCCATCGGGGTACTTGCCGTGGTCGGCATCGGCCTTACCCTCACATCCGCCCTCACATATCTTCCTTCGCTGGTCCAGCTGCTTGAAAACCGGGGCTGGATCCGGTTCTGAATTGGCAAACCATGCTCGTCGACACCTCTGCCATTATCCTCAAAACAATCCCCTTTCGCGAAAGCAGCCTGATTGTCACACTGCTGAGCAAAGAGCACGGGAAAATAGCAGTTATGGCACGTGGTGCACGTCGGCATAAAAACAAGTTCGGCGGACTCCTTCAGCCCGGGTTTATCCTCGACGTGACTTACTACTACAAACCCACCCGGGATGTGCAGAATATCGGTGAAGTGGTACAGCAAAAGGCGACATGGCGTATCCATGAACAGATGGAGAAAATGGCCGTGGCCATGGTGACCCTTGAGCTCTGCGAGCAGCTTTGCCATGAACACGAGCCCATGCCGGAGATTTTTGATTTTCTTGCCGAATTTCTTCCCTGGCTGCACGCAACGGAATTTAGTCCGAAGAACCTTTTTCCATACATTCAATTTCGACTGGCGCAGCTCACAGGAATCGGCATATTCGAGGATTCCGGTAATGCGGCACCAGCCGGGAATGATCCCGATGGTATGTCGGGTTGCTATCTGAACGTGGAGTCGGGAAACCTGTCGCCAAATCCCGCAGGCGGACTGCATTTCAGGCTAACGAAATCTCAATACCGGTATTTGCGTTGTATCTTGGACGGGCGGAAAGCCGAACTGTTGACCGATACGTTCCCGGTTGGAGATATTCGTAACATGATTCACCACATGGACGTTTACCTGCAGTATCATATGGAGGGACTGAAAGCCCGCCGATCCGACAGCATTTTTCAACAAATACTGAATTAATTCATGCCGCTTCATCAAAAAGTTCTAACCGCTCTGCTTTTGCTGCTTACAGGTATGCTGCTCGGAGTGTTGCTCATGGTTTCGCGAGGCAGCTGGATTCCTCTGGAAAGGGTGGAGGTCCGGTACACCGATGTGAAACGAAGCATGGACCCGGTAGAGCCGGTACCGGGGGAAGAGATCCATTCCCCGGCATACATTTTCAATGATATTGCCAGGGATGTGCTGCCCGCCGTGGTGTACATTGAAACGGATATCGCCATGGACCAGGCTGTACCGGACGATGAGCACCATCAATTTGAAGAGCAGTTTTGGGAGCGTTTTCTGCCCCGGCGGCGGGCACAGAGCATCGGGTCGGGAGTCCTTATTTCGCCAGACGGCTACATCCTCACCAACCATCATGTCGTGGACGGAGCGGGAGACAGGGTCCGGGTTATGACCCACGACAAGAAACAGCACCGGGCCCGGCTGGTAGGCGGAGATGCCTCCACCGATCTTGCCGTGCTGAAAATTGAGACAGAGAATGCACCCTCCATGGTCGTGGGCAATTCCGACAATATCCGGGTAGGGGACTGGGTGATGGCCGTCGGTAACCCTTTTCGGCTCCGCTCGACAGTAACGGCCGGGATCGTCAGTGCGCTGGGCCGCGATGTGGACATCATCAGCGACCGGATGCGCATTGAAAGCTTCATCCAGACCGATGCCGCCATCAACCGGGGTAACAGCGGCGGTGCTCTGGTCAATACCCGGGGTGAGCTGATCGGCATCAACACCGCAATCGCTTCGGAAAGCGGGACTTATCAGGGCTACGGATTCGCGGTGCCGGTCAACATGGCCATGAAAATCGCCCGGGATATCATCGAATTCGGAGAAGTGCAGCGAGCTTTTCTGGGTGTGGAAATTGCATCGGTAGATTATGAAGGGGCCCGAAGCGCGGGCCTGGATATGGTTTCCGGAGTGGAGATACGGGGTGTTGCAAATGGTGGCAGCGCCGACCTGGGCGGAGTGAAAAGGGGGGATATCGTATTGCAAGTCAATGGTTTTGATGTCGATGAGGCCAATCACCTCCAGGAGCGCATCGCCTTGATGAGGCCCGGAGAAGAGGTAAACATCCGGATCTGGCGCGAAGGGAGAACCCATGATTTGGAATTTCCGGTAATGGGGCTGGAGCAACAGGCCATCCGGGATTGGGCCGCTGCCGAGCCCAGAGCCACCGGCGACCTTGACTTTGACCGGGACCGGGAATCCGCTATCCCCCGACTGCAGCTGGATGCCGGTTTTACCCTGGCAGACTTGCCCGACCCGGAAAACCTGTCCCGCAATCAGCTGGTGGTCATCGGAGTCGAGGAGAACAGCCGGGCGTATCGCGCAGGCCTGCGCGAAGAGGACATTGTTCTTGAGCTAAACGGCCGCGAGGCAGCAGATACCGGTACGTTTTCCGCCCTCTGGGATGACCGGAGAAGAAATACCTCCGCCGAATTGCTGATCCTTCGTTCCGGTGAACAACATACCGTTACAATCTCTGCTCAATGAAGTCCCGCTTTTTTATTACCTTGCGGCATTTCCGGTAAATAACAGCACATCTCTGCCGGGATTTACAACGGAGATGTTCCTGTGCGTTCTGATTTCCAGTAGGGGCGACGGCCGGCCGGAAATCAAAGCCGGTGAAGCTTCTTTTTCTGTTCTGGTTTTCAGCAATTTGAGATTCACCAATACGACTACTTCAATGAACACCCGATTCACTTCTACACTTATCCTGTTGTTGCTCATCGCTTTTGCCTTCTCCTCCTGTGAACAGATACGGGGGGTAGTGGATGACGAAGAGGAGGAGATCGTTGAAGAAGAACCGGAGCCGGTTGTGGAAGAGCCAACGCGCCCTTCCTGGTATGATCCTTCCCGGCTGTTCTGGGTAGAGGGGGATACGCTGTATGTTACATCCATTTCGGTAGCTGCCGACTCTGCCGATGCGCGCAGGATCGCTTTCCAGACACTTCCGGAGAATGTGGAAACGGCGGTTTCTTCTGTGATGGCGGAGTTGACCGGTGGATCAGGTACGGATCCGGACGCATCGCTCACACAGGATGAAGCCGACCGCCTGATATCCATGCTGACCTTCGAGAGTCGCGGTCACAGCGAAGCACTCGCCTTGTCGACCGAAACCGCGTTTTTCGGATCGGGTGAACATGCCAGATATTACATTCTGCGAAGCTATCTTAAAAGCAGCTGGCTTGAGGCCATTCAAAACCCGTAGTAACAAAGCGCCTGGGTATTTCATATGCCTGAATAAAAAAAGGCCCGCTGAATACCAGCAGGCCTTTTTCGAAGTCATCTAATCGGAAGCCAAATAGATACAGTGACTGGCGCCATGCATCAGTCCATGTAGGCGATGATCCTGTCACCGAACTCGGAGCATTTCAGCAGCGTGGCACCTTCCATGAGGCGTTCAAAGTCGTAGGTGACTTCCTTGTTGCTGATGGATGTTTCCAGTCCTTTTTCGATCAGGCGGGCCGCTTCGCTCCATCCCAGATGGTCAAGCATCATTACGGCCGACAAGATGAGGGAACCGGGGTTGACCTTGTCCTGGCCGGCATATTTGGGAGCGGTGCCGTGTGTCGCTTCAAACAGCGCGAAACCGGTCTGGTAGTTGATATTGGCGCCAGGGGCGATACCGATTCCACCCACACAGGCCGCAAGTGCATCAGAGATATAGTCGCCATTCAGGTTCATGGTGGCGATGACGTCATACTCGGCCGGCCGTGTGAGGATTTGCTGCAGAAAAGCGTCGGCAATGACATCCTTGATGACAATACCGTTGGGCAGTTCGCACCAGGGTCCGCCGTCGATCTCTTTGGCGTTAAACTCCTCTTTGGCAAGCTCATATCCCCAATTCTTGAAGCTCCCCTCGGTAAACTTCATGATGTTGCCTTTATGGACAAGCGTCACGTTCTTCCTGCCGTGCTCGATGGCGTATTCAATCGCGGAGCGAACCAGCCTTCGGGTGCCTTCCCTGGAGATGGGTTTGATGCCGATCGATGCGGAGTCCGGAAAACGAATATTGGTCTCCTTCATCTCATCAATAATAAAACGTTTGACCTTGTCGGCTTCCGGGGTCCCGTTCTGATACTCGATACCGGCGTAAATATCCTCGGTGTTTTCCCTGAAAATAACCATGTCGGTGAGTTCCGGTTTCTTTACCGGGCTTGGCGTGCCCTTGTAGTACCGAACCGGGCGCACACAGGCGTAGAGGTCAAGCAGCTGCCGCAGGGCGACATTGAGGCTGCGGATGCCTTCACCTACGGGAGTGGTAAGGGGCCCCTTGATGGCAACACGAAATTCCTTGATGGCTTCCAGGGTTTCTTCCGGCAGCCAGGTATTATCACCATATTCGTTGACCGATTTTTCTCCGGCGAAAATCTCCATCCAGGAAATCTTTTTGGAACCGCCATAGGCTTTCTCTACGGCTGCGTCAACCACCTTGATCATAACCGGGCTGATATCGACGCCGATTCCGTCCCCTTCGATATAGGGGATAACCGGATGGCTGGGTACCTCCAGTGTACCATCCTCCTGAACCTGAATGGTTTTTCCCTCGGACGGCACTTCCACTTTTTTGTATTTCATAGTACTTATGTGATTTCATGTTGAGTTTGTCTGGGCTCACAAAGATAAAAAAAGAATTGAACAAGAGATAACCGGAGATGACTCATAAATGGCCGGCACGGGTATTCCTGTTGGAATTCAATATTGCTATATTAGCTTATTGTTCGATGGCGGATCCGGGCTGCACCGGTCAGGGAATATTTCCATGTGCTCATCCGTTTATATGGCCGGAACACCGGGCTGGAAAAAGCCATGCATGACATCGACGTAAAACCGTACTTCTGATCCCCCAGGCTCATGTTATCACCCCTGATGGGCAAAAGGCCCAGGCACAAAAGATTCGAATATCAGTACCGGTACTACAAGCCCAAGCCGGGCCGTACCGACAGAATCAAATTCCGGAGGCTCACAAGAAGGGGAACAGCCGGATCGATTCTGCTCTATGCCGCGCTGCTCTTTCTGATTCTCTGGATCATCAGCTGACGAAAATACGATATCCCCAACCACACAGAAGCGAATAACTATTTTGTCACAAGCAGGCGACACCGACTCCCTGATTAAAGTATTACCACCGGAAGTATCCAACAAAATTGCGGCAGGAGAGGTAGTTCAGCGGCCGGCGTCGGTCGTTAAGGAGCTTTTGGACAACGCCATCGACTCCGGGGCCGATCAGATTGCCATTGTACTGCAAAATGCCGGAAGAACGCTTATCCAGGTCAGGGATAACGGCTGCGGCATGGCTCATGAAGACCTGCGACTCTGTTTCAAGCGACATGCCACTTCCAAGCTGATGCGGGTTGAGGACCTCATGGACATCCGGACGCTGGGGTTCCGTGGTGAGGCCATGGCCTCCATCGCCTCGGTTTCCCAGGTTACAGTGGCCACTAAAAGGGTGGAAGATCCCAACGGCTTCGAATACGAAGTGCGTGGAGGAGAGGAGATTCGCCTCGATCCGGCCGCCGCTGAAGACGGAACCACCGTCACCGTGAGAAACCTGTTCTATAATGTACCGGCCCGCCGTGCCTTTTTGAAGACCGACGCCACCGAATTCCGACACATTCTGCTGGTTGTTCACCAGGCGGCCATCGCCCATCCGGAAATCATGTTTGACCTGGAAGCAGACGGAGAGATTATTTATCGCCTGCATACCCGTGACCGCGAAAGCCGCATAGCCGAACTGTTCGGAAAAGCCTATAGGGCCAGCCTGATTCCCGTGGAGGAATCCACCAGCCTGGTGCGTATCCACGGACTGATATCTGACCCGCAACTGGCAAAAAAATCGCGTGGGGAACAGTTTCTGTTTATCAACAACCGGCCATTCATGCACCGGCACCTCAACTATATCATTCAGGAGATATACAAGGACTGGATCCAGGAGAACCAGTATCCTTTTTATGCCCTGTTTTTTGAGGTCGATCCCGAGATGGTGGATGTGAATGTGCACCCCACCAAACAGGAGATCAAGTTTGAAGATGAACGGATGATCTCTACATTCACCCGTTCGGTGATTAAAAAGGCTCTGAATGATCATATGAGAGTGCCTGTCTGGAATCCTGATGAAACTCCGGTGATTTCACCCGCGGCACGGCTGGAGCAGGGCTTCCGGGAAACAGGGGGGAGCGGGCCGGAAAACAGATCCATAGACAGGGAGGACGAGGCAGGAGGCGGCACCGGTCCCGGATCCGTGTTTCGGGATTTCGGATATCGACGGAAGCCTATGCCCGGCAACGCGGCGGATGCACTCTACGGCCGGCATGGGGACCGCGAACGCACACATGATCGTCCGGAGCAAGGTATGCCGTTCCGGGGTGCCGAAAAGGGTGAGCCGCCGGATACGCAACCGGGTCATGGATTTAAAACCGGGTTCTGGCAGCTTCACAACCAGTTCATACTGTCGCAGACAAGGAACGGCATGTTCATCATGGATCAGCATGCCGCCCACAAGCGCATCGTCTACGAAAAGGTATTGAGCGAGGCGGAAAGCGGTCTGCCAAGCACACAGCAACTGCTCTTCCCCCTTACAGTGAATTTCTCGGCTTCCGATTTCAGCCTGTTGAAGGAGCTGCATCCCGTTATCACCCGCATGGGTTTCAACGTGCAGATGCTCAGCGGCAACTCGGCCATGATACTGGGCGTGCCTTCAGATATCCGGCTTGACAACGAGCAGCATGTTCTTGAGTCTGTGCTGGAACAGTACAAGCAGATGAGCGGCAACCTGTCGCTGGGAGAGAAAGAACGGGTGGCCCTGGCCCTGGCCAACAGAGCGGCTATTCCAAGAGTAAAAAGACTATCCGCTGAAGAAATGGAATCTCTAGTGGATCAATTGTTTGCGTGTGATGATCCGTTTCAGGACCCACTTGGCAGGCCCACCATTAAATCGCTTTCGATACATGAAATCAGGGCCATGTTCCGTTGATGGCGGTTTCGCTGTTTCAGCGGCTTGACTCCCTGCGAAAAATAAATCATATTAGCTGTTTAGATCACAAAATCCATTCCTTCAATTATTTCCAATTTGCTCCAGCATTATGAAATCTGCAATTATCATTGAAGATGATTTCATTATCAGATTGTTCATGGGTAAGGAGCTCCAAAAATCGGGATACGAGGTTGTCGCCAGTCTTGACAGGGGAGAGGACCTGGCAAAAAACGTCGAAAAGTATCGCCCCGATCTGATTCTTGTTGATGTGGAACTGAACGGCGATCTGGATGGCATTGATGCAGTGAGCGGCATCGACATTGAGCACAGACCGGAACTGGTTTTCGTCACGGGGAGTGCTCTTGAACATGTCCGGGAAAGGACAGAGCCGTTACGGCCGCTGGCGATCCTGAGCAAACCCTTCGATTTGAAAAAATTCAACGAGGCTGTCACCCCGGAGAGCAGATAAGGATACCAGTTCGGTTTATCTGCTTCCAAACTGTTCAGTCGATATATGCTTATAAACGGATTCGATACCGCTTTCCTGCCAACAGCTCTTCATATTCAAGCAGGAATCGTTTAATTCGTGTAGCAGGGACGATATGTGTGATGCCGTAGTCGATGCGTGATCTTTCCCTTACATAGATATCATCTCTGTAGGGATGGTGTGGAATCTGTTGCATGGCTATGTCTTCGTCAGGAACAATAAGCCACTCACTGCTCGCCGAAGCGGAACGCGCCATGCCCACCCACTCAAAGTCCGGGACATTATCCCTTATGGCTACTACGGCTCCGCCACTGAATCCCGGATTGAACAGGGCGTCAGTTATAAACGCATGGTATTCACCCCGGTTGGGGTTACTGACGACTCCGGTGGTTACCATGGGGTAACCGCGCGGGTATCCAAAGGCATAGGTAAATGCACCGGGTGTCAATTCTTGAGGCTCACCAAATGGGTACGGAAATACCGGAAATTGCGAACGCACGGATCCGTCGATAGCAACCTGATCGATACGGGCTCCGATAATGGCAAGGTCGGCGCTTTCGTCGGCTGCCAGGACCTCGAATGAGCCGAGAAACGCAGTATCGATCAGCCAGTTGACCTGTCGTTGCCTGATTGTGACACTCTCCAGAATTTCGGCATCGGCATCGGCATCGGCAAATTGATAAACCGTATCGGGTTTGGATATAACATGGTTGGCGGTGAGCAGGCCGACCCTCTGTGCAGAGCTGTATATGACAACAGCGGTGCCGGCAGAAGTTTGGTTTGAAGAATACCGGGAGTAGGATAAAACCTCCGGAGAGTCGGGATCCGTTAAACTGGCGGGAGTGAGTTGATCCGCCGGATCAAAGAGATAGGTGGTGTAGTAGGCGGTACTGGTTACCCTTTTGACCGATTGCATCATTTTCTCCAGATACGGTCCCGTGTTCCCGAATGGATAGCCGGTCAGGTACGTCTCTTCTGAAGGGGGCTGATGGAAAACGTATTCGACGGTACGGGTACAGCTGGACAGAACAAAACCGGGAACCAGCAGGAGAAGCACCTTAAGGTAGCTGCATATTCTTTTCATGACGCCGGTGCGGAGGTAAAGGGTGAGGCAACCAGCTATTGCAGGTTGCCGATAAGGCTCTCTGCCAACGATTGAAGCTCATTATTCATTGTGATACCTGCCGAGGCCATTCTGGATGAGGCATACTCCAAGGCCTCTTCGCTCTCCTCGGCCAACCGGATGCGGCTGAGGAATTGCAACGTATCCGCAGCGGCTTTTGCAGCCAGCAACTCGTCGCCGCTACCGGCAAAACCCTGTGAGGCTTCTGCCAGAGCCAGCACTCGCCAGTAGTAGTTGCGAATATCGTAGGCAATCCTGGCGGCGCGTTCAAACTGGTTCTGCCGGATATGGATATCGGTCAGGCGATAAGTATAGTAGTGCTGCCTGTTTGACATACCGGCCAGCCGAAGCGCAAGGTCGTTATAGCCGGCATCGACCGCAGCCTCAAGCAACTCGGTGAACAACCGGTCAAAGTGCTCATGCTCCATGTCAAATTGTGCCGCCATATCCAGGATGCGGTCGGGTCGGCCGAGATTCAGCCATTTATGCGCGATTCTGTGCAGGAACCGGTTCCGGTGACCGGTACTGGTGATATCGGATAATATCTCACCGGTCTGGAGGAGTGTTTCCGCCGCTTCCGGTCGCGTATTTCTCATCACATATATGTCGGTGATCCTGAGTTTCAGCTCAATTTTCTGAAGGGGAGAGGTTCCATCCTCCATAAGAGGCCGGACGATCTGCAGCAGCGAGTCGGAACGCTCATGGTCCATGAAGTCGGTGAGCAGCCAGGCGATTTCTACATAGGCGTCAAGTTTTTCCCCGGTTTGATCCGGAACCTCATCAAGAATGTTCAGGGCTTCGGTAACCTGACCGTTTCTGGCAAATTCCACCGCTATCCCTGCCAAGGCGGTTTCCCTGAAATAATCACGGTCAAAACCGGAAACGACCGCAATCGCATCCTCCATCATCCTCCGCGATGCCAGTTCAATACTTAAATCACGCAAGGCAAAATCGGCGTAGTCCTCATCCAGCCGCTTGATCTGCTCAATGACATGCCGGGCGGGCTCAAAGGCGCCGTTAGAGGCATAGGCTTCAGCCAGGCCTGTGAGTGCATCTATGTGAGCGAGGGCGTCACCTTCGGGATCTGGCAGCGGCAGATCGGCCAAATCCAGCGCCGCTTCCTCCAGGCCATGTCCGAAGAGCTCCCGGACCAGATCGGCTCGAAGTCCCGCCGAGCGGGTCGGGCCTGCAAACTCCACGAGTCGCAACAGGGGATCATTACCGGAATATTGTCCCTGCGCTACATAGCCGCTGCCGATGATCGCTTCAAGGGCATCGAAAAGAAGTTGCCTGTTCTGGATGCGATCTGCCAGTTCCAGCGCTTCCGGCCACTCACCGAAACGCGCATACGCAACAGACAATTTGTTATAAATGGGGTCGGAGACTTCGGTGCTCCAGTGCCTGTGAGCGATTTGGGCGGCTTGCTCCAGTGCTTCGGCCGGACTCTCACCGTGTTCATGGTACCAGTGCCCCAATCGGATAAACCGCTCGGCGCGGGTCACCTCATCACCGATTCGGCCGATCAGATACCGGGACATCTCTGGAAAACCGGCCAACGCACCGGCACGGGCTTCAAAAACCGGGACCTTGCGCCGCAGCTCCCCAATCGTCATCTCACCGATGCGGGTCTGCTGCTGGGTGACATTGACCGCCACCTGGGTCTCCGGATACTCTTCGATGATCCTGTCGATATTGGCCAGCGCCTGCTGGTAGTTTTGATGGGCCTCCCGCAGACTCTCACGCTCCTGTTCGCCTGCACGCTCTACCAGCGTGAATGCTTCCACAAACAGACGATTGGCTTCACGGTCAGGATCTGCAGATCCACAATGAACCAGAAGAAGAGAAGAGAACAGCAGTAAAAGGAAAAGAGAAAGAGCGCGCATCATTAATAATTTCAAAAAGCAACGTAGTTGAAGGAAAATACAATGATTTGACTCATTTTTTGAATGTTTATTATCCAATTTTTTCTGATATCGGCTTGTGGTGTTTGTTTGTGATATGACATATATTGCACATGTTTCGTGACCTGCATACTGCTATGAAAAAATTCGTATTACACAACGAGGATCCAAAAGCCAGGGGTACACAGTATGCCATTGCGTACCGCGAGGTGTTGAATGAGGCGCAATGCGAAGCGGTTATGCACGACCGTGGGGCTGCGCTGGTTGTTGCCGGTGCCGGTACCGGAAAAACCCGGACTCTGGTCTATCGTGTGGCCCGTCTGGTGGAAGATGGTACACCGCCCGAATCTATTCTGCTGCTTACTTTTACACGGCGTGCCGCGCGCGAAATGCTCGAAAGGGCATCAGGGCTTCTCGATGAGCGCTGTTCCAGGGTGAAAGGAGGGACGTTCCATTTTTACTGTAATCAACTGCTTCACCGCTATGCGGAACGCATCGGGTATCCCGCAAATTTCACGCTTCTGGATCAGGCCGATGCCATGGACGCCATCCATCACATCCGGGCGGCATTCGTGCGTACTTCCGGGGTCAGGCGTTTTCCCGGCAAAAAGGCCATCCAGGCGATGATATCCACCGCTATCAACAAGAAACAGACGTTGCATGATGTTCTTTCCGATGAATATCCGCAGTTTCTGGAGCATCATGACCTCCTGGATGAGATATCAGGCCGCTACAAACGGTTCAAGGAAGAGAACGGCGTGATGGACTTTGATGACCTTCTGGTGTTGACCCGGCGTCTGCTGCTCCAGGAAGAGGATGTCAGGAACCAGGTGGCGGCCGGTAACCGGCATGTCATGGTGGATGAGTATCAGGATACCAACGCGCTGCAGGCGGAACTGGTACGGCTGTTCGGGTCATACCACCACAACATAATGGCTGTCGGTGACGACGCCCAGAGCATTTACGCATTTCGCGGGGCCGACCACAAGAATATTCTGTCCTTTCCGTCGGAGCACACCAACTGCAGAATCATCAAGCTGGAGGAGAACTACCGGTCGGTAAAGCCCATTCTGGATCTATCCAACGCATTGCTGGACAAGACAAAAGAGAAGTACAGCAAGAATCTTTATACCGACAGGACGGACGGGGATCTGCCCGGACTGGTACGGGCTCCCAACGAGCGTGATCAGTCACGGTTTGTGGCCCAGATGCTGCTGCGGCTGCGCGAACAGGAGGTGCCGCTTAATGAAATTGCCGTGCTGTTCCGAAACGGTCGCGACTCCTATGACCTTGAGTGGGAGCTCAATAAAAACAATATCCCGTTCCGCAAGTTCGGCGGACAGAAATTTGCCGAGGCGGCACATATCCGGGATGTGCTGGGGCACCTGCGGGTCATCGTTAATCCAGGCGATCAGATTGCATGGAGCCGGATATTGACCCTGCTGGAGGGCATCGGACCCAAAACCGCCGATGAGTTGATTTTGTGGCTGCAAATGAACAAGAACCGGGAGCTGCATGAAACGGAGATCGTCAGCAAGGGCTACAGGGAGCAGCTTGAGCGATTGAGCGGTGTGCTCGCTGCAATCCGTTCCATGGAAAGCACACCTTCAAAAGCGGTGGAAGCGGTCGTCGAGTACTACATGCCCATCTGCAAAAAGAAATTCGACGACTACCCCAAACGGCAAAAAGATTTGGAGGCGTTTGGCAACCTGTGCAGCAACTTCCGCTCTTTCAGGCAACTGCTGCAGGAACTGACCCTCGATCCGATCGAAGCAACGGCCGTGGACACCGAAAGAAAAAGCCGGGACGAACTCCCGCTTACATTGAGTACCATTCATTCAGCCAAAGGGCTTGAATGGGATACCGTATTTATCATCCAATGCCTGGACGGCATTATCCCGTCCGGCTACTCCGTTGAAAACGTGTCGGCCCTGGATGAAGAGCTCCGGCTGCTCTATGTAGCCTGCACCCGTGCCAGGGAACGGCTGTTTGTGACCTACCCGGTCACACAAAACGGCACTTACGGAGATTTCTTTTCCAATCCGTCACGCTTTCTCTCCAATGTGCCCGAAAACGTTCTCGAACCGTGGTATCTGGAGGAGGCTCCGCCCCAAAAGCAACTGTCGGATGCGACACAGAGCGGGTCCGGGGAGGTGTGACGGAGTCCTTCTCCTGCCACTTGAATACTCTATCCTTTGCCTTTCAGAATCGAGTACTGGCGGTACATGTCTTTGGCCAGCCAGACTAAAGCATAGGGAGGGAACAGGATGAAACCTGCAGTAATTAGCAGCTTCTTCCTGTCGGAATAGGGGTATTCGTGAATGCCGGAGATGGCGGCGATCCAGAAGATGAGCAAGGCGAAGGCAAGCAGGGCCACCAGGATGGAACCTACGGTACCGAACGTATCGTGAATAACCTGTAGCATGTCGGTTTTTTTCCGGGGTAAGGTTGCGTATCTTCTCAAATTACAAAAAAAACACCTGAAATATACGGTTAATCGTTTTTAGAGCCAGAGATATGCTTCCAGCAGTTGCAATTGTAGGCCGGCCGAACGTCGGAAAATCCACCCTGTTTAACAGGTTGCTTGGCGAGCGGCAAGCCATTGTTGATGATGTGTCCGGTGTCACGAGAGACAGGCACTACGGAGAGTCCTATTGGAACGGGCGAGATTTTACAGTGATCGACACCGGAGGCTATTTGCCGGACAAGGGGAATGTCATCGTCACAGGAATTCGCAACCAGGTGGAAATTGCCATCCGTGAAGCGGATGTGATCGTTTTCGTTGTGGATGTTCAAATCGGCCTTACCGGCGATGATGAGGTGGTCGCCAATATCCTTCGAAAACAGGATAAACCGGTGCTGGTAGTTGCCAACAAGGCGGATAAAACCGATCAATCGTGGGGCGCTTCCGATTTCTACAAACTGGGCTTTGAGCACATTTTCCCGGTTTCGGCACTATCCGGTACCGGCACGGGGGAACTGCTCGATTATCTTGTGACCCGGCTGCCAGAGGAAACGGAGCAGGATTCCGTTGAACCCTGGCCGAAAATCGCTATT
Organism: Balneolales bacterium ANBcel1; assembly: GCA_029688905.1. NCBI lineage: Bacteria > Pseudomonadati > Balneolota > Balneolia > Balneolales > Balneolales bacterium ANBcel1. The sequence continues at coordinate 275,338 of JARULB010000002.1, read as the reverse complement.
GTCGGGCGACCGAATGTCGGTAAAAGCAGCCTGATCAATGCACTTCTGAAGGATGAACGCTGCATTGTCACGGATATCGCCGGCACGACCCGCGATTCCGTCAACAGCCGGCTCGATTACCAGGACAAGACCTACACGCTTGTTGATACGGCCGGGCTCCGCAAGCGGACAAAAATCACCGACAGCATTGAGTTTTACAGCACATTGCGAACAGAGAAAAGCATTCGGGAGTGCGATGTTTCCGTAATTATGGTTGATGCGCATCAGGGATTCGAGGTGCAGGATGTCAGGCTAATGCGTATGGCCGAGAAGTTCAACAAAGGCATGGTCATCGTACTCAACAAATGGGATCTTGTCGAAAAAGAGACCAATACCGCAAAATCGTATATCGACCGGATCCACAAAAGAGTTCCAAGCCTTGACTTTGTGCCGGTGATCACCTCATCCGCCAAAACCGGACAGCGAATCCACCGGGTGCTGCAGGAGTGTGAGGAGATTATTCAGGAACGAAGCAAGAAGATCCCGACATCCCGCTTAAACCGGTTCCTGGAGGAGATCACCCGAATCCGGCCGCTGCCGTTTGTACGGGGACATCAGCTGAAAATCAAATACATGACCCAGGTCAAGCACAAGCCCCCGGTATTTGCCTTTTTTATGAATGTGCCCCGAGAGCTTCCTGCAAACTACAGACGATATATTGAGAACAGGCTCCGTGAAACGTTTGGCTTCAAGGGAGTACCCGTGACCATGGTTTTCAAGGAAAAGTAATTTCACGCTTTTTTTTGAATGAACCCGCCCATGCGTTATTTTTAGGGCACTTATTAAAAATCAGATTCTATCAAATTCTATCAAAAAAACGTTAATTTCGAACGTTTGAACAGAACAAAACGAGTTGTTACATGCCCGAAAATCTGGAAAAGCCAAGAACGAACGCGGTTCACGGTGACCCTCGCAATGAGCGCAACCTGAATTTTCTGGAGCGTATTTACCTGCCTGAAGTGTTGCGCGGATTGTGGTACACCCTGAAACAGATGTTTCAGCCGAAATTCACCATGCAGTATCCTGAGGAACGGTTTGATCCGCCTCCCATTTTTCGCGGCCGGCCGGTGCTGGTTGAAGACAACGGACAGGAGCGATGTGTTGCTTGCGGCTTGTGCGCGCGCGCATGCCCGCCGCTCGCCATAAGCATGCAGGCCTCCGAAAACAGCGATGACCCCAAGGAGCGGTACCCCGACTTTTTTGAGATTAACATGCTGCGTTGCATCTATTGCGGTTACTGCGAAGAGGTGTGCCCGGAAGAGGCGATCGTCATGAGCAAGGACTACGACCTGGTATTCGCCAATAGGGAAGAGGCGGTTTACGACAAGTCCAAGCTGCTGGTGGCCAAGGAAGAGCTTCAGGAAAGACTCGATTTTTTGAGAGAATACAAAAACCGCCAATTCGGACAGTTCTGGAATTTTCAGGAGGAAAACAACATTCACTCGGTTCGTAACCGCGACAAGCGCTGGGAAACCAGCCTGTCTCTGGTTGAAATGATTGAGCAGCAGAGGAAAGAGGGGAAACAACCTCAACTCGACCGGGAATAAGGCTCATTTATGAAACCATCCGCTGACCGTGAGATCATTCTGTCGGACCTCGCCTATCTCATCGATGAGCTGGAAGCACTGAAAAGCGTTATCGATGCCATCCCGTATCGCGACAGGCCCATGGAACAGGAATCGGTGCTGGATATCGTTTCGCATATTGATTCCGTTCAATCAGTGTTTTTGGAAAAGATTGTGCGAAAATGTGTTATTGATGATGATGGAGCGAGTCCGATTGCAGTGGAAGTGAATTTGGGGATAGTGCTGCAGCCCGAGACCAATCCAGCCGGAAAAACGGACCGCCATGCCGACCCCGCTGCAAATGCCGAACCGGACGAGACCCTGTTTGACCTCATCATTGCAAATAGAAAGGAATTGCTGGTATTGCTGGAAACACATCAAAAGCGGACCGGCAACAGGAAGATTGTCGCAAGGGATAGGGAATGGTTGTTCTATGATATTCTACAGGAGTTGGTTACCTTGGATCGAGACCAGCTCAGAAAAGTTGCCGAAAGAGTCCAGGCTATTGATACTGACCGGTCGATAAAACCCGAATCCCATTAAGATACACGCAATGACTGGTTTTTCCGGTTTAATCCTGTTTATTACCTCTTTTTACGCTACCATTCAGTTTTTCAAGTTCTTTTCGGAGAGCCGCAGGATTTTTCATTGCTGCCTGGCAATCAGTTGCATTTTTGTTGGCATAATCTCCATATCAGGCTTTCTGGAAGAGTTTTTCCCCATTTTGGATGCAAGCTTTATTGATGACTGGTCAACGGTATTCGCCGTCTCTTTTCTGCTTTCTGCAGCAGCCGCACTTGTAAGAGATTTCAAGCCGGTAATGACACGTTTTCCAAGATCATTTACACTGCTTCCGCTGCTGCTGATCCTTTTTTATCCACTGGTGGTGGAGATGCCGGTTCTTAAAAACTGGATCATATCCCTGTATCAGGCAGGTGCTTTAATCATCGGCCTGCTGATTTACAGTTACAGAACTTCCGTGAACGCCGTGTTTGCTTACATGCTGGTAGGATTGCTATTCTTTTTGATAACCTATGTGCTGTTTCATCTACCAGACCGGTTTTTTGTCCTTCCGGAATATGGATGGGCGCTGTTTACAGCAACAGGAATTCTGGTCATTACCGTTGGTTATCAGCAGGTCTATCAACCGGAAGAAGAGAGCAGATCAAAAGAGCAGCGTAAAGACATTTGGTTTGAGTGATTAAGGCCGCTACTGTGAGGCGACTTTTTATCTATCCAACTGTCAGCTGACTGGTTTTGATGAAGCAGCAAAATTATTTCAGGCTGATAGCAGAAAAGGGAAGGGACATTAAAGTCGGCCATAATAACAGAATACACTCGGACCTTAGTGAAACCATAAGACGAGTTTACATAATATTAATTATGCGACAACTGTTATTCTGCGATTTCCAATTCGTACTTCAGGATGCGTATGGAGTGATTCAGCGCTCTGCGTTCCTCTTCATCAAAACGCTCATGATCCTCCTGCTGCTCAAGCTCTGGAATATACTCCACGGCTGACATATCGGCCAGTGCCTGGTAAGCAAGCATCCGATAGCTTCTATAGGGATCCCTAATCCGCTCGGCAAACAGTCGGCGTACCCGATCTTCATACATCGGTGAGATATTCGGTATGTTTTCCGCCAAATGATGCAGTGCACGGTACGTGTATGTCCTGTCACCGGGTTCCGCACCAAGCCGCAGTAAATAAGAAACTGCCGAAGTGTCTTCCGCCATTATCAATACTTCTGTGACCGCCTCCTTAATAACATCCTGATAGGAATCCACCACGGAATACGGGCCAACCAAATCAACGGCATTTTCCGGAAATAGCTCACCTGTGATCCTAATAGCACTTGCAGCAACAAAGTAGCTTGTGTCACTTCGCATTTTATTCAGATGGGTTTCTGTAAAACCACGGTTGTCGGCAATATTCATATTCAATGCGGAAAGCAGAAACAGCGCCTCCTGCCTGACTCTGTAGTCCGGCTCATTTTCAAAAATCGTCCCCGCTACAATTTTTCTAACCTCCTCATCAGGAAGTGCAACACCCTGGGCCTTCCAGTCGGCAAGCATTTGCATCGCCTGGAGCCGGGTGCCCCAAAAACTATCTGAGATAGCCATTTCAGTAATCCTGGCGATGAGTTCATCGGAGCTGCCGGCGGATGGATCTATCAGAGAGATGGCCTCAGACCGAACCAGAAGGTGTTCGCTGTTCAGTCTGTACAGAAGGGTTTCATCATCGATGCTCAAGATGTATTCGGCAAGCTGTACTCTGTTGGGGTCAAAAACGATATCCCGGATGTGCTTGTCGGTCACAATGGTGAACTCCGCCGATTCTTTGTCGATGGTGAATCTTCTTCTTGAGGTGCTGCCATCCCGAAATTCGATCAGCACTTCAGGATGGAGCTGGTACACCGGTTGCCGCTCCATGTCATGTACCTGATGCACAGTCAGCTCCGCGCTCTGTCCTGCAGTCGAGATATGGACGTCAAGGGTTGGGTGCCCGGGTTCCAGAAACCATTGCTGAAAGAACCATGACAGATCTTCTCCGGAAACCTCTTCAAACACTTCCTGCAGATCAAAAACATCGACCGAATCAAATGCAAATCGATCAATCCAAAGCCGGGTTCCATCCTGCCAGGTACTGTCACCAAGATAATTGTGAAGCATCCGCAGAATCTGTCCTGCTTTCTGGTAGGTATGCCGGTCGTACATATCCTCCGGTTCAAGGTATTGATCAAAAATGACAGGCCTCCGATAGCGTGTTGCTTCATCAAAATAGAGAACTCTGTTCTGCTGATTTTTCCACAAGTAAGCATCGACACCATCGGTATGCAACCGGTATAAAGCTTCAATATAGTTTGCAAAACCTTCGTTCAGAGGAAGATTGGCCCAGTCCCTGGCTGTAACAAGGTTTCCGAACCACTGGTGAATCACCTCATGCATGATCAGATCCTGATTGCACAAGTCCATGGCAGCCCTACGGTCGAACTGCACGGCATCATACAATAGTGTGGCGGTCGTATTCTCCATACCTCTGGCAATAAAGTCATGTACCGGGGCCTGCGCATAAATCGGGTCCCATGGGTAGGTCCTGCCGGTTTTTGCCTCGGAGAACCGAACCATGTCCACCGTATTTCTGTAGATCTTGCCTACGGTTTCTGCATATTGCGGTTCATAATAATAGCGATACAGAATACCGTCCCGTATCTCTTCCACAATTTCGTACTCACCCACCGCAAGAGCGAAAAGGTACGGTGCATGCGGGTAATTCATGACCCAGTAATCGGTGCGCAGCGAGTCTCCCTCCTTCACGCGGCTTTCCATAAGTAAACCGTTCGACAGGGTGCTGAAATGCGGAGGGACGGCTATCCAGGTCTCCTGGGTGGTTCTTTCGGCCGGATGATCAATAGTTGGAAACCAGAAACTGTTGTCTTCCGGCTGGCCGAGCGTCCATACCTGAGTAGGCTTGACAGGATCTTCACCACGCGGATTCACAAAATAGAGGCCCCTGTTGGGCGGCGATGAAATAAACGCAACTCCAAGGGCCAGCGTATCTCCTGCTTCAAACCTGCGGTCCAGATCTATTGTGACTATGGCCGAATCCTGCCGAAAATCAAACCCTGTGCGGCTCCCGATCTCGGTAATTTCAGAAAACTCCATGGTCTTGGCATCGAGAACAAGTTCCGATTGCTCCTGCTTACTGGTGAAAAGCATTTCGGTCCGCCCAATCACCTGTTCCCGGTCGAAATCAAAACGCACCCACAGCTTTTGATGATGCAAATCCCAGGTACGCTCCCTAAGAGTCTGTGTTGGTCCCTCCGGAATGATCCACTCCTCCTGGATCGGCTCCTGGCGCTCAATCCAGGTCAGGTTCGAGCAGGAAGTTGATAATAAAACCCCCAAAATAACACATATGAGAAGGGCGTTACCTTGTTTGATGCCGATAGTTTTAGTCAGGTTATTCATTCGGTTTGATGTAGTTTGGGCCGGATTTTTTCAATCCAGAGCCATCAATTGTTCTTTGACTAATGAACAGGCTCTTCCTATTATTACGTGTTCTGATAACCATCATAAGTTGGCAAATTCCCCATTCTTTTCAAATTAATCCAGACAATGTCGACGGACCATAAAACGCTTAACAAGTTTTTTGCAGCAGCCGCTTTTCTTATTGCACTGATTCTCTATGTACTTACGCTTCCGCCGACAGCCAGCTTCTGGGATTGCAGTGAACGTATCGCCTGTGCTTTCGGGCTTCAGATCCCCCACCCTCCCGGCACCCCCTTCTATTTGTTGCTGGGTCGGTTTTTTTCCATGTTTACCGGAGCCGAATCTGCGGCCTACATGATCAACCTGATGAGTGCGCTGGCCTCATCCACCACGATCATGCTTCTTTACCTGATAATCGTGCGGTTTGTCCGTGAGTTCAAAGGGTATGATGTAGATACCTATCCGGTGATTGACCGAATCGGACTGTATGGAGGCGGCCTGATTGGGGCGCTTACATTTGCCGTTTCAGACAGTCACTGGTTTACCTCCATTGAAGCGGAGACCTATGCCCTTTCACTGACCTTTACGGCACTGGTTGTCTGGCTGGTGCTGAAATGGTCCGAGAATCATAACGCTCTTCGCAATGAGCGCTGGCTCCTGCTGATCACCTTTTTGTTCGGCCTTGCCTTCGGAGTTCACTTGCTGAGCTTGCTGGCCATCTTTTTTGTCGGGCTCATCATCTATTTCCGCAAATTTGAGTTTGAGTTCCGGACATTTTTCATAGCCTCGGCTGCTTCGATCGGCATTTTCTTTCTGATTTATCCTCTGACCATCATTCAGCTGCCCGCCCTGGCCGGATCATTTTCCAACCTAACCGGCGACATGCTGGGGCCACTCGCTTTTTTTACCCTGTTCGCCGCTTTGCTATCCTATGGTATCCACTATACCCATAAAAAGGGACACCGGACCGCCAATATATTGCTGCTGGGCTACATGCTGATTCTGGTGGGTTACTCCACCTATTCGATGATCTATATCCGGTCGCAGGTAAACCCGGGCATTGACCAGAACTCTCCGGATGAGGTAGATTCCTTTATCGCCTATCTCAAAAGAGAGCAATATGGCCAGCAGCCTCTGTTCAGGGGAGCGAGCTACAATAACGAGGTGGGTTCAATTGACCGCGAAAACCCGAAGCTGTTCCCTCGGCGATACTCGCCCGATCAGCGCCATCAGAGAAAATACAGCGAATACCGAAGCGATCTTCACTTTTTCCTCAGCTATCAGGTGGGTCACATGTATCTTCGCTATTTCGCCTGGAATTTTATCGGCCGTGACAGCGACTACCAGGATGCGCACTGGATTTCCGGATTTGGAAGCAGCGATTTCCGGGATAATCCCGCGCATAACCGGTTTTTCTACCTGCCGTTTCTGCTTGGCCTGATTGGGATGTTCTATCACTTCCGAAACGACTGGAAGAGGGCTCTGGGGGTGCTGGTGCTGTTTACAGCTACCGGCCTGGCCATTGTGGCATACCTGAACCAAACCCCGTTTCAGCCCAGGGAAAGGGATTATTCCTACACAGGGTCCTTTTTTGCTTATTCCATTTGGATCGGACTGGGGGCTACCGGCATCATTGAACTTGTCAAGCACTACCTGAAGGCGAACAAGGCAGCCGCCTACGGGTCCCTGTTTGTATTGGCGCTGGCCGTTCCCGTTCTGGTTGGCAGCCAGACGTACAGTAACAACGATCGAAGCCTTCGCTATGTGGCTCCGGACTATGCCTATAACCTCCTGAACAGTACGGCTCCATATGCCATACTGTTCACCAATGGTGACAACGATACCTTCCCCCTCTGGTATCTGCAGGAAGTAAGAGGAATTCGGACGGATGTGCGCGTGGTGAACCTTAGTTTGCTAAACACCGAGTGGTACATCAAACAGATGAAAAATCTCTGGAATTATGACTCTCCGCCGGTTCCCATCGACCTGACTGATGCCGAAGTCGATCGCCTTGGAGAAAAGTTCAACTTCCGGAGATCTTCCGATTTTCATCAACCCGGCGATATAACCATTCCGGTTGATGCTGATTTCCTGCGACGCGTATATGCGGGTGAAGAGGATTTCAGATGGGCTCCGGATGGTGATATCCCCGAAGAAATGGGGTTTGGAGTACCTCTTTCCGACCTGGATGAAGAGGTGACCTGGCACTTTGAAGGAACCTTTTTGGGACGGGACCAACGAGGCAATGATCTCTATTATACAAGGATTCAGGATGATATGGTTCTCGAAATACTGAGAACCAACCGGTGGGTCCGCCCTGTTTACTTTTCAACGACCGTTGCACGTGATGGCCAGATGAACCTGCAGAATTATTTCCGGCTGGAGGGCAAAGCGTTTAGGGTGGTGCCCTTCCGAACCGATAACGAAATTGACACCGAGATTCACGGTAAAAGGCTTAAGTCGTTCAGGCTGAGAGAAGTAAACAACGAGGCCGCCTATTTTGACGAAAATATCCGGCGCATGATGGATAACTATCGCACTATTGTTATCCGCCAGGCGGCAGCGTTCATGCGGGGCGGAGAGCCAGAGAGTGCCGCCTACTGGCTGCGCTGGGGCGAAGAAAAGGTTCCTTTCAGTACGATCATGGGGGATCCGACATCCATCCTGAACTATGCCTACCGTTATGCGCAGGTTGATGTTCTGGACCGTGCCCTGGAACTGGCCGGTATGGCACGAACCGATCTTGACCGTTCTTTCCGCAGATACATGCAAAATCTGAATCGGCTTGAAGACGAAATAGATCAGCTTGAGCGCCGAATTAGCGACCGGGGAGCCTCGATTAGCAGTCAAAGGCGCCGGACCATGCAGAACCGCCTCAACGGTCTGATGGATGACCGGCAGCAACTGATCCGCGATCTCTCCTATGATTCAAGCCGTTACATGATCATTCAAAGAATTCTCTATATGAACGATATGGATGAAGAAGCCGCTGAAGTTGCAGCTTTTATTGCCGAGGTAACCGATGACCGCCTTCCGTTCCCTGCTACCCGGTCGGAAAACCGGCAGCGTGTCAGAAGCCTTTTTGGCGATGAATAGATGTTCCATTATTCTTGAACTTGCGTTATATTTGAATTAGCTAATCATAGACGGTTCGCCAACCTCACATTTCTCATGATCCACACTTTTTCCGAGGAAAATATTGCAGCAATTGCAAAAGTGCTTGATATCAATCCCAAAATAAGCGGATCGGTTTATCGCTTCGAAATTGCAGACAGTCAAACCGGCAGAAAAATTGCATTGGAGATCCATCTTGGCTTGTCTCTTGGAAATGGTGAAAAAACCAATCTTATCTCGGCATATACACACGACTCCTTTCTCCAGCTCCACAACTGTACCGCATTTGTAGCCAGTGAACTGCTCAACCAGATTACTTTTTTTGGCAAGGACGGCGACCGGATCTCGGGCCTTATCATTGAAAAAGAAGCCGGATGCAGTCTGTATGCCAATGTGAGGGAGTCGTTGCTGAAAGGCGACTTCACCGAACTTCCTCCGGAAGTGATGATGTGCAGCGTTGCGCTTTCGCTTACAGAGACGGTCGGTTTTGAAGATTTTAGGTTTGACGACGACGAGAACTGAATCCGGGCCGATCTCACGCTAACTGTCGTTGCACATCATTTCCCAGGCGAATTGAACTCATCGGTCTCATATTGCATTTTCAACGAAAGCGGGATATCTGTACCCCTTGATGAAACATATCTGAAGCACGTCATAAAACGTATCGAAGAAAAAGAATCATGTTCGTTTTTTGAGATTGAAGTTGTATTTGTGGATGACGATACCATTCTTGAAATGAATCGAAAATATCTTGGGCATGATTATGTTACGGATATATTGACATTTCCGTACGAGGATCATTCGAAACCCCTTGAAGGGACACTATATTGCTGTGCACAGCAAATAGCGCGTCAGGCTGCCGAGCATGGCGAACCGTTCGATATCGAAGTTAAACGCGTCGTTATTCACGGGCTGCTTCACCTTGTCGGTTATGATGATGCGTCAGAGGCTGAAAAACATGATATGAGGCGGCTCGAAAATTTTTATCTTGGGTAGACACACGGAGTATTTTCCATGAGCAATAATGTGGTTGATCTGATCATCTATATGGTCAGAAGAGTTCATATCGGCATGCGGCTGAAAGATATCAGCCTGGATAGGCTGAAAGGCTACAACAAGGCCGAAATCAGCGCGGCTTATTCCTGGCTAATGCATAAATATGAAAACGGCGAGATTTCGCAGCAAAAAAGAGACCCGGGACACAAGCCTGCCCCAAGAGTACTGCATCCCAGCGAGCGAATTCAAATATCACCCGAGGCATACGGATATTTGCTGGATTTGTATTATCTGGGAATTCTGGATGCTTCAGAAATGGAGCGCCTGATCGAAATTGCGGTATTTCGTCCGGAAGGAGTCAGTGACCCGTCAGAAATTAAACAATGGGTGGCTGGCTTGCTGTTTGAAAACAAGCGTTCACCACAACATCCAACTGCCGGACTCAGGGGAAACGAAATGATAAACTGAACGCCACTGGTCTCCAGGTACTGTATAAGTGACAGTTTTAGCTTTATTTGCTGAAATTGCTTCCATTGGCAACTTTCGACGGTCCAGACGGTTTGAGGTATGCTTCCTCCGAATCCCTGAGCAGTAACCTCTCCACCTCGGCATTTTGTAACAGCATGGGTATCTCAAGAGTAGCGGTCCCATCACCATTAGTCAGTTTTCTTCTCTGGAATACTTGTCTCTTCAAAAAGTTTCTCAAATTGACAAACCCGGTATTATAGTTTCTGGAGAGAAACTTGAGCATGGCTTTTTCATCGGTTTGGCCGGCCTCCCTGGCAACTTTATAGGATGTGGCGGACCAGTCCGATTCGATCGCCTTGCAAATACTCAGCAGCTTCGCCCTTCTTAACACATATTTTGGATTTTCACCATATATCGCAGTGAATTTGCGGCAAAAATATGATCTTGAATATCCAAGCAAGCTCGCCCATTCCGAAACTTTGTTAATTTTCGTTATTTGATTTTGCAGTACCGTAATTGACATAGACAGTTCCCTGAAAGAAAGACCAACAAGGTCAAATTTGGCATTATCCATGGCTTCCTCCGGAATCAAGGGGTTGTTGGTATGATGTATATAAACAGGCAGATAGAATCCCAAGACGATTCATGTCTAATGATTACGCTTCATATTGATCCTTACATTTATTTTTCTTAATAATTTTTTAAAGCCTTTGTTTTGCATAAACTGAAAGAAAGGACACGAATTCGCTTTTACATGCAGCAATACCTCCGAGTTCTCACTGTCCGTCACAAGTAATTTCTCCGATTTGCACATTTACATTATGAGCGGTTACAAACTGTTGGATCGTTTTATTCGATTTATGGAAGTTGAGCGGAATGCCTCACAAAATACACGTCAGGCATATCAGCGCGACCTGCGACAGTTTTTAGACTTCTGTTGCGAGCAGTGGAAAACTGACCCGGAGGCCATTGACTACCGCCGAATCGACAGGCTGATAATCCGTCTTTGGCTGGGATCGCTGATGCAGGAAAAGTACGCCAAAACAACCCTGGCTCGTAAAACGGCATCGGTTCGCTCTTTCCTGAAGTATTGCTATAAAAGAGGCATGATTCATCACAATCCGGCTCAATTGCTGATGGTCCCCAAAAAAGACCGGAAGCTTCCGAAATCTATCCGGCCGGAACAAATTGAGCTCATGATGGAGCTGGTTGACACAGAAACGGCCGGTGGTAAACGGGATCTTGCGTTTCTAGAATTGCTTTACAGCTCGGGGATGCGCCTGTCCGAATTGACAACGCTCAACATGCCGGATATCGATGTAAATAATAACCGCGTCAAGGTACAGGGAAAAGGATCAAAACAACGGGTGATTCCATTTGGGAATACCGCCAGGGAGGCGCTTGTCCGCTACCTGGAGTGCCGCTCGGAGCTGATCGGAAAAAAGTCGGTAGAAGATGATCGAAACGCCCTGTTTCTCACCGATACGGGAAAAAGGATCTACCCCCGGCTTATTCAGCGAAAAGTGCGCGGCTATCTCTCAAGGGTGAGCGAAGTCACCTGCAAGAGTCCGCATGCCATTCGCCACAGTTTTGCAACGCATCTGCTGGATCGGGGAGCAGGAATACGGGTGATCAAGGAATTGCTGGGACACGCGGATTTGTCCGCTACCCAGATTTACACCGGAACCAGCATAGAGCACCTGAGAAAATCCTACCAGTCGGCTCATCCCAGAGCGGATACCCGGGATGAGAACTGAAACAGGCACCATTTTTGTTTTTTCATATATAATCGGATATTCCGGTTACCGTACAACACCATATCTCATATCAAAACCTGATTTATATGATGAATATCACATTCACTGCCCGAAAATTTGACGCGAGCCAGAACCTCCAGGACTTTGCAGCAGAAGAGGTTAATAAGTTAACAAGGTTCTATGATGGTATTCTCTCCTGCGATATTGTGCTGATACCCACCCCTGACGATGATGAACCGGCAAGGGCAGAACTGACCGTCAAGGTCAAACGCGACCTGTTAAATGCCTCCGAAACAGGTCCGGCGTATGAGCAGGCAATCCGATCGGCGGTCGACAGCCTTCGGAAGCAACTTCTCAAGTATAAAAATAAACGTTTTTCCAAAGGCTGACGCCTCCCCCACACAGGGATCGAACAACCATACAGGAATGTCACTTAAAGACCTGAAATCCATTCCCAGAAAAGAGCATATTACGGTTGCTTTTCTGGTTGAACAATTGCGGAACAAGCTCAAGCTGGATGTCACTCCGGCAGTATCGGAAGAAACCAGTCAGAGCCGTCTGATTTCCGACACCGATCTCAACCGGCCCGGACTCGCACTTGCGGGTTATGTAGAGCTGTTTTCTCATCACCGGATCCAGGTTATCGGCAACAGCGAAAGCCAGTATATCCGGTACACAGGTGAGGAGGCCAGCCTTGACGCGTTTCGGAATATTACCCGATTTTCGGTACCTGTAATTTTTCTGACCGATAACAACCGGTTGCCGGCAAAATTTCTGGAATTGGCCGAAGATGCCGGAATCCCGGTATTTCACACTTCCATGGAGACAACCAGGTTCATGTTTCTGGTAAGGGACTTTCTGGAGGATCAGTTCGCCGATCAAACCATGGTCCATGGATCCATGGTGGATGTCTATGGTGTCGGAATCATGATTACCGGGAAATCCGGAATTGGAAAAAGCGAAGTTGCGCTGGATCTGGTTGAGCGAGGCCATCGTGTGGTTTCTGATGACGTTATCATCCTCACCAAAAAGAGTAATATTCTGATCGCCTCTCCTACCGAAATCAACAAGCATTTCATGGAAATTCGAGGGCTTGGAATTGTTGATGTATTGTCCATGTTTGGGATACGGTCAATCCGATACCAGAAAAGAGTTGAAGTGATTCTCGAGTTGAGCCTGTGGGATGATTCGAGACATATCGACCGGACCGGGTTGAACCGGCAAAGCACCGAGGTGCTTGGTGTGAACATCCCGACCATTAACCTCCCCATTACTCCCGGAAAAAACATAACGGTAATCGCTGAAGTTATTGCAATGAATCACCTTCATTCCAATTATGGGTACGATGCGGCAAAAGCATTCCAGAGTAAGATTCAGAAAAAAATCTCCGAGAAATCATCGCGGAGCCCGATTATTCAGCGCGCCGTAGAGTATTTCGAAGGGGATTTGGAGTAATGGTTTTTACTGATATGAATTTGTAAATTAAAGCCGCAGGAATGATGCAAAGGAAGTATTTTGATACAAAAATTATTGGCAACACTTTTCAATTTTTCTGTATTCTAAAGTAAGGGTCTCTGCTTCCCGGGTAACATCTAACAATCAAGGTCCGTTTTGAATAACTACTTTTACTACGATAAACAGGAGTGCGAGTTTGTTCCGGTTGTATTCCGACCTTCCGAGAAAGTGATATATACTCTTGGAGTATGGATTCTTTCCGGTGTAGTGATCAGTGCACTCTCTCTTGTTGTGCTAGCCTATGCCGTCGGGACACCTGCAGAAATCGCGCTGAAAGCTGAGAACCGGGCCCTGCACAATCAGCTCGAAGAGACTCGTTCTGCCATAATGATACTGGATCAGCAGATGGCGGATATTGCCAGTACAGACAATGAATTATACCGCACAGTGCTGGGTATTGATCCTATTTCGGATGACGAGCGTCAGGCCGGAATTGGCGGAGCAGACTTGCATGCGGGTTTTGATGCCTACAGTTCGGGTGCCGCAGATATTCTTCGTTGGACCACCAGCAATCTTGAGAGTATTGAAAGGCGTCTTAATATTCAAAAACTGAGTTTTGAAGAAATCAAAACGCATTACAACGAGAATCAGGAGCTGATGCGCAATATTCCGGCGATTCGTCCGGTCAGCGGCATCCTGCTCAGCGGATTCGGAATGCGCCGCCACCCGGTGCTCGGCTACAACCGGATGCATGAAGGGGTTGATTTTCGTGCACGTACCGGCACTCCGATTTATGCAACCGGCGACGGTGTGGTGAAATCCACAAGCAGGCGCGGAACCTACGGACTGATGCTGGTCATCGATCATGGATACGGGTACGAGACCCGTTATGCTCACCTTTCTGCCGTTGCTGATGGCATCTCGCCCGGTACGGAGGTATCCCGCGGACAACTTGTTGCCAGAAGTGGAAATTCCGGTGTCACAAGCGGTCCACACCTTCACTATGAGGTTCGTAGGGACGGAAGACCGGTTGACCCCCTGAATTACATGTTTGCAGATATTACTCCGGAAGAGTATATCGAATATCAGAGAATTGCCGACAGCAGTATCTATTCCATGGATTGATTGAAACCGGGCCGGTGTCCGGTACGCCGCCCCGCCCCCTTCCTTTTTCTAATACCTGCATCCAGAACCCTCCTTCTGCCTGACTGATTTCTATTTATCAGGCAATACATCATTTTGAAGCGCTATCATTGAGCGATACCATCCCTCCTGCTGCAGAAGTTTTTCATGCCGGCCCCGTTGTACAATCTTTCCCTCCCCGAGAACCACTATGTCATCAAACTGAAACATTTCCACAAGCCGGTGAGTGACCCAGATTACCGTTTTATTTTTTATGTTCTCCTGGATTGTTTGGACCAGTGCTTTTTCCGTTATGGTGTCCAGGTTGGCCGTGGGTTCATCCAGAAGCCAGATTTCGCTCTCTTTCAGCAGAGCTCGAGCTATCGCCAGACGCTGCCTTTCGCCACCGCTCACACTTCCTCCGTGTTCGTCCAGTACGGTCGATAACCCGTGTTCAAGCTTGATGAACCATTCATGCAGGCCGGCCTGCTCCAGTGCCGCTGCCAACTGCTGGTCTGTGGCATCGTTTTGTGCCAGCAGAAGGTTGTTCCTCAGTGTATCATGGAATATATAGGTGTTTTGATCCACGACCGATAATTTTGCGCGAACGTCATCGGGTGATGTTTCAACCAGGTTTTTTCCGGACAGGTAAATTGATCCTTCGTCATGGTCATGAAACCGCAGCAGCAAATTGAAAATGGTGCTTTTTCCACCGCCGGTTGGACCCACAACGGCCATGTGATGTGTAGCCGGCAGATCAAAAGTGACATCCCGGAGAACCGGTCTGCCATCGTAGCCAAACGTGACCCCTGAAAACCGAATGTGGGCTTTGGATGCGTTCTTTGGGCTCTCGTCGCGGGCACCGCTGCCCGGCCTCGCTTCTTCCTCGCTGTCGCGAATCCGGGATTGCAGTTTCAAAAGCCGTCGCGCAGATTTTTCTGTTGATTCAAGATACTGGAAAGCCGTTCCAAGGTTTTGTGTAGCCTCAAACGAGGCCATCACTCCCAAGAGCACCAGCGCGACCATTACCCCGGATAACGCTCCTCCAACTACGAGGGGAACCGTAACCATCAGAGAAAGAAATACCGCAATGTACATCAGCCAATTGGAAAGCGTATCCTGCAAACCGGTGATAAACGCTTGCTTTGACTCTAAAAGTCGAAGCTCCTTTACAATGTGAAGCAACTTTTTTTGCTTTTCAGAGCGTAACCCGAAAAGTCGGATGTCGTCGAATCCCTGGATGTGTTCAATCCAAAGCTCGGACAGACGGCTTCTCAGACAGAGCTGTTTTTCGCCATATCCCCTGGCCAGGTATCGGGTGATTACAGGAACCGCAACTCCGTTCAAAAAAAGCAGAATCAGCATAATCCGGGCGGCAGGCGCACTAAATCCGTTTAGAAAAAGAAATGTCAACAACGATACCAGCAAGGCAACTATCGCGGGTGAAAAAACACGGACATAGTAATTTTGCAGTTCATCGATGTCGGAGGTAACCGATGACAACAGGGAACCCGAGCGGTACCCCTGCAGCACCCCTGCCGGCAATCTGGAAATATTGTGAAAGAAACGGACTCTGAACATCATGAGCAGCCGAAAGGTAATATCATGGGATATTATTCTCTCTCCATATCTCAAAGCTGCTCTGCTGATACCAAAAAAACGCACGGATACGATGATGACCATCAGATCCAGGATGGGCGGCTGCAAAGCGGCAGCCGATATAAGGTATCCGGAACTTGAAAGGAGTCCTACTCCGGCCAGTATTGTGCCCGCACCCAGCAAAACAGCGGCTGTGATCCGCCATGGGTGGAGTGTCAAAAAACCGGTAATATGGGTGATGGGACCTGTTTTCATGGTTCGCGGTAGGCTGTTACCATACTCCTGTAAAGCAGGTCTGTCTCCAGAAGTTCATCATGTTTGCCGCCTGACCGTATCCTCCCCTGATCCAGCACGAGTATGTGATCGGCTCTCCTGACCGTCGACAGGCGGTGAGCAATTATAAGCACAGTACGACCTGCCAGGAGACGCTCCAGGGCCAGGGATATTTTGTGTTCACTTTCAGGATCCAGCGCGGAAGAGGGCTCATCCAGAATCACGAAAGGTGCGTCTTTGAGAAGGGCTCTTGCTATACCGAGTCTCTGTCGCTCTCCGCCACTGAGCCTTGCGGCTCCTTCTCCAAGTCGGGTGTGATACCCGTTCGGCATTCTCTGAATAAACGAATGTGCCTCTGCTGCTGTCGCGGCTTCCACAACTTCTTCAAATGAACACCCGGGCCGGGCAATACCAAGGTTGTTCAACACGGTATCATCAAACAACCAGATCCCCTGGCGAACAAGCGCTACCTGAGAAAGCCAGGATTCTTCCTCGCAATCGGCAAGAGGAGTATTATTCACGAGTATTTCACCACTGACCGGAAGATACTGGCGGGTCAGCAGTCTGGCAATGGTGGTTTTACCGGAACCGCTCATCCCTACCAGCGCCGTCACTGTTCCAGGCTCCAGCTGAAAGGAGCATTTTTCCAGCACCAATCGATTGCTGTGGGGATAGGCAAAGGAAACGTCTTTGCATTCTATGGAAATCGGGGAGCTGATATGGGAGCCCGGCTCTGTTTCTCTGTTTTCTGGTGGCTGGGTTTCCAGGATTTCAAAAATCCTGGCGGCCGCTTCGGTGCCTTCCATGCCGGCATGATGCTGGGCTCCGAACATGCGGAACGGAAGATAGTACTCCGGTGCCAGCAACAGTATAAAAAAACCCATTTGGAAGCCGATGTGGCCTTCAACCAGCCGAACTCCGATTTCGACAGCCACCAGGGCGGTCGCAATCGAGGCAAAAAGTTCCAGAACAAACCCGGAGAGAAACGCGATTTTCAGCACCCCCATTGTCGTACTGCGGAAGCGGTCGCTGAAATCGGCTATTTCCTGCTGCTTGTCATCTGTCCGGTTAAAGATTTTCAAGGTTCTGATACCCTGAACGGCATCAAGGAAATGTGAACTCAGCACCCCAAGTGTCTTCCACTGTTTTTGGGTCTGATCCTGGGCCTTCATCCCGATGAACGACATAAAAACGGGAATAAGCGGACCCGTAACGATCAGAATGAGTCCGCTTAACCAGTCCGTTCCGAAAACATAGACGGCGATGATCGCGGGAACAACCATCATATGAATCCCTGCCGGCAGGAACCGGGCATAATAGGCGTGCAGCTTCTCCACCCCGTCGACAGCGGTTGCCGTCAGTTCACCACTACTTTCCCGGGATGTCCAGCCGGAGCCCAACCGTTGCATGTGTTCAAAGAGCCGCTCCCGAAGGTACTCTTTAATTCGTGAAGCGGAGCGTTGAGCAACAACTTCGGAGATCCAGAATAGCAGACCGCGCACGAAAATCGCGGCTGCCAGCAGATAGAGCGTATCCGCGATGGTATCGGTGGAAGCCTGCCGCATAAAAACGGCATCAACAGCCACGCTCAAGCTGTACATCAGAACGATGGTGGCTGATGCCGACAACAGGCTGAGTATTCCCAGTGCGATCCAGGCCGGTTTCTCCGTCGCAGCCAGTCGGAAGAGTTTTTTGTGATTGGCCTGGTAACGAGTCATTCCTTCCTGGTCAGCTCCTGGTAATGGCGTCCCTGGTCACGCGTTCACGAAACACCCAGTAGCTCCAGCCCTGATAAGCCAGGATGATGGGAACGAATATAAGCGCCAGCACCGACATGATGGTCAGTGTAAGGTCGCTTGAAGAGGCATTATACACGGTCAGGTGATAGTCGCTGGAGATGCTGGAGGGCATTACTATCGGATACATGCCCTGAAAAATTACCATCGTTCCGAAGACGATGGTGGCACCGGTGGCGGCAAACGCCCAGCCGAACTTCTTGATCTGCATGAAGACCAGTACGGCGATAAACGATACAATAGCGATCATGGGAAGGGTTCCGGGCACAAGGCCAAGTCCCTCAAACAAAACAGTATGGCGATATCCGAGAACAGCAAAGCCGAGCAGAACGACTCCGGCGGGAACCCAGAGCAGCCTGGCGACCCGTTCCACCCGCTCTTTGAGATCATCGGTAGTTCGCAGGCTCAGAAATATGGCGCCATGCAGGGTGAACATGACCAGCGAGGCGGTACCGCCAAGCAACGCATAGGGATTTAGCAGTGCGCCAAGTGATCCGACAAAATTCATGTCGCTACCGATCGGCAGGCCGATCACAATATTGGTCAGTGCAACACCCCATAGAAAAGCCGGGAGGGCGCTGCCCCAGAAGATGAAATGGTCGGCTGTCGAGCGCCACCACTTTTCTTTCATCTTGCTTCGGAATTCGAATCCGACGGCACGGACAATAAGTGCCAGGAGGATGAGCAGCAGCGGAAGGTAAAAGCCGCTGAACATCGTTGCATACCAGTGCGGAAATGCGGCGAACATGGCTCCGCCCGCGGTGATAAGCCATACTTCGTTGGCGTCCCAGAACGGGCCTATGGTATTGATGGTAACGCGACGATCCACCTCGTCCCTGCTTACAAAGGGCATCAGGATACCGACTCCAAAGTCGAATCCTTCCAGAAAAAAGTAGCCGATAAACAGGACGGCAATCAGTAGAAACCAGAATGTTTGTAGGTCCATAGCTGTAATATCCCCTTAATACGTATGAAGATTCTTTTCAACGCCCTCTTCTTCTTCCGGTGCGCCCTGCCGGCCAAAGTGCCAGATCAGGTAAAAAGCAGCAACTGCCAGAATGCCATAAACCAGCGTAAAGGCGGTCATGCTGATCCAGATGGAACTTTCGAAGACCGAGGGTGAGACACCGTCCGCGGTGAGAAGCAGTTCGTAGACTACCCACGGTTGGCGCCCCATTTCCGCGACGATCCACCCGGCCGTATTGGCCACAAACGTGAGAAACAGCATAACCATGGTGGTTTTTAAATAGAATGCATGCTCCTGCAGCTTGCCTCGCCACCATAGCCAAAGCCCCCAAAACGCAACTGCGATAAAGAGCACGCCCAGTCCAACCATGATGCGAAAACTCCAGTAAATAATCGCGACCGGCGGCAGGTAGTCACCCGGACCGTGTTTCTCCACCATCTCCGCCTGGATATCGTTCATGCCACGCACTTCGCTGGTCAGATTGTTATGGGACAATACCGAAAGCATGTATGGAAGCCTGATTTCACGGCGACTGGTCCGCTCTTCCTGATCTATGATCGCGAACAGAGAGAAGCTGGCGGGTTGTTCGGTTTCCCACAACCCTTCCATGGCCGCCATTTTCATGGGCTGGGACTGTACGGTGTCCTGTGCCTGGTCATGGCCGGTTGTGGCCGTCAACAGACTGGCAACGGCGGTGAACACCAGGGCGATTTTTGCGGATTTCAGAAATATTTCCGGCTGTTTTTTCCGGAGGATCATCCATGCGCTCAGAGCAAGAACGAACATGCCTCCGGTGATGAAGCCGCCGAGGATCACATGCGGCATCTGCACCAGCAATCGCTCATTCAGCAGGATAGCGACAAAGTCGGTCAGTTCTGCGCGTCCGTTTACCAGATGATATCCCACGGGTACCTGCATCCAGGAGTTAGCCATCAAAATCCAGATGGCGGAAAGGTTGGAGGCGATGGCTACCAGCCAAATACAGGCCAGGTGAATGGCTTTGGGAAGGCGCGTCCATCCGAAAATCCACAATCCCAGAAAGGTGGATTCAATGAAGAATGCCGTCAGCGCTTCTATAGCAAGAGGAATTCCAAAAATATCCCCGACAAACCGGGAATACTCCGACCAGTTCATTCCGAACTGAAACTCCTGAACAATACCGGTTACGATCCCCAGCGTAAAAATAATGACAAACAGTTTTCCGAAGTACTTGGTCAACCTTTTGTAGTGCAGGTCACCTGTCCGATAATAAAATGACTGTAAAATGGCTACAAGAACGGACAACCCGAGGGTGAGCGGCACAAATATGAAATGGTAGACGGTGGTGATTCCAAATTGCCACCGGGCCAGTTCCAAAGCTTCCATATGCAGTTATGTTCGTGAGGTGAGCGAAATCTGACATTAGATACAAAAAAATGGTTTAATTTGAATTATATGTGAAGAAATCAATCATAAGTGGCGGGCGACATGCACAATATCAATAATCAGGGCGCAAATAATCCGGGATGCTATATCTTCCGGGCCGGAAGATTCGTTTTCCAGCATAATACGGATGGCAAAGATGTCAGGGCAGGGAGCTGATGCAACCGGGGAATGCAATCATCGAACTATCCAGCTGTCTCTCCTGAAGAAAGCATTATCGTCTGCAGATAATGCAGCGGTTATTGTTTCGAACCCCTGAATTTACTCTGTGATCGGCGATGAGCGGACCTTGATCAACGCGATCCGGCGAGGGCTTCCAACTCTTCCGGTGAAGCTGTCTCGAAGGTATAGGCCATGGCTTCAAACTGGTTCATGAAGCGCCGCTTGCTGTGCCTGGGTGCGAACTGGGCAAACTCCATCATATAAATTCTGCGCTGGTTCTCATCGTAGACCGTATAGTGCAGAAACGGTCCCCCCATCAGGTCGTTGGTCATTCGCCAGGTTCCCCTTGTCTCCAGGGCGGGTTTGCCGTTGATGCGTGTTTCAATGGTTTCGATGGCCCTTCGATATTCGGTAGTGACAAACGACTCTTCACGGGTACCCCGGATATACTTTTCATTGAGGCTGTCCCTGACGGCGTTGATCCACTCCTGGTCGATTCCATCCATTCCGTCTTTGTCGTCAAACCAGGCAAACCAGATCCAGCGGTCGTTGTCGTGAAGATAGCGCCGCATGGAGACGAAATTGGTGGTGTCCACCCCGATGCGGTAGTCGTGCTGGACCCGGATACGGAAACCGTGATTCTTCATGAGGGAATCAGCCAAATGCACCTGCTCCCCCCTGCGGTAGATTTCTCTCTGCCAGCGCTCGCGCTCCAGTTCATCAAGATATCCGACAAGGGATTTTTCGGATTCACGAATCCGGCGTGAAAGTGTCTCGTGGTCGGTGGCCGACAGAAACAGGGTCCATTGATCCCGGTACCAGCGATCCTTCAGCGGGAAAGCGAAATTTCTTCCATCCGCTATACGCTGTTTGATATCATCGCTCATTACGGCGCGGATGAAAGCGCCTACGTTGCTCTCCTCTTCCAGGGGCGCGGCAAAAATGGTGTTTTTGAAATTCTTGACATACTCCAGGTCGCGGTTGGTGCGAAGGTCCATGAAGCGGAGATCATAGCGCGCTTCCGGCCGTGGCAGTGTCATGCGTTCGCGTCCGAAGGTTGCGCGGATGGCATCGGCCGTTGGAGAGTCCCACTCTGTGGAATCCATAACCACGATTATTTCAGAAAAGCCGCCTTGTGCCGAACGCCGATAATCCCCTTCGCAGGCGTTCCACAAAAAGAGTCCCGCTGCCAGGGTAAACAGAAAAAACAGCCGGTGATGGTGCATTCGAGTCATGTCACGTAATCAATATGAGTGATGGAGTGGCAATACGCGTTGCATTGCGCAGGATACATCCCGGAAAAGGGTCACTTCAATAAACGGATAATAATCGATTTTGTGATAACGGATTCAGGAAGGTGCTTCGGTTTTTTCACCGGATTTCAGTTCCCTGACAAAGTCACCGGTCTTTGTGATCCAGTCTTCGGCGGGATATACGCTTCGAATATAGTCAATTAAGGCGCTTCCAACGATATACCCGTCCACTTCGGCAGATATGGCCTGGGCGTCATCATGGGAACGAATCCCGAATCCGATAAGGACCGGGTTTCTGGTGACGTTTGTCCGTACGCGCCGGATAAATTTTTCGACCGAGTTACTGACTTCACGGCCGTCCCGCGCTCCGGTTACACCGGCAACCGAAACGCAATAAACGAATCCTCTGCTTGCCCCGTCTATTTCCCTCATCCGTTCGTCGGGGGTATTCGGTGCGACGAGGTGCACGGGCGCCAGGTTATACTTCTCGCCGAGCTCCTCCAGTTCGGGCATTTCACCGGGAGGGACATCCGGTAGAATCACTCCATCCACCCCGCACTCCGCGGCTTTTTTGAAGAATGGCTCCAGTCCGTAGCGCAGCACGGGATTGATGTATCCCATGAGTATGATGGGGATCTGTGACTGTGTTCTGATTTCCCGCACCTGCTCCATGATATCATCCAGGGTGATTCCCTGATCCAGGGCGACTTTGCTTGCATACTGGATGGTAGGGCCATCGGCCAGCGGGTCGCTGAACGGCATTCCCAGCTCGATGGCATCGGCACCGGCGGTCTCAAGTTCCCTGACCAGCGATACGGTTTTATCCTTTTCAGGAAACCCCGCCGTGATGAACAGGCTCATAATTTTTTCACTTTCACTTCTGTTGCGGAACAGGTTTTCCAATCGGTTCTGATTTGCCATTAGTCCAGGTATTTTGAAATGGTTTCCATATCCTTGTCACCGCGGCCGGAGCAGTTGATGACCACAATTTCTTCGGTGCCGGTCTGCGGCATCAGCTTTTCGAGGTAGGCGACGGCATGGGCGGTTTCAAGAGCCGGGATGATTCCCTCTTTGGATGAGAGCAGCTTAACCCCTTCCAGTGCCTGCGCATCCGTTATGGAGTCGTAGGTTACCCGGCCGGAGTCCCTTAGATACGAATGCTCCGGACCCACGCCGGGATAGTCCAGGCCGGCACTAACCGAATGTGCTTCGGCAATCTGCCCATGCTCGGATTGTAGCAGGTAGCTCAGTGATCCATGGAGGATTCCGGGATATCCGCTGCCAAGCGTTGCTGCATGGCGGGAGGTCTCCACCCCTTCTCCGGCCGCCTCGATACCGTACAGCCTGATATCCGGATAGCCCGACATGGGATGAAACATGCCGATCGCGTTGGATCCGCCACCGATACATGCAATTACATGATCCGGCAGGGTCCCTTCCGATTCCAGGCACTGGTCTATTGTTTCATGGCCGATAACGGACTGAAACTCCCGAACCATTTGCGGATAGGGATGCGGGCCCACCGCCGAGCCGATAATGTAAAACGTATCATCGACATTGCTGACCCAGTCGCGGATGGCTTCGTTGATGGCGTTGCTCAGCGTTTTCGCCCCGGACTCAACCGGTCTTACTTCTGCTCCAAGAAGTCTGATACGATCAACATTAAGTTTTTGACGTACAATATCTTCAGCACCCATATATATAATGCACGGTATTCCAAAATGGGCACAAACGGTGGCCGTAGCAACACCGTGCTGCCCTGCTCCGGTCTCAGCGATAATCCGGGTTTTGCCCATTTTGCGGGCAAGCAGCACCTGTCCAATGGCATTATTGATTTTATGGGCACCGGTGTGGCAGAGGTCTTCTCTCTTCAGATAGATCTTCGCTTTTCCGTAATACTCGGTTAGTCGGCCTGCATATGTCAGCGGTGTCTCCCGTCCCACATACTCTTTCAGGAGCGATTTGTATTCACCTACGAAGGATTCGTCTTCGAGCGAGGCCACGAATGACTTCTGCAGGTCATCCAGAGCCGGGATCAGGATTTCCGGTACGTATCTGCCTCCGAACTTGCCGTAAAACCCGCGTTCATCAGGTACGGTGGCGGTTATGTGCTGTTTCTCTGTCAATGTCATGAAATGGTGATTTTGAATTCTTTTCGTCGGTATAACAAAATTTCTGTTTCGTATTTATGATGCACTCAGCTCCTGCCATCGGTCAAAAAACTCCTGCATCTTGTCAAAATCCTTTACTCCGGGCGACTGTTCCAGACTGCTGGAGAGGTCGACAGCATAGGGCTGTGCGACCGAGACGGCGTCCGCCACATTATCGGAAGAGATGCCGCCGGCCAGGAAGAACGGGGTATCGCTGTTCAGGCCTGAAAGCACGGACCAGTTCCAGGACTTGCCGGTTCCACCGTAGCGTTTACTGTGGTAGGCGTCAAACAGGAAATACGATGCCACACCTCGCCACGGCGCGATCCGCTCCTGCACGGAATCGGCGGTTTCGCCCTCTTCAATGCGGAAAGCCTTTATCACCGGTTTTGAAATGCTACGGGCGTCGTCGGGAATCTCGTCGCCATGAAGCTGGACCA
The DNA here is from genome assembly GCA_029688905.1 of Balneolales bacterium ANBcel1. Lineage (NCBI taxonomy): Bacteria > Pseudomonadati > Balneolota > Balneolia > Balneolales > Balneolales bacterium ANBcel1. The sequence continues at coordinate 250,767 of JARULB010000002.1, read as the reverse complement.
GGTCGAGGCCAACGCGTTCTGCAACGGCGTTGATTTCGTCCGGGGCCTGGTTCACAAAAACACCGACGAGCCCAATGCCTTCGATCCATCCGGCAATTTCGGCAGCAACTCTTGGAGTCACATGCCGGGGACTTTCCGGATAAAATATGAAACCGAGGTAATCAGCAAGGGCACCGGCGGCAAACCTGGCATCTTCCAGACTGGTGATTCCGCATATCTTCAGTTTTGTCTGTTTGGGTATCATATTCTGCTGTCTGTGGATGTCGTTTGGAGGTCGGTCATTCGTCGGTGTTGAATATCTCAAGAAAACGGCGAAGCTCACTCCCCGGGTCTTTCTGGCGCATGAAATGTTCCCCAACCAGCGCGCTGTGAATTCCGTTCTCATGCAGATACATCAGGTCGGAAGGCTGGTTCAATCCGCTTTCGGAGATCCGCACAATATTCTCCGGAACCCGGTTCAGCAGCGACACGCCCCGATGCAAATCCACCCGAAAAGTGTCCAGGTCGCGGTTGTTTACGCCGACCATGGTACATCGCCCGAAGTCGAGCCTGTCAAAATCCGCTTCATCATAACACTCGACCAGTACCTGCAGGCCGCATTCGGTGGCCGCATCATGCAGCTCATACAGTTGTTGGCCGTCGGTAATCCTGACGATAAGTAGGATGGCATCAGCCCCCCATGCGCGGGCCTCCTCTATTTGATAGAAGTCAATGATGAAATCCTTGCGAAGCACGGGTACGGTGGAAAGGGCGGAAACCTCCTGCAGATAAGAGAGCGTTCCCTGAAAGAAGGGCTCATCGGTGAGTACCGAGATGGCCGACGCGCCGTTTTCCAGATAGTCCCGGGCATGGATAACCGGCGAAAAATCCTCCCGGATAACTCCTTTTGATGGGGAAGCCTTTTTTATTTCGGCGATGATCGATACGTGGTCCGTATCACGCAGGGCCTCTCCAAAATCCCGCCTGGTGCGGTGATATTCGGCGAAGGACTGGAAGTCGTGCTGCGCGACTTTCTTTCTGCGCCGCCCGATATCCTCACGGGTCTGATCAACAATTTTATCAAGAATATTTGCCACGATTACGAAACTAAGAGGGTGTTTTCAGGGGTGGAATATCTGCCATAGATGGTTAGGATGCAAGGTCGGTGGTACACTCGGCGAACCGGTTCAGGGCATTCAGGGCTTCGCCCGACTCAAGGCTCTCCCTTGCGGCCAGCAAGGCGTCCTGAATGTCGGAACAGAGTCCGGATGCGTGAATGGCGAATGTGGCATTAAGCAATACGATATCCTGCTGGGCATCGGTGGCTCTGTCATCCAGTATGGCCCGGATGATGTCCGCGTTCTCTTCCGGCGTGCCGCCTTTCAACTGATCGATCTCTGTCAGTTCCATTCCCAGGGTACGCGGGTCGAAGGATCGCTCCTGAGGCTCCCCGTTTCCGTTCAACAGAAAAATCCGGGAGCCGGAAGTGGTCGAAAACTCATCCAGACCGTCATCGGAATGCACGGTATAGGCGAAATCCGTCCCCAGTCTGCCGAGGATGCGTGCCATCATTCGCGCCGTCTCGGCATCATAGGCACCTGCGACCTGCCGGGTGACTCCCGCGGGATTGAGCAATGGCCCCATGATGTTGAAGAAGGTACGCAGTCCGAGCTCCTTGCGAGCGTTCATCACCCGCGCCATGGCGGGATGAAACAGCGGAGCGAACATGAAGGCCATTCCGGTTTCGCGAAAGCAGGTCTCTACCTGCTCCTTGTTGAGGTCGGGATGGACTCCCAGCGCTTTCAGAACGTCAAAGCTGCCGCTTCGGCTGGATACGCCGGAATTGCCGTGTTTGAGCACAGGAACCTCTGCGCCGGCAACAACAAACATGGCGGCGGTAGAGATATTGAACGTGCCTGAACGGTCACCGCCCGTCCCGCACAGATCTACGGCATTTTCGGTATTTACATCGACGGCAACAGCCGCACCACGCATCACGCCGACCAGCGCCGAAAGCTCATCCACCGTCTCTCCCTTGCAGCGCATGCCATACAGAAAGGCGGCGGTCCTGGAGCCGTTTACATTGCCTGCAATAATCTCCCTGAGAGCAAAATCCGCCTGTTCGGGCGACAAATCAGCTCCTTCAGACAACTGCTGGAGGATTTCAGTAAAATCGTTCATGAAGTTCAGGATAAGGGTTGTGGTGGGATGATCAGGTGCGCTTCATCCAGTTTTCGATAAGGCGCGGACCTTCTGTCGTGAGAATGCTCTCCGGATGGAATTGAATCCCTTCCAGAGGATGCTTTTTATGCCGAATCCCCATTACCACGCCATCTTCCGTTCGGGAAGTGATCAGAAAATCATCCGGAATGGTCGGTTCATCCAGGACCAGCGAGTGGTAACGTGTGGCCGTAAACAATTGAGACACATTTTGGTACAGAGAAGATTCGTCGTGACGTATGCGGGAGGTTTTTCCGTGCATCAGCGATGGTGCTGAAATCACATCTGCACCGAACGCGTGTCCGATCGCCTGATGGCCAAGACATACTCCCAGAATGGAGGTATCCTCGCCAAACGTTTGAATCACCTCTTCGGTGATGCCGGCATCTTCCGGCCGGCCCGGACCGGGGGATATCAGTATCTTTTCAGGACTGATCCGGCGGATTTCACCGGAGGTGATTTTGTCGTTTCTCACCACCCGGTAGTCATCGGTGTGCCGGGCCACCAGGTGCACCAGGTTGTAGGTGAAAGAGTCGTAGTTGTCAATGATTAAAACCATGGTATTCTATTGTCTACAGTCATGTGACCGGTTCTGTCCAAACCGGATTCAGGATTTGGAAATAGCGAAGTGCCGGACGACTCCGGTAGCCTCCCTGACCCCTTCCATAACGGTTTCCGCCCGGATTCTGGCTTTCTTGCCGCCATCGCTGAGCATGTCCCTGACCGAGTCCGGATCGGAGGCCAGCTCCATCCTCCGCTCACGCGCTTCGGCGAACATATCATCAATGAGTTGAAGCAGCTCCTTCTTGGCATGGCCGTAACCGTATCCGCCGGAAAGATATTTTTCCCTTATTTCATCCCTCTTCTCGTCTGTCGCAAAAAGCTTGATGAGCGCAAAGACATTGCATGTATCCGGATCTTTCGGCTCCTCAAGCGGGGTCGAGTCGGTTTGAACCGCCATAACCTTCTTTTTCAGGGATTTGCCGGAGTCGAAGATATCGATGGTATTGTCGTAGGACTTGCTCATTTTCCGGCCGTCGATTCCCGGCACCGTGGCCACCGATTCCACGATATGCGGTTCGGGGATACGGAGATACTCCCCGTCATATATTCGGTTGAAACGCGCGGCAAGGTCGCGGGAAATCTCGATATTCTGCTTCTGATCGGCTCCTACCGGAACAATATCGGAATGGTAAATCAGGATGTCGGCGGCCTGAAGTACCGGATAGGTGAACAGGCCGATATTGGGTTGCAGGCCCTGGGCGACCTTGTCCTTGTAGGAGACCCCTTTTTCCATGAGGCTCACCGGCGTGAGGGTTCCCAGTATCCATGACAGTTCCAAAACCTGGGGAACATCACTTTGGGCGAAGAAGGTGCACTTTTCGGGGTCCATGCCCAGTGCCAGATAATCCAGGGCGACGTCAAAGGTGTACTGTCTAAGAAGTTCGCCGTTTTGCAGGGATGTCAGTGAATGGTAGTTGGCGATAAAGTAAAAGGCCTCTCCCCTGTCCTGGAATTCCAGGTGCTGACGAATGGCACCGAAATAATTTCCCAGATGGAGTCTGCCGGAAGGCTGAATACCGGAGAGAATGGTTGGTTTGTTGGAGGTCATCGAACTGAGTTAATAAATATGTTACGGGTTGAATGAATTTGGTTGATTGAGTTGGAGGCGGCCCTTGCGTATAACTGGAAATCAGGCAGGCCGGTACCTGCGGCCAGTGCGGCCAGGCCGCATACTATTCCAGTTGAAGCGCAATATCCAGCGCTTTCACAAGCGCCTTCGCCTTGTTGACGGTTTCTTCGTACTCACGTTCCGGATCGCTGTCGGCGACAACACCGGCCCCTGCCTGGATGTAGATGTCGCTGTGGGTAACCACCATGGTTCGGATGGCAATACAGGTATCCATGTTGCCGGAGAAATCGAAATAACCCACGGCTCCGGCATAGGGGCCCCGTTTGCCCGTTTCCAGCTCGTCGATGATTTCCATCGCGCGAACCTTGGGAGCCCCGGAAACCGTTCCTGCCGGAAAACAGTTTATCAGGGCATCAACGGCCGTTTTATCCTTCATCAGCCGCCCGCTAACATCAGATACAATGTGCATGACATGGGAATATCGTTCAATGACACGGTCGCGGGTCAGGCGCACAGTGTCGGGTCGGCAAACCCGCGACAGGTCGTTGCGGCCCAGGTCAACCAGCATAATGTGTTCGGCAAGCTCTTTGGGATCCGCTTTCAGCTCTTCCTCGTAGGCTACGTCCTGTTCTGCTGAGTCGCCGCGTGGACGTGTTCCTGCGATCGGGAGCAGCCGCACCTGTTCATCCTGAACCTGTACAAGAACTTCCGGTGAAGAGCCGACCAGGGCGAAATCGTCGAAGTCCAGATAATAGAGGTATGGTGAAGGATTTACCATTCTGAGCGCGCGGTAGAGCATGAACCGGTCACCTTCGAAGGAACTGGCAAAACGCTGTGAAAGAACAACCTGGAAAATATCGCCCGCATAGATGTATTCTCTCGCCTTATCGACATTATCGAGAAACGCCTCTTTGGAGATATTGCTTTGCAGACGGTCGGTTGTTTTCCGGTAGGTCCCTTTATCTTCAACACTCCGGCCCACGATCTCTTCCATCCGATCCAGGGCGTTGCAGGCCGTCCTGTATTGAGTCTCGTGATCGGCGTCAGGTGTGGTGAAAACGGTTTTGATCAGTACCACACGGTGCTTGACGTGGTCAAAGGCGAAGATTTCATCATAAAATGACCATATCGCCTCCGGCAGCTCAAGGTCATCGGGAGGCATGTCCGGCAACAGTTCAATCTGCCGCACCGTGTCGTAGGCGGAAAAACCGACGGCACCGCCCGTGAGCCTGGGCATGTCCGGAATTTTAGGCTCGTCATATGACATGCACAGACGTTTCAGCGCATCAAAATAGGGTTCCTCCAGGATGGTGGTGGCGAACTCCTGTTCTCCGGACGATCCGGAGCTGCTGCCGGTCTCACTGCCGGTCATTTCGAATGCGGCGTTCGTCTGATCCGTCTTCTTCCTGAGCAACTGCACCTGGTCGTTGTGATACTTCAAAATCTGATAGGGGTTTCTCCCCAGAAACGAATAGCGGGCAAGGTGCTCACCCCCTTCAACGGATTCGAGCAGAAACGGAAAGCGGCCGTCTTCACGGATTTTCAGAAACAGGGATACCGGGGTGAAGGTGTCGGCCATCATCACCCGGTAGACGGGTATTGCGGTATAGTTGCCGGCCAGCTTCAAAAAAGTGTCACGATTCATAAAAGGATCCGATTAGACGACGATACAGGTATTTAAAGACGGTTTCATGCAGTTCGGAGCAAAAAAAAACCCGCTCCCAGATAAACTGAAAGCGGGTTGTATACTCATTGACGGGTACAGTACATACCGGTATCAATCCGCTTTCAGCAGATTGGCCACCACCAGTTGGCTGTATGTACGTTTCCGTTTTTCATGTTGGCAAAGTTACACATCCCCGATAAGCGATGCAATATCAGCCTGAAATTTTTACAGATGGATAATGAGTGCGATGAATATGCCGGTATCTGAAAGTAATGATTCTTTGAGCAGGATAATCTGTTTCGACTCCGCGCAATACATGATATCTTGTTTCATTCGTTGTGATGAAGTGGCTCATGCCATTCGGCAGATGGAAAACCCGGTGATTATGGTCAGTTTGTGAATGAACCGGATCGATTCTCCGGTTGACATTCAACACGTCATCAAGTAATATCACGTGGAATCCACAAGAATGTCACAACTGCCGCATGGTATAACGTTACAGCTTTACAGTACTCTTTTATTATTTATTTCATTTTGCAGCTTTGAGACATTCCCAAAAGTTCCCCTTTTGTGCGGCGTACGCTGTTGCAGCCGTGCTTTTTCTTGTTTCCTGCGATAGCGCCGATGGCCCTGTCGGCGTCTTCGATTATTCCCCGGTTATCGAGGAGCTTGAAGTCCATCCAAGGGAGCTCACCTTTACCGGTGAGGATGGGGTGCGCGATACGACCATCACGATCAGTATATCCGCAAAAAGCGACCTGCCCGAAGATTCCCGCCTTGTAGCCAGAATTTACTCGCTTCAGGAGAGCAGTGTTCTGGCTTCGGACACATTGTTGTCCGTTGAATCCGATCCGCGCAAATACCGGGCCGAACTGCAGATGGTGGGGCAAACCAGCTCCTTTGACGACCTGGTGGTATATGTCTTTCCCCAGACCAGGGATCAGCGCATCGGTGACCGTGTTGAAACCCGGCTGCGTGTCCGTTGGGAAAATATCGGAGAGCCGGAAATTTTGAGCCTGGAACACCCCCAATCCGTTCGGATACCCGCTGCCGGTCAGACCAACTTCAATATCATCGCCAGGGTCGGACACCCCCATTCGCTTGACTTCATCCAGAGCGTACGACTGGAGTTGTACGACAGTGCCAGGAACCGGATTTTTGCCTCGCAAATGGGCAGCCAAAGTGCAGGCATTTATGTACAGAACTTCAGTGTGAACCAGAACAACCGGCCCGATACCTATACCGTCGAAGTGCAAGCGGTGAATGTTCTTGGTATCCGGAGCGATACGCTTCGATCAACTTTTGAATTTGTAGAATGAGACACCCCGCAATATTTCTTCTCTTGCTGTCGGCCCTGTCGGCCCTGTCGGCAACCGGCGCTAACGGCCAGATCCACCCCGGCCAATTGCCATCTCCCTATTATTCGATATCGCAAAACTCAGTATCAAATATGGGGGCATTCGGCGACACGCTGTGGATTGGTCCGCGGCTGATGTACAATGTCGGCAACGAATTTGACTGGCATTTTCCCGATGAGGCGGACTCCATCGTCGACGGGCGCGGCCGTCTGTTTTCCATCGCCCTTGCCCGTGACACGATATTCGCCGGTGTCGGGTACAATCAACCCACCAACGGTGAGTCGGTACAGGCCCAAATGGGGTTCTATGTCTCAAAAAACGGCGGACTGAATTGGGAGCTGATAGACACCTCGAGGACACTCGATCATCCGGACGATACTACCATCCGGTATGGAGGCCAGGATCTCGACATAATTCCCGTTATCGTGCCCCAGCAATCGCCGCCCTACATGGTTGATTTTCGTGGCGATGTGGTCTTTTTTGCCGGATGGGCCTCCGGCATTCGGCGCAGTACCGATTTCGGTCAGACCTGGGAGCGGGTTGTGCTCCCCCCCTATGGCATGGATGAGCTTAACCCGGATCATAACTACAGCTTTTCAATCGATCCTCGCGGATCGGAACAGTCGAATGATTATCTCAACTTTCTTGGCTTTTCCGTAGCGATAGCTGCTGACGGAACGGTCTATGCAGGGACCGCAGGCGGATTGAATATTTCCGATAACGCGCTGGTTGCACCTGCCGACAGTATCAGGTGGCGCCAGGTGCGTCAATCCGATGGTCCGCACGGACTCCTTGGTAGCTGGATTACTTCGATCCGTGAAAACTCCTTCGACAACGCTGTCTGGATGACCAACTGGATTGCCCTGGCCGGTACCGACCGCGAGGGTATCGTCGTAACCAGAGACGGCGGGGATACTTTCGAGAAGCATCTGACTGGCGAACGGATATACGACATCGGATTCCAGGGAGAAACCATCTATGCTGCCGGAAGAAATGGTGTGTTTATCAGCCGGGATAACGGAGACACATGGCGCCAGATAAGCCAAATCCAAAGCCCGAATACCGCATTTGCTTCAAATACCACCTATTACAGTGTGGCCACCGCAAATGACCGGGTATGGATCGGCAGCAGCGACGGACTGGCATCGACCGTTGACTTTGGGGACACCTGGGCGATCACACGCGTTAACTTCCCCTTGTCCGGTGAAAACCTGCACCAGGATGGCGCGCCCGCTGTCAAAGCCTATGCCTACCCGAACCCGTTTTCACCCCGCCATCACGATGTGGTCCGTATCCGGTTTTCAAATGCGTCTCCATCGGACGTGACCATCCGTCTTTATGATTTCGGCATGAACCTGATTCGCACTCTGGACAAACGCTCCATGATGGAGCGCGGCACGTTTGAAGCCTACTGGGATGGCACCGATCAGCAGGGCCGAAAAGTCGCCAACGGCACCGTTTTTTACGAAATCAAAACCGGTGGTGACCGTGTCGTCGGGAAAATCCTTCTCCTTGAGTAGCCATGCTTAACTGTTTATCCATCCGGAATATGAGTTACCTGTCACAACGGCTTTCGTGCCCGAAATGCCATCCGTCATCCATTCAAAACAGCAAGGGATCGGCCTTCGAACGGCATTCCGGCCGGATGTCACGTTTGTTGTGGCTGCTTCTGTTCCTGCTGCTGATTCCGCTAACCGACACCATAGCGCAAAGCGGCGGATACAGCGGCGCATTCACGAGAATGGGTATGGGGCCAAGGGGTATGGCCATGGGCAATGCCATGGGAACGGTATCGGAGGAAGGTATTTTTGCTCACTACAACCCCGCACTGGCCGCTTATGCCGGACAAAGGCAGCTCGACATTGGTACCGCGCTCATGTCATTTGACCGGAGCCTGAACGTCGTTAATTTCGCGCTGCCCCTGCCTCCTTCCGCCGGACTGAATATCGGCCTGCTGAATGCCAACGTCTCCGATATCGACGGGCGCACTTCCAGCGGTTATCATACCGACTACCTCTCCACCCATGAGTTTCAGCTGTTCGCATCCTTCGGTTTGAATATCAGCACCCGGCTTAAAGCGGGAGTGTCGGTTAAACTGCATCTTGCCAACTTCCACGAGTCCGTCGACAACGCCACCGGCGCAGGTTTTGACGCCGGCATAATTTTTCAGGCAACCGATTCGTGGCGGATCGGTTTTGCCGCACAGGACCTGGTTTCTGAATACTCCTGGGACACGACCGATTTGTACGGCGCGCAGGGCGGACGTTCGCGATCGGATCCGTTTCCGGATCGGTTTCGGCTCGGCAGTTCGTACCGCCTGAATCAGTGGAATCTGCTGCTGAGTACGGAATATGAAATTCAGCGACAGAATTCCGAGTATCGCACAATCATGATTACCGAAGGCCAGCTGCCGCCGAGAAGCACCACACGGTCGGAAGACAACGTTACCACCCACAGCCATTTGATACGTTTCGGGGCCTCCTGGCAGGCACATGAGCGATTTACCCTTCGGGGCGGATGGGAAGTTATGGATCTCGATTACATCCGGGAAACGCACCGGATCAGCACCGGCTTTTCCGTTCACCTGCCCTATGATTTTCTCAGTCCATCGGTGGATTATGCCTTTGTCCGTGAACCTTTGGGCATCTCGGGCATGCATGTGTTATCCATTCGGATGATCCTTTAGGATGTCTTCGGAAGGATGGTTCGAAGTACATCCGGTATCCGACAAATAATTCGTATTTTGGAAGTGAGCCATAAAACAAATTCACGTATGAAACAATTATTGATGCTGCTGCTCGGCGTACTTGCGCTGTCGGCAGGAATGCCCCGGGCGTCAGTCGCCAATGAGTCAACCGGCATGCAGTTTCTGCTAACCGGTCCATCCGCACACAGTATGGGTATCTCCGAGGCGCATACCGCGTCGCTATCCGGGTCATCGGCGATTTTCCTTAATCCCGCCATGTTATCCCGCGAACAACAAAGCAGCGCCACCCTCTCCTACATGCTTTGGCCGGCCACCGACACGCAAAACAGCTTTGCCGGTGTCATCTTGCGGCGCGAAAACGATGCATTCGGCGCAGCCTTCCTCTCCTCGCTGGTCGATGATATCCCGTTCCGAAGCAGGCCATCTACAGAACCTGACGGCAGCTTTGCCATACGCTACTTTGCCGTGGCCGCATCCTATGCCCGGAATATTGGTCCGTTTTCGGCCGGAGTTACAGGGATGTACCTGCATGAGCAGTTTTTTCAGCAGGATGCTTCCGGGGTCGGTCTCAATGCCGGCATCAGCTACACGATGCTGCAGGATCGCCTGACCCTGGCTTCCTCCCTGAGAAACGTGGGATCCATGAACGACCTTGACAATACGGCTACCAGGCTGCCCACCCTGCTCAGTTTCGGCACGGACATCCAGCTGATTCAGTTTTCCACATCCGCGTTTGAGGACGAAATCCCTTTGGTGATCTCCCTTATGGCCGATTACAACATTCCGGTCAATGAAACCGGTGGAGCGGATGAGTCCATTAGCGCGCAGGATGACGGGTATTTCAATGCCGGCCTGGAAATCAACCTGTCCAACCTCATTGATATTCGTGCCGGTTACCGAACCGGCGACACGCAAAGGAGATTCAGCTTCGGAGCCGGGCTGCTGGTGAATGAGTTCTATTTCAATTATGCCTTCATGCCCTATGAAACCGGATTCGGCACCGCTCATGCCGTCAGCCTCCAGTATTACTTCTAACCTTTCCGATGATTTGACGGGATGTGGCCTTGCCCGGCAGCCCGTGCTCGTATTATTCCGCGGCAGTATTATCCATATATGAGTCGATTGTGCCTCCCGATTGACATTCAGGGAATTTCCTGATGAATTTCCTGCCAGAAACGAACGAGCGATTTTATTACTCCCTTGGCGATGAAGATACTGAACACCAGAATCAGTCCGTACTCCTGAAGAGTTACAACAGCGACGAAATAGAAGAGAAACAGATATACTTTCCTGCGATTCTGGCGGAGGTATTCTTTCTTGAATCTGGGGATTTTGTCAAATGGAACGGTACTGACCATCAGCAGGGAAAGCAGCAGGATGACGGGAATCATCATACTGTTAAACCCATATTTGAAATGATCAAACAGTTCGGGGCTCTGATGAAAGATTAAAAACAGCGCCACCAGCATCATAGCCAAAGATGGTATCGGCAAGCCCTTGAAGTAATCCGGATCCTCAACACGGGCATCCACATTGAACCGTGCCAGCCGGACGGCACCGCACAGAGCCGGGAATGCCGAAATGATAATCCCCATGATCATCAGTTCATTCAGCGAGTAGCTGTACATCAGAAAGGCAGGAGCAACACCAAAAGAGACAATATCGCTGAGGGAATCCAGCTCAATGCCGAACTCCGAAGTGCCCTGGGTCACTCGGGCCATGAACCCGTCCATCATGTCAAATACGGCGGCCAGAACAATAAGCCAGGCACCGAATTCCAGTTTCCCTTCATAAATCTGCACCATGGCAACAAAGCCGCAAAACAGATTCATCAGTGTAAAAAAGCTGGGCACGACCGATCGCGGAATCGGGCGGTTGAACTTCCTTTTCAGATGGGAGTTGCGCAACTGACGGCGCAATTGCCTTTTGTCGGGGTTTATCATTCCTCAGTAACTCATCGCAGTTCGCTAAAGCCGGGCTATGACAGTCTCACCGGCCGTTACCTTGTCGCCTTTCTGAATTTGAATGGCCATGTCTTCGGGAACCAATATATCCATTCGTGAGCCAAACTTCATGATGCCGAATCGGTCGCCGGCCTTCACCTCATCCCCTTCCCGTGTGTAGAACACGATTCGGCGAGCGATGAATCCGGTTATCTGCCGGTAGAAAAACCGGGTGCCGGATGCATGTTTTATACCGAATTCGGCCCGCTCGTTAAGTTCGGACGCTTTGGGATGCCAGGCAACCAGGTATTTTCCGGGGTGATAGGAAACGTGCTCCACTGTCCCTGACACGGGATAGCGGTTGACATGCACATCCGCAAGGGATAGAAAGATGGTTATTTGTACCGCAGTACCCTGCAAATAGGTCTCCTCCCGAACCGGTTCAATGCTGATCACCTTGCCGTCGGCCGGTGCCAGCAACAGGTCGCCTTCGGGAATGCTGCGCTCGGGGTCGCGGAAAAAAAAGAGCGTAAAACCGCTCATGGAAACAGCGACAAGGTAGAGCAGGTAGGAAACGGTATTATTGAGAATCCATCCAATTAAAACGGCTACCAGGGCCAGAAACAGTACGGCTACAATAACAGGGACACCATCCTTGGCGATTCTCATGGTTTAATTGACTACGTGTCGAAGGATATCGTTGAAAGTGACAAAAATCATCAGTCCGATAAGGAGAATGAAACCGATTTGCTGAAGAGCCATTTTAACCTTCATGGAAGGTTCCCGCCGGGTAACCGCTTCGTAGATCAGGAACATGAGGTGGCCGCCGTCCAGCATGGGGATCGGGAGAATGTTCATTAAAGCAAGTGTAATGCTCAGGAAGGCGGTGAAATTCCAGAAGCCGAGTGCTCCTCCCCGCTCGGTAACTTCGGCCGTTACAGAGGCAATGGCTACGGGTCCGCCGAGGTTTTCCCTGACAGAGATCGTGCCGGTGAGCAGTTGCCGAAAACCGTTGATGATCCCGAAAAGGGTGTCGTGGGCCTGGTTAACCCCCTCTCTGATGGAGCCGAAAAAGCCGAAGCTGACGGTCTCGAATCCGAAATACTCCTGCGGATCGACGATGGTGATCCCGATTATTCTGCGGTCGGGGTCGGGACGGATATCTATCTCCCGGCGTTCCCCGTCACGTTCGATGGTAAACTGCATCTGGTCGCCACCGGATTGTATCATGTTTACCATCTGGACCCAGTAACCTACCTCTTCCCCATCGATGGCGACGATCTTGTCTCCTTCCATGAGGCCGGCCTCTTCGGCGGGAGTGCCGTCAGCAACGGCTCCCACTTTGCTGGGAAGGGCGTTTTGCAGTTCCAGGAACTCCGGGTTACGGGCAAGATAATCCAGAAAATCGGATGGAGGGTGGATGGTTACCCGCTCGCCGTCGCGCTCCACAGTAAAACTCAGCGGCATGCTGGTGAGGTCACTCATGGAAAAAAATTGTCCGCGACGAACATAGTCGATTTCCTTCTCATTTACAGCTACCAGCCGGTCGCCGGTCTCAAACCCCACTTCGGCGGCGGTGGAACTTTCGGGAATGTACATCCCGTGGATATTTTCGGCAGGGATCTGATTGACTCCGTAGGAAAATGTGATGACTGTGAAAATGACATAGGCCAGAATCATGTTAAAAATGACCCCCGCTGATATTACGATCATTCTCTGCCAGACAGGTTTGCTGCGGTATTCATACGGTTTCGGCTCGGAGGCGGCAAAGCTGTCGTCCATACTTTCATCCACCATGCCGGAAATTTTCACGTATCCGCCCAGCGGAAGAGCAGAAATACAATAATCGGTATGGCCTTTCCGGATGCCGAACAAACGCGGGGGAAAGCCGATGGAAAAGCGTTCCACTCTCATGCCAAACAGCTTGGCTGCAAGGAAATGGCCCAGCTCATGGACCAGTACAAGGATAAAAATGGCCGCAATAAAAATCACGACGGTCTGCAATATGCTGAAGATTACTTCCATAAAAATGAGTGAGTTGGTCAGATGGACCGTGCAAATTTCCGGGCTTCACGATCGACTTCAAGGAGCACCGGCAATGATAACGAATCTGAACTTGTAATATGAGACAAACTGCTGGCCACAATTTCAGAGATGTGAATATATGAAATTTCTTCCTTCAGAAATCGTTCGACAGCAACCTCGTTGGAGGCATTCAGTACGGCTGGAGCGTATCCCCCCTGCCTGAGAGCCTCAAGTGCGAGATCATAGCAGGGGAATTTGTTATGGTCAACCGGCTCAAAGGTCAATTCCTGTGGTTCCGCCCAGTCAATCTGTTCGGATTCGAGCGGCCAGCGGTCAGGGTGCGACAACGCATACTGGATGGGAAGGCGCATATCTGGCAACCCCATCTGCGACTTGATCGAACCGTCACGAAACACAACCATCGAATGAATGATACTCTGGGGATGCACAACCGCTTCAATTTTTGATAGCGGAAGATTAAAAAGCCAATGGGCTTCAATAACTTCAAGCCCCTTATTCATCATGGTTGCGGAATCGATGGTTATTTTCGATCCCATATCCCAGTTGGGATGCATTAGTGCGTCCCTGACGTTGGCGTTTGCCACTTTTTCAGCGGACCAGGTGCGAAAGGGTCCGCCGCTGGCTGTAATAATCAGTTTGTGGATACTGTCGGCAGACTCACCGGCGAGGCACTGTAAAATGGCGCTGTGTTCTGAGTCTATGGGGATGAGCCTGTCAAACGATCCGTCCAAAAATGGGGACAGTAGCTCGCCGCCAACCACAAGCGACTCCTTGTTGGCCAGCGCCACTTTTTTTCCGTGTTCCAGCGCAGTAAGTGTTGGAGCAAACCCCGAGAAACCCACCAGGCTGTTGACGATGGTATCCACGGCTTCTTCCCGAATGAGTGCCTCAAGTGCATCATTTCCGGTTAAAATCACCGTGTTCCGGTGATTTATGGCTGCATCCAGGTTTTTGGCACAGCTTTCATCAGATATCACCGCATAGGCAGGCTGAAACTCGTTGATTTGTGCCGCAAGCTCCTTCCAGTTTGAGTTCGCCGTCACTCCGAACAGCGAAAATCTCTCGGGATGGGACCGGACAATATCCAGAGTCTGTCTGCCGATGGATCCGGTGGATCCCAGTATAAGTAACTGCTGCGTTTTCACTGAATCGGGGTGAATGGGTCTGTTCTGAGTATTGGGCAACACTGATTGAAAGTCGTGTCAGTGAGCGGAATAAAATAGCATAAAATCAGGAGTCCCCCAATGCAATTACGGCCAGCATGCGACCGCTGTCGTTTCCGTCTCTTCGGTATGAGTGCAATGTTTCGGCTTCCTGCAAAGTGCAGCGACCGTCGACCTGGATCCGGTCGTCTGGTATACCGGTGTCCATTAGCTCCTGGCGGAGAAACCCCTTGAGATCGACGTGGGGCTTCACTCCCGTGTAATCCACAAACCGTTGCGGGAATTTTTCAGCCACTTCTTCGCCGACCTCGAAATTGGCGACGGAGATACACGGACTGATATAGGCCTGCATGACATCCGGCTCGGCGCCCGCCCGGATCATGGTCGCTACCCCCTTCTCCACGATATTTCCGGCGGCACCACGCCATCCTGCATGGACGGCGGCAACAATTCTGTAGACCGGATCCGCTATCAGCACCGCGGCGCAGTCTGCAACCAGTACCCCTATTGCCAGGTTAACCCTGTTGGTTACCAGCGCATCCGTATTGTCGATGATTTCCGGTTTGTCGGTGAATGCGACATGCGTGCCATGCACTTGCCGGGCCATGCTCAAACGCAGGGAAGGCCATTCCAGATGTTCGGCAAGCAGAGTTCTGTTGGCTTCCAGCGCCTGAACCTCTTCCGAACGCGTTTCAAGGTTGGCAAGTGTTGATATGCGGGCGCCTGTCGTCTCTTCGGCTTTCGACAGTAATGCCGCGTGTACCCCACCCCGTTTTTTTGTCCAGATAAGCGACATAATCCTGCAGGATTTGCTGTGGTTATGTTTTTTTTAGATGCTCAAGTACCAGGCTGCGCGCCAGTTCTGTGGGCATCGGCTTGTCGAACCACAGCTCGAATGCCCTGGCCGCCTGAAACACGAACATACCCAGGCCATCTATCGTTTCGGCACCATTCTGTTTTGCAAGGGCAAGGAAGCGGGTTTCCAGCGGGTTGTAGATGATGTCATAGCAGATTTTCCCCTTTAGCAAGGAACCCATCTCCGGAGGGAACGGTGTCGCATTTGTGTCGGGATGCATGCCGACCGGAGTGGTATTGACAATCAGCCGCGATTCGGCCACAGCATCGCCAAGCTCCGAATAAGAAACCGGAATGATGGGTGAACCTTGTCCTGCCTCCTTCGAGTGCCCTCTCCCAATCCGGCCCGGTTTGTGTTTACGGCTGGCCAGATATACGGTGTTCACGCCGTAGCTTGCAAGCGCATATTGGACTGCAAGGGACGCGCCTCCGGAGCCCAGTACCGTTGCCGTGTCAATGACCGGATACGTTTCAAGCGGCTTGATGAACCCGTAGGCATCCGTGTTATAGCCACGAAGAGTACGCTTGTCTGCCGATTTCTTTTTCAAGTCGGTCTTCTCGGTGCCTGGATCACCATGAGCGCTCAGGGGTTTCTTAGGGCTATTTTGATGTTTTGCCGCCATACCCATGTCCGGAACTACAGTGTTGACCGCGCCGATCGCTTCTGCCGATTCGTCACAGTCATCCAGATAGTCCATGACAACCCGTTTCAGGGGCAATGTAACGTTGATTCCCTTGCATTGCTCATGACTTAACAACTCGCCCAGGCGCGGCCACTGTGACTCCGGGCAATCGATGGCGTAATACACTGCCGGAATATCATGTTCCCGAAGCGCTGCATTGTGTATGACCGGGGAGAGGCTGTGCGACACCGGGTGACCGATGACAGCGGCAAACGGTGTTTCTGAAATACCGGATTCCAGGAATTCGGATAGAGTCATGTGCGTGAAGGCGGATGAAATCCAAAAAAAAAAGGGGCTCGTCAGCCCCTTCTTTTGGAAATTGGATGTCAACGATCAGGCCGTTACTTCTTCCTTCTTCTCAGCAGCGGCTTCTTTTTCTTCTTCATCCTTGAAACTTCCGCTTTCAGCAAGCTCCTTGAACTTTTCCAGATCAGTAGACAGGGTGTCAGGAAGCTGCTCCATGAAAGCCGACATATCCTCGGATGGTTCTCCGAAAAATGTCCGATAATCCAGACTAAAATCAACCCTGGTACGAGTGCCGTTGTCCAGGGGGGTAAAACGGATCGTTCCGGTTTGATTGAGATTCCCATTGATGGTGATCCAGGCAAAACGGGTGTTTCTCAGATCATCAATGATGTTGGTGGTCCAACGAAACTCCTCTCCACCAATTTCAGTTGCGTATTCAAAAGTTTGCGAATTGATTTTATTCACTTCCGAAATAGACGAAAGGAATTTGGGAAAATCGGTCGGACAGCTCATCAATTCATAAACTTTTGCGAGGGGCAGGTCAACTTCAATTCTTTGATGCGCCATAATGTACTTTTATACTTCGTAACGTTGAATGGTTCGTGTGATTTGTAGCTGGTATCACCATGAATGTGCCAGCAGTGGCTGCATGATGTGCACAATAGACCAAATTTAAGCATTTTTCTTGTTTACATCAATCCAAAAAAAATATAAAATCGGCAGATAGGCGCTTTTGCTCAATGGAAAAGCGATACCGATGATCCGCGATATGGCAACCGCTGCAACGGTTTCCATGGATATCAGGGCCCGAAGCGGGTATCGGCTTTCAGCAGGTGGCTTCTGATGTCACTGAAGATTTCATCCGGATTTCGGGATGCGTCAATGGTGGCGACCCGTTTGTTTTTGGATGCGATGTGGTCAAACCCTTTGGCGACTCTGCTGAAAAACGCATTGCCGGACCGTTCCATCCGGTCCTCTTCACCGGACTTCAACCGGCGCTTCAATGCGATATCCTCATCGATTTTCAGGTAGAAGGTGATGTCCGGCTGAAGTCCGGCGGTGGCTATCCGGTTTATGTTTTCAATATCCTCGACGGGCAGTGCTTCTCTTCCGAATCCCTGATAGGCAGTGGTGGAGTCGTAGAACCGGTCCAGGATCACTATCGTCCCCTCCTGCAGCAGCGGCCGAACCTGCCGGGCCACCAACTGGGCCCTTGCCGCAGAAAACAGCAGTGTTTCCGCCAGCGGATGGATATCCTCCTTGCTGTTCAGCAGTATCTCCCTGATCTGTTCCGACAGACCGGTTCCGCCCGGCTCTCTGAATACCCGGACCTCTCGGCCTCTGCTTTTGTAGAAAGCCTCAATCTTCTGTATCTGGGTCGTCTTACCGCATCCGTCTATACCTTCCAGCGATATCAGCACATCATCTCCTTTTTTCCTAAATCTGCCACGTTTTTTGCAACGGGCGCCTGGGCAGCGCAATTGCGAGTGCAATATAGATAACAAAACTGAATCCATAACTGAAAAATGCGATCACAAACAATGCGCGGATCACGGTCGGATCGATGTTAAGTCTCTCGGCGATTTCTCCGCAAACACCAAACAGCATTTTTTCTTTGCGGGAGCGAAACCAGCGCTTGGTGTTCCGAAACGCGTAGGGATCAAAATCGGCCGATGTACATGGTCTGCCGGCAGTGGTTTCTTCGGCATCCCCGGTGGTAGAGGTGTTCCAGCGATCCCCTCCGGGCTGATTGTTCGGAGTCGGGTCCATGCGACGGCTCCGCTTTTTGCTTCGAATCCGGCCGAGCAATCCAAGTCCGATAATTAAAATGATAATGGTACCTCCGGTCGGGATGAACCGTAAGAGACTGGTAAAATCGGGACCAAAGGAGAAAAAGAACTGCTGGATTAGGAACAGGATACCCAGTATCAGGAATATGGTTCCTGCGATTTTGGCAATGCGTGCACCTTTATCCGGTTTCTGCCGTTCACTCTTTTCGAACTCATAGGCCGTTCGTAACTCTTCATACTCTTCATCACTGAGTTCGTGGTCGTACAGATTGTTCCTCAGATTATTATGGGTCTTCTTCTGCTCCTTCATATGGGTTCACCTTGTTGAGTGGTTCACAGTTACCGGACCATACGAGAAGTTGTTTTTAAAAGTTTCTGTAACCATGGCAGTCGATCAACCTCGTGTCAGTGGCTATCGCATCCACCGGAACATCATGCGGTTCCGCCGGAACGGTTTCCACGAGAAAAACTTCCGGCAGTAGCAGTATGGATGATGCCGTAAGCTCCTGCTGAGAGAGGAAACGGTCATAGTACCCTTTTCCGAATCCGATCCGGTTACCGGCACGATCGGCGGCAAGGCCCGGCACCAGCACCAGGTCGATATCGCGTACAGAGGCTGCCGGACAATCGGCAGGTTCGGGGATACCGCGGGAGTTTATTTCAAGCCGGTTCAGATCCTGGACAATATAATGCCCCATCCTCCCTTCTTCTCCCTCCATCCTCGGCATCACCAGGGTCTTTCCCTCCGACAAAATCCCTTCGAGCAGCTTCCGTGTTGAAACCTCCCCTTTTTCGACGACTCCAAAAAAACAGTGAACAGCCGAGGCTTCCCTGAACCAGGTCGTGTTGAAAACCTGACGGGAAATGGCGTCGCCGAGTCGGTGCAACTCGCCCGGCGGCAGACTCTTGCGGCGTCCGACGGCATCATCGCGAATGATCTGCCGGTCTGTTTTCATGCCGGAAACCCTAAAGCTCCAAATATAGATGACGGTTAAAAAGCCCGGCCTGTTCCTGATTCAATCGGGTCAGCAGCTGCTCCCAAATATCCGGGCCGTATTTATTCATGAAATAGATGAAGGATATCTCTCGCTCCTGCAGCCGGTCATTCGGGAAAAGTCCGAGTTTAACTTTCTTCAGCCGGTTGATTCGGACTTCCTCTTTCTGCCTGACGGCCTGGACCTTCTTTTTTCTGAGTTTGTCGATGGCCTTTGTGTACTCTCTGGTAATCGCCTGTGCGTGTTTGCGCAGACCGGGATCGGCAATTTCAGTTTCTTCGACCATTTTCTCAGAAAGCAGCTCAACCTCCTCCTTCCAGTGGTCAAACCGGGTATCCAGATCAGGTTCGCCATATTTCCTCAGATAGTGCTGCTCGAGCTCCTCGAACCGGCCGGAGTATTCCGGAATAGTGTAGGGCAGATCTGAAAGGAATCGGCTTATTTGCGGCTCAACGATTGTGGCGGAAAGCCGGGCGATCAGAAACGGCATTTTCCGGTCAAAGACATCGTACAGCGGCTTCATCTGTGCATAGTATGCGATTTCAGCGGGACCGCCCACATAAGCGGCGTTGGGCAGCAATTGGTCCTGGAGGATCGGCCGTAAAAATACATTCGGAGAAAAACGCTCCGGATGAGTCTCGAGCTCATTCAGCAACTCTTGCGTTCCGAGCTCTATCCCCGGCTCACGTGACCATCTTCCGTTATCATGGACAAGCCTTACCCGGCCATGGTCATCGTCATGCCAGAACAGCAGGCTGTCGGAGATATGCGCCTGCCGGTGGTAGTGGCTCTCCAGCTCAGCAGACTGATGCTCAAGAGCCGATACGATATCGTCGGCTCGTTCTATGGCAATGCGTATGGCATCGCGCGTGATCCGTTTCGCTTCGCGTTCATTACTGCCGGCGAGGATCAGTCCGTGACGCGAGAAAAGCCGCATCAACAGTTCGCCGAATGCCTGTTTCAGGGAACGGCCCGGCACATAGCATTCATCCAGAAGAGAAAACAGTTCGTCCCGAAAATCTGTTGGCGGCAGATATTCCATGACCTCGTTCCTGAATTTTGCAAACGAGGATTCCTCAACGGTGATATTTCCAGCAGCATGCCGGGCACAGGCTTTGCAGGGCAGGGATGCGCGCTTGACTTCCCCCTGAACCGGTAGCGAAACCGAAGCGATCTCTTCGAAGTCGTGATCTTCATCCGCTAACCAGAAAACCGGAACGACATGCTTTGCGGTGTCCCTGCTCAGTGATTTGGCAAGATGAATGACGGTCAGGGTTTTGAATACGGTGTACAGCGGACCGCCATAGAGGCTTACCTGCTGACCGGTAGTGATGGTAACGGTATTCTCATCGCTGAGGGCTTCGATATTTTCCAAAGCGCAGGTATCGAGGGAAAAGCCGCGATTGAAGCGTCGTGCCTGTTCCGCGGAAACGCGGCGGTCACCGGAGAACGAATAGTCATTTATGCGCCGAACCAGCGATTCATAACTGTGCCGGTCGGCAAGAAACGGATCAAGGACCTCATGTCCATCAGCAAAATCACGAAACAGCGGGGAAAACGGAAGCTTGCGAAAGCTTTCTTTGGTGATATCCACGGGATTCAGTCTTTGAGGCGGTTTATTTCGTCTCTGAGTTTTGCCGCCTTTTCATAATCTTCTTCGGCAATGGCCGTGGTCAGTTTCTTTTCCAGCACCTTGATGCGTCCCTCCTTGCTGACTGTGGAAGGGGGTTCTTCTTCCGGTGTTGGAGGCTCTTTGCTTTCCTGAAAAGGTTCTTCGGCCTCCTCGAAACCCTCGGTTTGAGGATCCGATTCGATCCCGGCTTCCTCGATGATCTGATCAGAGACATAAATCGGGGCATTGAACCGGATAGCAAGGGCGATCGCATCACTGGGACGGGAGTCTTGCGCCACCTCGTTCCCGTTGGAATCGTAGATGATCTGTGCGTAAAACGTACCCTCCTTGAGGTCGTTGATAAATATTTCCTTGACCTGGGTGTCGAAGCTCTGGATGATATTGCGCATCAGGTCATGCGTCATCGGCCTGGGCGGCTTGATGTTTTCAAGTTCCAGGGCGATGGCCTGTGCCTCGAATGTACCGATGATTATCGGTAGCCTTCTCTTTCCATCCGCTTCATTAAGAATAAGCGCATATGCGCCACCGCTGCTGGGACTTGTGGAAAGCCCCAATATGTCCATCTGAATCCTGTTCAAAACCGCAAGACGATTTAAAAATGAATACGTTCAGTGATTTCGCGCTGCCGGAGCACCACTGTAACGCATATAACAAAAAATGTTCTTATATCTCTTCTAAATGTAACCAAATTTTCCGCACTCTTAAACACCAAAGACGACACGGCCATTCATTTATAACGGTTACAGGCAGATGCCTGTTCTTTCGGAAAAACATGGAGCTGGATATGCTCTTGTGATTGACATTAGCCCATATCGGAAGTAATTTTAGTGCCGAATCCCGGCCTTATCCCAATTTTGTAATGCTTGAAGAATACATACCTGTTTTATTGCTGATTGCACTGGCCATCGTACTGGCCGTTGCATTTATCGTTCTGTCCAGCCTGCTCGGACCGAACAGGCCCGCCCAAAACAAACTGGGCGCATACGAAAGCGGAATGGATCCCATCGGACATGCAAGAGACCGGTACTCCGTGAGTTTCTACATCATTGCCATGGAGTTTATCGTGTTTGACCTTGAAGTGGTGTTTATTTATCCATGGGCGGTTCGGTTTCAGGAATTTGGTCCCGGAACACTGTGGGCCATGATGCTATTTATATTCATTTTATTCCTTGGACTGATATACACCTTTAAAAAGGGCTCCTTTAACTGGGATACGGAACATTCCGCTGTAAAAAACCAAGTTTAAATCAACCGAATATGAGTTTAGATCGAGTGATGGGTGAAGGCTTCTTCACCACAACTATCGATGCGCTGACCAAATGGGGCCGTTCCAACGCTGTGTGGCCCATGCCCATGGGTCTGGCCTGCTGCGCGATAGAGATGATGGCCTTTGCCGGCCCTAAATATGATGCCGCTCGTTTTGGATCGGAAGTTTTTCGCTTTTCACCCCGCCAAAGTGACGTAATGATCGTCGCCGGCTGGTGTACCTACAAGATGTCGCATGCCATTCGAAGAGTCTGGGACCAGATGCCCGACCCCAAGTGGTGTATCGCCATGGGCGCGTGTGCTTCCACCGGTGGGATGCACCGGTGCTACGGTGTGGTTCAGGGAGTGGATAATTTCCTGCCGGTTGATGCCTATATTTCCGGATGTCCTCCGCGGCCCGAGTCGGTCATCAACGCCATCATGAAGATTCAGGATAAAATCAAGGAAGAACAGTCCCTCAAGCTCGACAGTTAACCCGTTTTCCCATGGATGCAACTATCAAAGAAGCCATACTACAAAAAGTCCGGGACAGGCTGGGCAATGATCTGCACCTGGTCTACGAGGAGTATGCCTACCCGCTTCTTCGAATAAACCAGGAAGTCCTGCACGACACCTGCCGTTTTTTCAAGGAAGAACTCCATTTCAGCTATCTGAATGATGTATTTGCGACCGACCGCTTTACCTCGGAAGACCGCTTTGAAGTCATCTACCATCTGATATCGCTCCGCGAACAACAACGCTTTTTCCTGAAAGTGTATGTTGACGAAGAAAATCCCGTGTTGCCGACCGTGACCGATCTCTGGAATAGCGCCAACTGGAACGAACGGGAAGTGTACGACATGTTCGGCATCAGGTTCGATGGCCACCCGGACCTTAGAAGAATTTTCCTGCCGGAGGACTTCAAGTATTTCCCGCTTCGCAAGGAATTCCCGCTGCTCGGTGTTCCGGGCTCAATTGAACTCCCAAGCTCTACTCCTGACCACGACTGACACCGCTTTACCCTATGGATCCAATTACTTCAAAAAAGAGGCCGACGTTTTTTCCGGAACACCAGGAAGCCATCTATAAAAGCCTCGAAGACAAACACGCGACGGTTGAAGTGGATCAATCCGATCCCCTCTCTACGCGAATGACCCTCAATATGGGTCCGCAGCACCCCGCCACACACGGGGTTCTCAGGGTTTTGATGGAACTGGACGGAGAGGCCATCACAAAGTGCCGCCTGGATACCGGGTATCTCCATCGCGGCATCGAAAAGATGGCAGAAAACAAAACCTACCAGGAATTCATGCCCTACACCGATCGCATGGATTACCTCTCCCCCTACAGCAACAATGTGGCGTTATGCCTGGCAGTAGAACGAATCGCGAATATCGAAAGCCCTGAGAAGGCAAATTATATTCGCATGATATGCAATGAATTGGCTCGCATCTCCTCACACCTTTTGTGGCTGGGAACCATGGTTATGGATGCGGGTGCGGTCTCTTTTTTCATCTGGACGTTCCGGGAGCGAGAAAAAATTTATGACATATTTGATGAAGTAGCCGGCCACCGGTTTACCGTATCGCATTCGCGCATCGGAGGGGTCAATAACGATTTGACTCCCGTTGCCGTTGAAAAGATCAAAAAATTCGTTCGTGAGTTCCCCGATGAATTGAAAGGCTGGCACAAACTGCTGGACCGCAACCGCATCTTCGTGGATCGGAATGCGGACGTCGGCGCTATCGGCCATGAAGAAGCCATTGCTGCCGGTTTAACCGGGCCCGCATTAAGGGCAACGGGAATTGCATATGACATCCGCAAATTCGATCCGTACCTGCATTACGATCAGATCGATTTTGAAGTACCCACACGCACCGAAGGAGATAACCTGGCCCGCTACTACTGCCGTATGGAAGAGATGTCGGAATCAATCCGCATCATTGAGCAGTGCTTTAAAAAAATGCCCACAAAGGGGCCGATCCGTGTCGATGACGCGAAAAAATCCTATCCGTCCAAAGACGAAGTGTATTACTCCATGGAAGGACTGATTCACGATTTCATGATGACCGACACCGGAGTGTGTCCGCCGGCCGGCGCAGAGGCGTATCACGCGATTGAGGCACCCAAGGGCGAACTGGGCTTTTACATTCAAAGCGACGGAACCGGACATCCCTGGCGGTTGAAAATCAATTCACCCTCATTCAGTAATCTACAGGGACTCGAAACCATACTCGACGGGGAAATGGTCGCCGACACGGTAGTTATTATCGGTGGCATGGATCCGGTTATGGGAGATTCAGACAAGTAATTATGGCAGATACTTATACATTCGATGATAAGGATCTTGGTGAGATCCGAAAATTAATCGCCAAATATCCGGAGAAGCAGGCAGCCGTACTGCCCGTTCTATGGTATGCCCAGGACAAGTTTGGCCATACCGATCCTGATGTTCAGGAGCTGGTGGCACGGACGCTGGACATCCCGGAAGCGCATATTCACGGGGTTGTGACCTTCTATACCCAATTCTACGAAAAACCCATGGGCAAGCACGTGCTGGATGTGTGTACCTGCCTGAGCTGCCAGGTTTGCGGCGGATATGACATGCTGCACTACCTTGAGGAAAAGCTGGGAATAAAAGCCGGTGAGACCACCGCCGACGGAAAGTTTTCCATCCAGTCGGTGGAGTGTCTCGGTGCCTGCGGGTATGCTCCCATGCTTCAGGTTACCAACGACAAGTACGTCAATCACCTGACCCGTGAAAAACTGGACAAACTGATCGAAGAGCTGAATAACGACCAGCAACCCCGGTTTGAATCCAACAAAATGCCTCAACACGTAAACGGATCCGATAAGTAAGATGGTCAACGACTGGAAATCATATCAACCTGTCCTCCTGCCCGCAATCAAAGACCTGCACGAAATATCCGTGTACGAAAAAAACGGGGGTTACAAGGCACTGAATACCGTACTGAAGGATTCCGATACATGGAGCCCCGGACGGGTTACCGATGAAGTCAAGGCGGCCAACATCCGCGGCAGAGGCGGAGCCGGTTTCAATGCGGGCCTGAAATGGTCTTTTATGCCGGAGCCTGACGGAAAACCGCGCTATCTTGCCTGCAACGGCGATGAATCGGAACCCGGTACGTTCAAAGACCGCAAGCTGTTCGAATTCAATCCCCATCTGTTTATTGAAGGTGCCATAATCGCCGCTTATGCGATGCACGTGGATGCCATTTATGTATACATCCGAGGTGAATATCGCCCGTTTGTGAAGATGCTTCAGCGGGCCATTGACCAGGCCTACGAAAAAGGATACCTGGGGAAAAATATCAAGGGCTCGGACTTCAGTGTGGAAATGTACACGCACATGGGGGCCGGGGCCTATATATGCGGAGAGGAATCGTCACTGATGGAATCGCTGGAAGGAAAGCGCGGCTACCCGAGGGTCAAACCGCCGTTCCCGGCTCAGCGTGGACTCTGGGGCCGTCCTACCACCATCAATAATATCGAAACGCTGGCCAATGTGCCGCTGGTCATTAATAACGGCGCCGAGTGGTACAAGAGCTTTGGTCCGGATTCGCACCCTGGACCTGTTTTATACGGTATATCCGGTCATGTAAATCGTCCCGGAGTTTACGAGTATCCCGCGGGTATGAGTGTTATGACGCTGATCAATGAAGTGGCCGGAGGTGTGCGCGGCGGCAAAAAACTCAAGGCGTTGATCCCGGGAGGTTCGTCAACCCCGCCGTTGCGTGCAGATATGCTTGAAGGGGTCACCATGGACTCCGACTCCCTTCGCGAAGTGGGTTCCATGATGGGAACCGCCGGAATGGTGGTTCTTGAT
Source organism: Balneolales bacterium ANBcel1 (assembly GCA_029688905.1). Taxonomy (NCBI): domain Bacteria; kingdom Pseudomonadati; phylum Balneolota; class Balneolia; order Balneolales; species Balneolales bacterium ANBcel1. Next base: position 224,758 of record JARULB010000002.1, on the reverse strand, counting down.
GAGGATACCGATATGGTGGATGTGATCTGGCGGATTTCGCATTTCTACCACCATGAGTCATGCGGCCAGTGTACTCCCTGCCGCGAAGGCACCGGCTGGCTTGAGAAAACCCTGCTCAAAATTCGCGATGGCAACGGTGAAATGCGCGACCTCGACTTGCTGCTTGCCATTTGCAACCGCATGGAGGGGCGAACCATCTGTGCCCTTGCAGATGCCGCCGCATGGCCGGTCCGATATTCCATCGAGCGGTTCAGGGATGAATTCGAACAGAAGTGCAAGAAAACCGTTTATGCCATGGCCTGAAGCATCGGGCCTGAATGTCCTTTTTCCGGAAGACAGCGGCTGCCTCTGACACAATTCACGGATGCAGTCCTAAACCCAGACATCAGTTATGCCAGAAATTTTTATTGACAACATCCGATATGAGTATGAAAAGCCGGGCAAGGTGCTTCAGTTCATGCTCGATAACGGGATGGACCTTCCCTTCTTCTGTTATCACCCGTCCCTGTCGGTACCGGCCAACTGCAGGCAGTGTATTGTTAAAGCCGGTATGCCGATTTTCGACAAGGACAAGGGAACCTTTGAAACCGATGAAGATGGAAACCGGAAAATCCGCTTTTTCCCGAAGCTGATGACCGCCTGCAGTCTGGATATGGCCGACGGTATGGTCATACATTCGCACGTAACCGACGATCTGGTCAAACAGGCTCAGGCTGATAACCTGGAATTCATTCTGATCAACCACCCGCTGGACTGTCCTATTTGTGACCAGGCCGGTGAGTGCCCGCTTCAGATCCTGACTTACAAATACGGTCCCGAAGGCAGCCGGTTTGAACACAAGAAAGTGCACAAGCCCAAGGCAATCCAGCTGGGGCCCAGGGTTATTCTCGATGCGGAGCGCTGCATCAACTGCACCCGATGTGTGCGCTTTACCGACGAAATCAGTAAATCACGGCAACTGACCATCATCTCCCGCGGTGACAAAAACTATCCGATGACCGCCGATGGAGAGACGTTTGATGATCCCTACTCCCTGAACACCGTGGATATTTGCCCGGTCGGAGCGCTTACCTCTGCAGACTTCCGGTTCAAGGCCCGTGTATGGGAGATGAACCAGACACCGGGTATCGATATGACCAACGGCAAGGGATGCAATACCTATCTCTGGACCCGTGACAATCTGGTTCTCCGTATCACACCCCGTTTCAACGAAGCGGTCAACGATCACTGGATGCCAGACTATGCCCGTTTGGATTATAAGAAATACAACGAAAACAGGGTCTCCAGGCCGCACCTCAAGCTGGATGACCGAGATCAGGTAAAGACCTCCTGGAATAATGCCGAACTTACCTTCGGCGAAGAACTTGACAAGGTGAAGGGCTCCGACATTCTGGTAATCGGCAGTGCCCATGCCTCCGTGGAAGACAATTTCGCTTTCAGAAGCTTTTTCGAACAAAAAGGGGCCGAAAGTTTTGTTTTCCTCCCCCATGTTGAACCCGGTTTCGGCGACGATCTGTTGATTTCGGATGATCATGCGCCCAACTCCAACGGGGTACGGGCACTCGGTTTTCAGGAAGAAGACGAAAAAAGTCTGGCCAAACGAATTGAATCCACAAAACCCAAAATCATCGCCATTCTGGAGGATGACCTCCTCGGCCGCACCGGACTTCCCGGGCAACTTTTTGGGGAAAGTTACACCATCATCTGGGCGTCCAACCACTCCGAGACCACCCGCAGTGCCAATCTGGTGATTCCGGTCACCTGTGCCGCCGAGCACGCCGCCTCTTACGTTAATGTCGATGGCCGTATACAGCGAACGGTGCCTGCCAAGGAGACGCTCTACACCAACCGGCGACTCAACCTGGAAATGTCCATGGCCAGGCTCGACCATTACGGCACCAAATTCGACAACTGGGTATCCGACGACAACAGAGTCGACTGTATTCCCGCCTGGGAGTTTTTCTCGCGGATCCCGTCCAGCCAACAGGCAGAACGCTGGAAAACCTCCAGAGAAATCATGGAAGCCATATCCACCCGAATCCCTGTTTTCGAGGGCGTATCTTACGACCGCATGGACGATGAAAACGGGATACAACTCGAAATCAAAAAAATCACCGAAGCTAACACGGTCTAAATGGATCCTCTACTTTTTTCTACCCTGGTCATGCTGGCAGTAGTCCTGCTGTTTCTGATGCCTTCGGCGGCTGTAGCCGTTTATGCCGAACGCCGTGTATCGGCATTCATCCAAAACCGGTACGGCCCCAATCGTGTTGGTCCGCTGGGCTTGTTTCAGCCTTTTGCCGATGTGATCAAGCTTTTTCTGAAAGAGGATATCGTACCGACACAGGCCAACCGTTTTCTGTACACCCTGGCACCGATGATCCCGGTAAGCACAGCCATTATTACCGTTGCCGTCATACCATTCAGCGAACATGTGTACATCACGGATTTGAATGTCGGTGTACTGTTCCTACTTGCGGTGGCGTCGCTTTCCGTCTATGGGGTAACGTTGGCGGGATGGGCGTCCAACAGCAAATATTCGCTGCTGGGCGGCTTGCGAGCTGCGGCGCAGATGATCAGCTACGAGCTGCCCATGGGGGTGGCCCTGGCTTCGGTAATCCTGTTCGCCGGATCGCTGAGTGTTGTGGATATTGTCGCTTCGCAGGAAACATGGTGGAATATCTTCCTGAACCCGATCGGATTTGTCATTTTTACCGTAGCCGCGTTCGCCGAAGCCAACCGCGCTCCGTTTGACCTGGTGGAAGCGGAACAGGAATTGGTCGGCGGTTTTCACACCGAGTACAGTTCCATGAAGTTCGGTACGTTTTTCCTGGCGGAATATATGCATGTCGTGATCGCCAGCATGCTGATCACGACGTTCTTCTTCGGCGGCTACCACCTCCCCTTCGCCGGATACTGGCTGCCGGAAATGGGCGTTGTAGCAAAATCGATCCTTGATATTCATGTTTTTCTGATCAAGGTGGTGTTCTGGGCCTTTGTCTTTATCTGGGTACGATGGACGCTTCCCCGGTTTAAATTTAATCAGCTCATGCGTCTGGGCTGGACCAAGATGCTCCCGCTGGCGATTCTCAATTTTGCGGTCATAGCCATCATATTGTATTATATCGGGTGATTTTCCCGGTACTGTTCATGCAGATTCGGCTCCATCGTTAATCCTTCATGGCATTGTAAACGTAATATTGCCATTACCTGGATCCGGTGTTGCTCCGTGGTCCACCCGCACCTGTTACTCCAAACCAGATTGCTCAGATGTCCACCCGATCGGTTGCATTTCATACCCTCGGCTGTAAATTGAATTTTGCTGAAACTTCCACCCTGAAGCGGCAGTTTAGCGGCGGTGCGTTTGAAATAGCCTCGTTTCAAAGCAAAGCCGATGTTTATGTAGTCAACACCTGTTCGGTTACCAGTGATGCGAACCGCGATTGTCGCAAAGCCGTGCGGCAAGCCCGACGAAGAAACCCGGAGGCGTTCATTGTCGTCACCGGATGCTATGCCCAGCTGGAACCCGATGAGATAGCGGCTATCGATGGCGTGGACCTGGTCGTTGGCGCCAGAGACAAATTTGATATCATGGAACTGGCGGGCAACTTCGAGAAACCTGACGAAACCATTATCCATCGCACGGATGTCAACGAAGCCGCCGATTTCCATCACGCTTTCTCATCCAATGACCGAACCCGCGCTTTCCTGAAAGTTCAGGACGGATGCGACTACAAATGCAGTTTTTGCACCATACCTCTGGCAAGGGGCAAGAGTCGCAGCCCCTCGGTTGCCCAGGTGGTGCAACAGGCCCGAAGTGTTATAGCCGACGGCTATCGTGAGATTGTGCTCACAGGAGTGAATGTCGGTGATTTCGGCCGTTATGGTACGGAGTCTTTTCTGGATTTGCTCAAAGCCCTGGATCCCCTTCCCGGTCTGGAACGCATCCGTATCTCTTCCATTGAGCCGAACCTGCTTACCGACGACATCATCCTCTTTGCCGCAGATTCCCGTACGGTACAGCCCCATTTTCATATTCCGCTTCAAAGCGGATCCGATACCATGCTGGATCTGATGAAGCGGCGGTATCGCACCGGAAACTACCGCAGCCGTGTGGAAACCATACTCAGGCACATGCCCGACGCATGCATCGGTGTGGATGTGATTACCGGCCATCCGGGGGAAACCGATTCGTTGTTTGATGAGACCTTCCGGTTTATTGACGCTCTCGATGTCGGATATCTCCATGTTTTTACCTATTCGGAGCGGCCCAATACCCATGCTCTCGATCTTGACGGATCCGTTGCCAAAGAGGTCCGCAAGGCACGCACGCACAAACTGCGGCGGCTTTCTGATAAAAAACGATTTGATTTCGATCACCGCAACCTTGGCATGGTAAGGCCGGTGCTTTTTGAACAGGAGGTCTCCGAAGGCAGCATATTTGGGTGGTCCGACAACTACATCCGCGTAGCCGTTCCATATGACAACGCTCTGGTAAACCGCATTGTTTACTGCCGCCTGGATGGGCGTCCTCCTTCCGGCGCAGTCACGGCAGTCGTCACCTCTACCGACCGGGCCGCGGTCTGATCCAGCCAACCTCAACCCGTTTTAAACTCATGGCAGAAGACGAGCAACATCGAATTATCAACTCCATACGTGAGTATCTGAAACTGGAACAGGAAGTGTACGGCCCGTTCCAGGTCCCGGAACCCGCTCCCGCTCCTCAGAAGGAAGAAGCCATGGCAGTATCCGATGAGAACATCTGGGCGGAAAGCTCCGAGTCGGTGCAAGATGCAGCGGAACCGCTGTCGGCCAACAGTCTTGACGAACTGCGCGCAATTTGCGAGAAATCTGATGAACTGCGCACCGATCTGGCCGGCACCAACCTTGTGTTCGGCACAGGCAATCCGGGCGCCGACATCATGTTTATCGGGGAAGCTCCCGGAGCACAGGAGGACAAGCAGGGTGAGCCGTTTGTAGGCCGAGCCGGACAGCTTCTGAACAAAATCCTGGCCGCCATCCATTTCAACCGGGAGGATGTCTATATCGCCAACATCCTAAAGCACAGGCCTCCCAACAACCGGGATCCCCTGCCCGAAGAGCGGCTCCGTAGCCTTCCCTACCTCTACCGACAGATCGACCTGATCGACCCCCGCTGGATCGTCTGTCTCGGCAGGGTTTCCGCCCAAACCCTGCTGGAAACCACCGAGCCCATGAAAACGCTCCGTGGCCGGTTTCATCCCTTCCGGAATAATTTCGAGCTGATGGTAACCTTTCATCCGGCGGCGCTGCTCCGAAATCCCGCGTGGAAACGGGATACCTGGGAGGATATGAAAATGCTGCGCAGAAGCTATGATGAATTGACAGGAAACCGGGATAGTCAGTCCGGTGTATCCGACGCCAGATAGCCGAATGTGACCAGAACCCGGTGTGCTTCTCCGGCGCCCGACAGGCAATTCGGCCTGTTGTACCAGCTGTGGTTCACCAGGCTTGCATCATGGAAAAAAGTGTCCGCTTTTTTTCTTCCGGAAGAGCACTCTTCTTCAATTTTTAATACCTTGTGATCTCTCCTGCCAGCCAAACCGGGCCCGTGGCTCCCGGCTATCGGGGATTGTTTTTCAAACCGAAGGATCGATTTTTTTAATTACAAGATGGCCAACAGTTCGCACACCAAAGATAAAAACAGAAAGCCCGATTCAAATTCACTCCTTGAAGCGCAAGGACGAATTCCGCCACAGGCCGTTGAAATCGAAGAAGCCATTTTGGGCAGCATGCTCATTGAAGAGCAGGCCGCTTCCACCGCCCTGGAAATTCTTCAGGTGGATGATTTCTACAAGCCCGCCCACCGGCATATTTTTGAAGTGCTGACAAAGCTGTTTGAGCGAAATAACCCGCTGGATATTTTGACGGTTGAAAACGAACTCCGCGACCGTGACCTACTCGAGACCGTTGGTGGCAGCGGATATCTCTCCGATCTGACCCGGGCGGTCAGCTCAGCGGCAAATATCGAATATCATTGTCAGATTGTCGCGGAGAAGGCACTCAAGCGCAACCTTATACTTAGTTGCTCGGATATTATTCAGGATGCCTACGACTCGGCCAGCGATTCGTTCGAAGTGCTGGACCAGGCCGAACAGCGTATCTACGAAATTACCAATGCCAGAGCCCGTGGCGGCGGCCAGGCTTTGGGCGAAATCCTGAAAAACACCCTCTCCTATCTGGAAGAGATCCGGGGCAAAAAACTGGGCATCACTGGTGTGCCTACTGGCCTTGACGTGGACCACCTCACCGCCGGCTGGCAGCGGGGGGATCTGATTATTGTCGCCGCCCGGCCTTCCATGGGAAAAACGGCATTTACACTAACAGTAGCCAGGAACGCGTCCCTGAATCAGGATCCAGAGAAACGGGCACCGGTTGCGCTCTTCAGTCTGGAGATGTCCGACCAGGCTCTGGTGCAGAGACTGCTGACGATGGAGGCGCGGGTGGATGCGCAGAAAGCCCGTACCGGCAAACTGGACGACACCGAATTTAAACAGCTCATCGAAGGGGCCGGCAGACTGCACACCGCCCCCATTTTTATTGATGATACCCCCTCTATCAGCATCATGGAGATGCGTTCCAAATGCCGGAGGCTTAAGAACGAACACGACATTGGCCTGGTTGTAGTGGATTATCTTCAGTTGATGACAGGACAGCATAACGACCGGCAGAACCGGGAACAGGAAATTGCCGGTATCTCACGTGGACTCAAGGCCCTGGCCAAAGAGCTTGATGTCCCGGTTATTGCCCTTTCCCAGTTGAGCCGGGCCGTTGAACAGCGGGGAGGTGACAAGCGGCCGCAGCTTAGTGACCTTCGTGAGTCAGGGTCCATTGAGCAGGACGCCGACGTAGTCTGCTTCCTCTACCGTCCCGAGTACTACAAGATAACCACCGACGAGCAGGGCAATTCGACCGAAGGGGTTGCCGAGCTTATTGTGGGCAAGCAGCGAAACGGACCTGTTGGAACTGTGAATCTTCATTTTGTCAAGAACTACGCCCGCTTTGAAAACCTCTCCCGGACCTATGACGATGTGCCCTATCTGGATTCCGGCGACGGAGCAGCGCATGACGCACTACCTGACAAGGCCGGCTCACAGGATAAAAACATCGAAAAGCGCGCGAAAAAAACCGGCTTTACGGCTCCCCCTGACGACGAGGATAGTCCTTTTTAATCGCTTCCAGGCGATCGTCATACTCATGTATGATCACGCTCCAGTCGAGGTGGCGGTTGACGGCCTGCAGTGTCGGCAGGGGCAGTTTCTTGTGGGTCCCGTCCAGTAACCGTTTCATCTTTCGGAACAGATCGGTTTCATCCTCAAAAAAAACCGGTCCGTGCAAGAGGGGTTCCTGCAGCGATTTGGGGATCAGTTCGGGATAGGTCAAGTTCCTGGGCATGACCGGATGGCATCCGCAGTAAACGGCCTCCATGATTGCGGTGCAGAAAAATTCATGCATGGCGGTGGAGACCACAAAGTCTCCTTTCTGGAGCAGGTTGCCGTACTGCTCGCTGTTTTCCACATATCCGTAGTGAAGAATCCGGCTGCCATACCGTTTCCAGGCCTCTTCAAATCTGCCGCTCTGGTCATGTTCATGATCGCCGGCCAGGATCAGGTCAAACGAACACTCTGCGTCATCCAGTTTGTCGATGACGCGGAAAAACTTGTCTGGATCTTTGTCAAATGACCAGCGCTGATTCCAGACGATAACAGGCCGCTGATTGTGCGGACGATTGGTACGCTGCCGCACAGCGGAGTCAAAAACCTTGAGATCCAGGCCGGGGTACAGCCGATCCGCCTTGGCCGCGACTTTCGCAATGGACTCGGACTGCTGATAATCCGGGAACCGGGCCAGGAAACCGGGCAGCGCATCGAGAAAATCCCGCTTGTGGAATTCCGAGTTGAAGAACACGTAATCGGCCGCCAAAACGCTCAGGTAATTGATATAGCAATAGGTTAAATCCCGCTCCTCGGACCCCGGGACCGGTTGGGTGAGCTGATTCTCATGCATGTAGAGAACTATCGGCACATGGGCAAACCGGGGGTTGGTCAGTGCGATAAAAGCGGGGAGGTTGGTCATGCTGCTGGCCAGAACCAGGTCGATGGGTTCGGAAATCGCCTCGGTCTTCTCCGCCAGGGTAACTCCGCCACCGCTCATCCGCCATTTCCAGTGGGTCCCTCTCATGGTCACAGAATAGACGTTGTGACGGGAGTGGGTGCTGAAACCGTCAATAAACGCCCGGTGAGATCCACCCAAAAACGGTTCGACCAAAAGGATATTCATGAATAATGCTCAATATACAAGATGCCAGTTTTCCTCGAACACATCCTGGTGACGAATCTCCTCCCTGCCCTTGAGGTATTCGAGGATCATATCCCCGACAGAACGGTCCAGGTGTTCCAGGACCCGGGCGTTTTCCAGCATATCGAAACCGCCGCCGCCTTCGGTACGGTAGGAGTTGACGGCGATGGTAAACCGGTCATCGTCTGCGACCGCCTCGCCATCATATTCCAGCAGCGTCACTCTCTGGCCCGGATCAAGCCTCAGATCCAGCACATAGTCCACACCCGACACCATATCATAATTAAAACCGGGCCACTCGCGGTTGATTTCGGGCAGGCCGTCATACCCGGTTCCGGTCAGGTAGTACCGTGATGTGTACTCCAGAAATTCGCGGAGTTGCGCACCGGTAATCTCCAGTTTGTACAGGGTATTGAAATAGGGATAGAGCAGGGCAATATCTCCCCTGGTGATATCTCCGGGGCCGAACGATACAGATGTGTTGAAGGCGGCAGCCGCAGAGAGCTGCGCGCCGGTTGCTTTCTTTTGAACATGGTTGATCAGGTCGATGATGGGGGTATCCCTCATTCTGGAATCGCGGGCAGACCATGTCTCCGGAGTTCGGGCCATCGGTTCCGTAACATACTCGACAACCTGAAGATGTGCCTGTTCTGTCATTTCCACAATTTGTGGATGCTCCTCTACCCCTTCAACCGGCAGATTATGGGTTCGTTGACTGATGATGGACACATATCCATCATCGTAGCGAACTAGCTCCAGCATTGCGACACCGAGATGGGAGGCCCATCGGCCGGGCTGGATCACTCCAACAGCGCGTCCATCAAGCCCCTCCAGAACCACATCATCGATGGTACTATGGGTGTGGCCCAGTACCAGCAGGTCAACACCCGCGACCTGCTCTCCGACCGCCCTTCCAAAATTCTCCGCACCAAGTCCTTCACCATGGTAGCTGGTAGTACCATCCAGACCCGAGTGGGCCAAAATGACAACCACATCGGCTCCCTCCTGTTCCCTGACCTCTGTGACATAACGGTGTGCGGCATCCACTCCATCCCCGAAATCCAGAACTCCTTCGACATGGGCTCGATCCCAGACGGCGGATCCCGGGGTGGTTAATCCGATCACCGCAACCCGTATCCCCGCAATATCCTGAATTATGTATGGTGGATACGCAGGATCATCGGACAGGTGATGGTAGATATTGGCTCCCAGAATCGGAGTTTCTGTGAGTGAAATCTGCCGGTTCAGGTAATCGATTCCGAAGTTGAACTCATGGTTTCCAAGCACAATGGCGTCAAAGTTCATTTGGTCGGCAACTTTAAGAAAAGGATACCGGATGTCCGGTTCACTTTGAAGAGCGAAATACTCGGCAAACGGGTTGCCCTGGAGCCAGTCGCCGGCATCCAGCAGCAGTGTATGGCGGTGTTCTCCGCGAATGGAATCGGCCAGCGTGGCCACCTTGGAAAGCGCATAACGGGGCTCGGGCCGGTGTCTGTAATAGTCCCATGCGCGAACCCGGCCATGGACATCCGCAGTTGCCATTACGGCTATGGTCACGGTATCGGCCGGGATTCTTGAATCGTCGCTGGATGTCCCGGCGGAAGCTTCCGGTCCGGAAATAAGAAGCACTGGAAGCCAGATGGAAACAAGCGCCAATACCGGCGATCTGATAGAACTGGAAGGTATCGCCATAGGTCAGATTACCGTTCCGTCTTCGATGACAGCATTCTTTTCCACAACAACGATTCCGTCGACAATAGAATAGTTGTTGTTCTCGGTATATTGATGATGATCGCCGCCAATTATTCGCACGTTGTTACCGATTCGGGCATTTTTGTCAATGATGGCCCGTTCGATGTGACAATCGGCCCCGATTCCGGGGGTCGGTCTGTCGGAGTCTTTCGCCGAAGCAATCTCTTCGAGTGTGGGATAGTAGTCGTTACCCATGATGATGGCATCCTTGATGGTTGTGCCCCGGCCAATGCGGGACCGGATACCGACCACCGAATGCTCGATCCAGGCCGCTTCTACCACACACCCTTCGGCCATGAGCGTGGACTCCATGGTGGTGCCGAAAACCTTGGATGGCGGGAGCAACCGCGCGCGCGTGAAGATCTTCTTTCCTTCCGCATAGAGGTCAAACTGGGGCAACGGGTCGGCCAGTTCCAGATTGGCCTCATAAAACGATTTGATGGTACCAATGTCGGTCCAGTAGCCGGAATAATTGTAACTGGCCACCGGGACATCCGTTTCAATGACTTTTGGAATGATCTCTTTGCCGAAGTCAACGGCATCGGGATTATTGTTGATCAGGTCTCTGAGCAGTTCCAGTTCAAAAATATAGATCCCCATGGAGGCCAGGTAATGCTTTCCCTGGACCTTCTGTTCTTCGGATACTTCAGACTTCCATGACGTGAGCTCATCCATGGACGGCTTCTCGATGAAACTGGTGATCATTCCGTTTGCGTCGGTTTTCATGATTCCGAAACCGGTGGCATCCTCGGCTGTAACAGGAAGGGTCGCAATGGTGAGTCCGGCATTGTTGGCCTTGTGCTGTTTCATCATCTTTCGGTAATCCATCTGATAGAGCTGATCTCCGGAGAGAATCAGGACCTTGTCGGCCGAATGATTTTCCAGATGCCGGAAGGTCTGCCGGACGGCATCCGCCGTCCCCTGAAACCAGTTATGAGAGGTGGGTGTCTGCTCGGCAGCCAGAATATCCACGAACCCGCTGGAAAAAGCATCGAAACTGAACGTGTTTTTGATATGCTGATTCAGAGATGCCGAATTAAACTGTGTGAGAACAAAGATTTTTCTCAACTCGGAGTGGAGGCAGTTGGATATCGGTATATCGACCAGTCTGTACTTTCCACCAACGGGAACGGCCGGTTTGGATCTGCTTTTGGTGAGAGGGTTCAAGCGGGTTCCTGCGCCACCACCTAAAATTACGGCAATCGTCGAATCCATCATAATAGTCACTCCGTGATTAGTGATTGATACATTTCGTGATATTGCTGCGCCGAATTATGCCATGAGAAATCCTTGGAAAGAGCCCGGTTTTGCAACTTTGACTTGAGACCCTCGTCGGCATGGACCGTCATGGCCCGTTTCAATGCTTCAAATGAATCATCCAGATTGAAGTTTTCAAACAGAATACCGTAGCCGTCCGGTTCGGAAAAATCGATAACGGAATCTTTTAGTCCGCCGATACTTCGAACAACGGGTATGGAGCCGTACCTGAGGGCATACATCTGGTTCAAGCCGCACGGTTCCACCCTCGACGGCATAAGCAGAAAATCACTTCCGGCATACATACGGTGCGCCAGTTCTTCATTATAGGTCAGTGATACGTCACAAAAACCGGGGTATCTGTTTTTCAGTTCCTCAAATCTGGTATGTAAAAAAGGATCTCCCGTACCCAAAATCAAAAAACTTGCCTTCAGGCCGGTTTCCAGAAAACGAATGATGAGGTCGGGCAGCAAGTCGGCCCCCTTCTCATCAACCAGTCTACCTATAAAAACAAACAGCGGAAGATCGGCATCCAGTTCAAACTGGTGGCACAACCATTCCTTGTTTTTCTTTTTGCCCTGCAGCACGTTTTTGGCATCGTAATTCTCTATGATCAGCGGATCTGTGGCCGGATTCCAGATATCGCTGTCGATGCCGTTGATGATGCCTCTTGACTTGCCCCTTTCATTGGCAAGCAGCGATTCCAGCCCTTTACTGGAGAGTTGCAGCTCTTCGAGATAGGATTGCGATACCGTGGTGATCTGCCAGGCGGTGCGTACTCCGGCCGACAATGCGTTCATCTGGCCGTTCCAGTACAGGTAGCCTTCCCGTTGGGGGTCGATAGTCGGCAGAAGTGAGCTCTTTCCTGAATCGTACCACCCCTGGTAATGTCCGTTATGAATCGTCAAAATGGATGGAATGGATGCAAATTCATGAAAAACGGGCGAACTGGTCATCAAAAAAGGAATCAGTGCGGTATGATGATCGTGGCAATGGATGATATCCGGTTTTTTGCTGAAGGACTTCATCCAATCCAAAGTGGCAATCTGAAAGGACAGGAATCGTTCATATTCATCCCAGTAAGGAAAATCGCTGTTGGGATCGATATAGATGCCCGGCCGGTCCAGTTTCCCGGGGATATCCACAAGAAACAGAGGGAATCCAAGAATGCCCCCCTCCTCTCTCATGATCCGGTAGTGGAATCGCTCATCACCCATTCGCGTGATACCGTCGTGGACCTGCTTGAGTTGATGGTTGCGAACCCAGGGAATGTCGAAATGGGGCATGACCACCCACGAGTCGACATCAAATTGCTGCAGGTATTTGGGAAGAGCTCCGACAACATCGCCAAGACCGCCGGCTTTGGCGACCGGATAGCATTCAAAACTGACCTGTATTACCTGCATAGTGAAACAATTATTTAAATAATTCGTAGGTGTCCCAAATCGATTTATCGCGGTTTCAGATGCACCTGTTTCCGGAAGGGCGCATTTGCGTAAAATATATCGGTTTTATTGGTATATAAGGATTTCATCAAGTATGATACAAACCTTATTTTCATGTGTAAAAATTTATTTTTTTCATAATGTCACATGTAGCATCCATGAATTTGATCATTCGCCTGTGTGGCCGAATTGTTGGCCATGGATGTTTCATCTATCCTCATTTGGAGGGGGGCATATCAGAAATAACCCACAGATCATGAATGATACCGTTGTAGCGTTTGAGAATGTAGTAAAAAAGTTCGGAGATCAACGTGCTGTTGATGATGTATCCTTTACCGTAAACGAAGGGCGAATCTTTGGTTTACTGGGGCCCAACGGTGCGGGTAAAACCACCAGCATCCGAATGCTGACCCATATACTGGTTCCCGATTCGGGTGTGATCCGGGTATACGGGGAGCAGGCCGGCCCCGGAACCCAGCATAAACTCGGCTATCTTCCGGAGGAACGGGGGCTTTACAAAAAGATGAAGGTAGGCGAGCAACTTGTCTATCTTTGCCGGCTAAGAGGACTCTCCCGCCATGACGCCAGGGAGAAAATCCGGTTCTGGCTGGACCGATTTGGCGCTTCCGACTGGACAGGAAAGGAGATCGGTGAACTCTCGAAAGGCATGCAGCAGAAAATCCAGTTTGTCGCCACCATCGCCCACGATCCGCAATGTCTGATATTTGACGAGCCTTTCAGCGGACTGGATCCCATCAACAGTGAAATGCTGAAAGAGGTGATCCTCGAGCTCAGGGCGGCAGGAAAGACCATCTTCTTTGCCACACACCGCATGGAGCAGGTTGAACAACTGTGCGACGATATCGCCCTGTTCAACAACGGGAAGCTGGTACTCAACGGAGAACTGTCGCAGATCAAGGCTTCCTATGGCAAAAACAGCATCCGGCTCAAATTTCATGGCGACCACACATTTCTGGACCGCCTGGAAAATGTCCGCATCAACAACCGCTCCGTGCATTATGCCGAGATCCGCTTGCTTGATGGCGCCGACGACCAGGCCATACTGCGGGAAGCCCAGAAACATGCCCGTGTTGAAGGGTTTGAGCTGATTGAACCCGGCCTGCAGGAAATTTTCATCGATACCGTCACCGGATAACTCTTCCCCAATCCACAGAAATTCCAAAACAGGATGTAACAATGCTTTCAACAGAAAAACTGCTGCTAATTATTCAAAGGGAATACCTGGTCAGGCTGAAAAGCAAGGTTTTCATTGTCACCACCATCCTGGCACCCGTGTTTATGATTTTACTACTGGTGATTCCCAGCCTGGTTCATGTACTGACAAGCGACACAGAACGCCGCTTCCAGGTATATGACGAAACCGGGGTCATCGCACAACGGATGATCGCTACCGATTCGGTGTTTTACCAACCGGCCAATGCATCTACGGAAGAGTTGAGACAAAGACTCCAGGTCGGATCCATCGAGGGATACATCCTAATTCCACACGAAGTCCTGGATGGCCGGGGCCAGCCCGCTTTCTACCACGATGGCAGCGCCGGAATGACAACCACATCACGAATTCGCTCCGATATTCGTGAGTTTGTGCGGCAGGAGCGGCTTGACCGTCTGGAGGCGTCGGATGAAATTCGCGCAGTGCTGAGTGAGCGTATCTCCGTAAACAACTACACCATAACCGAAACGGGCGAAGAAGCCGCAGACACCGGTGCATCGGCGGCTATTGGCTTTATCATGGGGTTCATCATATACGGAGCGATGCTCGGGTATGGTACCGTCATCATGCGAAGCGTTATGGAAGAGAAGTCCTCGCGTGTTGTAGAGGTTATTGCTTCATCGGTTCGTCCCTTCGAGTTGTTGCTTGGAAAAGTGACCGGTGTTGCGCTTCTGGGCCTCACACAGTTTCTAATCTGGGCATTTTCCGGGGCATTGTTGATGATGGCGGCCGGACCGGTATTGGCCTTGTTTACCGGGGCTGATGCCGCTACCGCCGAAGCCGCCGGTGAAGCTGCCGCCTTTACCCTGCCCACAATCTCGCCGATGGTCTGGGTCGGTTTCGTGCTGTTCTTTTTGCTCGGTTATCTGGTGTACAGCGCCCTGTTTGCAGCGGTAGGCTCGGCCATTGAGCAGGAATCCGACAGCCAGCAGCTTCAGATCCCCATCATAATGCTGATTGTCGTGCCGCTTATATTTCTGATGACCGTCTCGGAGAACCCCAATTCCACTCTGGCCATAGCACTCTCCATGTTTCCATTTTTCGCACCCATCCTGATGCCGGTTCGTATGGCCGTGGTCTCGGTGCCTTTATGGCAGTTTGCCGGAACCATGGCTATCATGATCCTGACATTTCTGGTACTTATCTGGATGAGTTCCCGTATCTACCGCATCGGTATTCTCATGTACGGAAAGAAGGCGTCGTTCAGGGAACTGGTCAAGTGGGTCAGGCAGGCGTGATGCCCCAGGGCCTCGGTCACAGCTTTATGGGCAGGTAAATGCGGCTGATGGTCTGAATCAGCTGTGCCGGTCCGTGAGCGCGATTCGCCATGGATGAATTACACAAACGTCGTAACCTTTAGTCCTCAGTTCAGGCTTATAGGAGTGCTGAAGGCCACGTCGGCAAGGTCGTAGTGAGACTGTTTAATGATGCGCTTGCGTGCAATTTCATGGGTGGTGCGATGCAGAAACATGAACATTACCCCATCCCGGTTGAATCCGCTCTTGATGAGCTTGTTCATGGTTGAACGGAAATTGCGGTATTCGTGATCGTTCAGAATGTCGGAAACCCAGGCGTCAATGACTTCATCCCGCTTGGATTTGGGGGGTAGTTTGATGATGTAATTCATAAACTGATAGCCGGTTGCTTTAATTTACTCAGAAAGCTTGTGTTCCTGCACACGTTTCAATATACGAAGATCGTACTCTTTCAACAGTCTGGACTCCAAAAAAGGTCCCCGTTTTTCCGCTTCCAGTGCCGAGAGTGAAAACAGGGTTAAAAATCGAATCCTGGGATCGGCATCATCGGCGCATTTTTCAAGAAAGGCCGATTGCCAGTTGGAGTTAAACTCACTTTGCCGCAGCAGACGGTAAGCTTTCCAGCGCAGATCAAACGGATAATCTTCCAGCAGATACAGCGAAGCCGCATCAACACTTTCTTCTGTTATCGGCAATTCGAAGAGTTCCCTAAGCAACGTTTTGGTGAAAAGCAGCTCCTGTCGGTCCTCCCTCAGAAAACGGATGGCAAAGTCACGAAACTCCTCTTCATCTACAAGATGCCGGTAAGTGCCGATAGCCATATTGACAAAGGCGATGTCGTCTGAAACCTGAATAATGGACATCACTTCATCCTCAACCCGCCGTACACCGGGGTATCTTTTGAGGGCGTTCATGGAAACTTCGCGAATCTCCGGATTCGAACTGGAAAGCCCGTCCAGAAAACGACGTTCGGTGCCGCTGGCCCCTGCCGTGATTTCAGCCAGCAGATCATACATGGCCGCCTGTACATGCGGGTCCTGTTCTCTACCGATCACATCCTGAACCGCAAGCTGCAGATCGGGGTCATCCGCAAAATCCTTGAGAGCCTCCGCCGCCTTAATTCTGTGCTGCGGCCGGACCGATCTTCTGAGCTGATGCATCCAGAAGGAAAATGGTTTTTCCACAGTGAATGAGAGCTCCAGTTCCGAGGCATCCGAAACCGTAATATTGCTTACAAGCCCTCCCGGCTCCACCGTAAGCTGATCCCCTTGCCCATGAAAAGCGTATTCGTTTTCAATAATGCGCCCGTCCCGGTTCCATGCAACTGTAACAGGGAACATGCGGTCCTTAATTTCGCCAAGAGGTTCAATATTGAGCCGGTAGCTGTCGGAGCCTCTTACCTCCTCTACCACGACGCTGAACTGAAAAGCGGGCTCCGGTTCCGGATGACCGATTTCCGGAGCTTCTATCCACAGACCGGTTTGTTCGTAAAGTCGGCCGGAAAACCAGGAGTTGTCGCGAACGCCACGCTCCCCGGCATGGTCTCGTAGTGAAGCAGCAAGAGTGGAAACCAGGATTTCCTGCATTCCTCCGGTCCCGGGAGCTGATTGCACATAGCGGCGTGCCCATTGCCAGCGGTCCATATCCTCATAGCCATACACGGTTTCCGGTATTTCAAAAGCCTGTTCCAGAGAGTTTCGGCCGTTGTTCCACTCCGCATGTCCCGCCTCTTCAGCTGCCAATGCCTGCAATAGCGTAATGAATGTGTACTGGTGGCGGGCGGACGAACGAAGCGCTATGCCAAACCACTGAGCGGCAAGAGCACGATCCAGCTGAGCATCCATGCCTTCGAGGGATTTATACAGGAAGGCTGTGCCGGCGGCATAGGATCGCGTTTCCCATCGGTCATCCGGCAATATGACAATCTGTATGGCCGAAACGGGAACCTCACTTCTAAACTGTCGTTCCAGGCTTCGGAGCTGGCGCACCATCTGGTCTAACAAACCGCGGCGTTCATCGGCGGTTATTGCCCCGGCTTCATGGTAAACACGCAGGTTTTTAGTGCCGTAGAACGCTTCCTCCACATCGAAATCTCCGACTGCAAAGGAGACTTCCGAAAGCGGTACCGGCGATTCATGTACCCAGAAAAATCGCTGAGCGTCGCCATTCGATTCCGATGACTCCAGAACGCCACCGGAAACCGCCTGATACCCGTCAGGCACCTCGATCGTCAACTCAAGCGGAACCGTAACCCTTGGATGAACGGGGCCCGGCAACCAGTGACCGGTTCCTCCGGGAAGGTTTGATGAGAACATAGTGCCGGACGGCAGAAAATGGACTCCGAACAAGGGACTGGTTTCGTATGATAGCGAAACCGTAGCCACCTTATCCGGGGATAACGGATCCCCGAATCGCAGAAACAAGGTGTCGCCCACAGTTTCATATCCGAAATCTTCCATACTGGCGGAGACATCCGAAAGTGTCAACCCGGGTGCGAACCATGCCAGTTCCGTGACGTGAGCGTGTTTTGGACGAAACCGGTAGGTAACCTCCCCTTCCAGTATTCTTTGCTCCGGATGAACGCTTATAAACGCTACCGCTTCCGTATAGGCAACTTCCAGCGCAGGATGCGTCGGATAATCACCGGGCGGCATCTTCCGTTCCTCTGCCTGCAGGCCGGGAGCGGCAATGACCGGGAGCATGCCGGTGATGATGACAAAAACGAAGAGTTTCACCATTAGAGGTCTCAAATTTCAAGGTTACATGAACACTGTCTTACGCGCCGCGGCTCTGCATAACGGCCAGGACCTTGCCGGCAAGCGTTTCGCCGGCTGAGAACCCGTGTCCGCTTTCAATGGAAGCTTTGCCGGAAAAATCAAGGAAATGTCCGCCGGCTTCCTGGAGAATCGGCAGCAACGGGGCCGCATCCCAGATATTCAGCAGCGGGTCGAACATGATATCTGCCCGGCCTGTTGCAACCATCATGTGGCCGTAGGCATCGCCCCAGGTCCGGTGCAATCGGCAGGTGGACAGCAGTTTTGTAAACGGCTCCATCAGGTTTTCCTGGATAATCGTCGTCATATCCGTGGAGAGCAGTGTTGCTTCGCTGAGTGAATGGGTCTCCCTGACGCGGCAATCGGTACCGTTGTAGCGAGCACCAAGTCCGATTCCGGCTTCACACAATTCGTCAGTTGCGGGCGCGTAAATAACACCCGCCTCCGGTTCACCATCAACGGTTATACCGATCAGGGTGGTGTAAAGCGGTACGCCGTGAATAAAAGAGAGTGTGCCGTCGATAGGGTCCAGAATCCATTTCACGGATTTGCTCTCTCCCTCGTTGCCGTACTCTTCACCGATGATGCCGTGATCCGGGTAGGTGTTCCCGATTTGCTTCCGCATCCACTCTTCTGCCTCTCTGTCGGCAACGGTAACAGGCGAATCGTCATCTTTTCGGTCGACATCCACGCCTTTTCGGAATCGGGAAAGGGTCAATTTCCCAGCAGTTCGTGCGAGGTATATTGCAAATTGTAATAATTGCTGTTTCGTAGTTAGATTCATTGGAAATCGTTTGGAGTGCTGATATATTTGGCTCCTGCCTTGCCGGCCGTCTCGTTCACGATGCTACGGACAGATCCGTATTCGAATTCATGGCGACCGTTGCATGCAGGCCGGGTTTTAACCGGCTATAACGTATTGATCGATTGAAAAATAGCAAAATTTATGGCATCCGAAGGAATTATTTCGCAAATCGCAAAAGAGATCAACATGGCTCCCGCGCAGGTCGCGGCGGTGTCTGCCCTTCTTGATGAAGGTGCGACCATCCCCTTCATCGCCCGCTACCGGCAAGAACGCACCGGCGGACTGGATGAAGAGCAGCTTCGTGATATAAGGGATCGCCTCGAGTTTATCAGACTCCTGAACGAGCGCCGGGAAAGTATTCTGGGTGTGATTCGCGAGCAGGGAAAACTGACCGAGGAACTGGCTGCCGAAATTGCCTCTTGCAAGACTTTAAAGGAGCTGGAGGACCTCTATCTCCCCTATAAACCAAAACGAAAAACAAGAGCTTCTGTGGCGCGCGAAAAAGGTCTCGAGCCACTGGCAATCCTGATGTGGGAGGAGGAAAATGTTACGGGCGATCCAGAGACACTCGCCATGGATTATCTGGATGCCGAAAAAAACGTCCATTCCGTCGAAGAGGCGCTTCAAGGGGCACGTGACATCTGCGCCGAGTGGATCAATGAAGAGGTGGATATCCGCAACAGTATTCGTAAACAGATCGAACGGCACGGGGTGCTTTCCGTCACCAAAACCAAACAACCGGATGAAAAGGAGACCTATCGGGAGTACTACGAATTCGCGGCAAAACTCACCCACGTCCGGCCGCATCAGATCCTGGCCGTCAACCGTGGGGAACGTGAAGGAATTCTGAGTGCAAATATAGAAATATTGGAAGATAAGGCCGTTGAAAAAATTGAGCGCCATATTATTACGAACTCTAAATCCATATTCACTGAACAGCTGAAGCTTTCAGCGGCGGATGCGTTTCGCCGCCTTCTGTTCCCGGCGCTGGAACGGGAAGCCCGCAAGGAATTGACCGGGAAAGCGGAAGAACACGCCATCGGTACCTTTGCGGAAAATCTGAAAAACCTGTTGCTTCAACCACCCCTCTCATCGCAAAACGTGATCGGAATCGATCCGGGCTACCGAACCGGGTGCAAGGTTGCCGTTGTGGATGCTACGGGCAAGTATCTTGAGGGCACAACCATCTACCCTACACCACCCCGAAAGAAGATTCGTGAGTCCATTGCGGTTCTGGATGATTTGATCGAACGGCACGGCGTGAGCCTGATCGCCATTGGCAACGGAACCGGGAGCAGGGAAACCGAACAGGTGGTTGCCGAACTGATCGGCTTGCGAAAAGAGAAGAAGGCCGATGAAACCCTTCACTATCTAATTGTCAATGAGGCGGGAGCATCCGTCTATTCGGCCTCGCCACTGGCGAAGCAGGAGTTTCCGGATCTGGAAGCCGCCATGAGAGGCAACATCTCCATTGCCCGCCGGGTGCAGGATCCGCTGGCTGAGCTGGTGAAGATTGATCCGAAATCCATAGGTGTGGGATTGTACCAGCACGATGTAAACCAGGTTCAGCTTTCCCGCAAACTGGATGATGTAGTGGAAAGCTGTGTGAATATGGTCGGAATCAATGTAAATACGGCCAGCTCTGCCCTGCTTGCTTATGTTTCGGGCCTCAGCAGTACCATAGCCAAAAATATTGTCTTGCACCGTGACCAGAACGGGCCATTCCGTAATCGGGAGCAGCTCAGGAGTGTTGCCGGAGTCGGCGAGTTTCGATTCCAGCAGGCAGCGGGATTTCTTCGCATACCGGACTCCCCTCAGCCGCTGGACAACACGGCCATCCATCCGGAAAGTTACGAAGCGGCCGAAATCGTCTGTAAAAAAGTGGGTATTGAACCTGGGAAAATTCGGGACATGGCCGATCTGCTGCCGCTTAAATTCAGGGATCTGGATCTCGACAGGACTGCAGAAAGTGCCGGAATTGGTTTGCCTACGCTGAAACTGATCATTGAAAACCTGCAGAAACCGGGACGTGATCCCCGGGAATCGCTGCCCAAGCCCCTCCTGAAGCAGAATATTCTGTCCATGAGTGATTTACGGGAGGGACAGGAGCTGGAGGGAACCGTTCGAAACGTGGTTGATTTCGGAGCCTTTGTCGATATCGGTGTAAAGCAGGACGGGCTGCTGCATATTTCAAAAATGAGCGACCGCAAACGGGTTAACAATCCTCATGAGGTGGTATCTGTAGGTGATATTATCCGGGTCCGAATAGACTCCCTGGATGAGCAACGAGGGAGGATCGGTCTCGAGATGGTAACAGACAAAAAGCCGGCCACGTAATGTGTTCAGTGTACGGGCTGCGTAACCAGCCCTGTTCTTTATCACAAAACCGGCTGGTCCTAAAAAAGTGACCGGTTCAGGGCCGGTCTTCCTGCGGTTGCTGCTTTTCCAGAAACTTGCGATCCAGCGCATCCAGCTTCCGGATGGATTTCCGAATCCAATGCAGATACAGCGCCTCTTTCTCGCTTTCCGACAATGAGAAATCTTGCCCTTCGGCCGACATCACCCTGCGAAGCTGGTAGAGGCACAACGCGACGCACACGGATATGTTAAAGCTTTCGCTGAAGCCGAACATCGGGATATACAGCCATTCATCGGCATGGTCGATGGCATAGGGTGTGAGTCCCGCCTTCTCCGCGCCGAAAACCAGGGCTGTGGGTTGGTCGGGATAAAAATCCGGCAGTGAAATCTGGTGTTCATGAGGAGTGGTTGCCACAATCCGATATCCTTTCTCCCTCAGATGGCGATAGGCCCTTTCCGTATTGTTGACCTTATTGTCATTATAGCGGTTGACGGTGAGCCATTTGTCCGACCCAATGGTCACTCCCTTGTCCACATCGAATACATTCCTGTTTTCGATGACATGGACATCCTGAATACCGAATCCGTCACAACTCCGCAACACGGCAGAAGCATTCTGCGGCTGATAGATATCCTCCAGTACAACGGTAAAAAAACGGGTGCGTGACTCCAGTATGGATCGGAACAGTGTTTTTTTATGATCGCTCACGTACTCGGAAAAGAAAGCGATGGCTTCGGCAACCTGACTGGCGTTATCCGGTTTAAAATCGCTCATTCAGCATCGTTCAGGCCTGATCAGCGAAAGATTCGCACTGAAGCATAAAGCCTTTTTTCCGAATGGTCTGAATGTAATTTACGGGGGTAATTTCCTCAATCTTCTTCCTGAGGTAGCTGATATAGACATTCAGGAAGTTGGTGTTGGTATCGAAGTTGATATCCCACACATTATTGGTCAATTCGTCCTTATCAAGAATCCTGTTGGGATTCTTCAGGAAATAGGCCATCAGATTGAACTCGTTGTTGGTCAACAATACCTTTTTATCTTTCACATAGAAATCCCTGTTAACCAGATCGATTTTCAATTCCCCGCACTCAAAAATATTGCCGGTATCGTCCCGCTTTTGGACACGACGGATGATGGCGTCGATACGGGCCAGAAGCTCCTTGTTATCAAATGGCTTGGTCAGGTAATCATCGGCACCCGTATTCAATCCGGTGATTTTTGTATCCGTGTTCTGGTAGGCTGAAAGAATCAGGATGGGTGTATTCACATCACTGTCACGCAATGTCTTGCAAACGTCCATACCGCTTTTGTCCGGCAATCCCAGATCCAGAATGATCATGTCGAATTCTTCATTTAACGCGATATCTTCGCCTGATTGACCATTTTCGGCAATAGACACCTCATGCCCCTCTTTTTCTAATACGTGCTTGACCAGTGTACGTACAATCCGGTCGTCTTCAATGACAAGAATTTTCATTAAATCCATAGAGTTATCAATTGGGTTTCCGTAGGGTTATCCAGCCACAATCGACAGGGTTATAAGCCCTGATAGTATTCCATCCCGCATTTAATATTAGTAAAAACTAACATTAATAATAATAAATAGCACTATTTGCGTTTTTTTTTCGTGCTGTCTGGAAGCCTGCCATGCAAGAGTCTCGTACGAGCCCTATTTTCTTGTCAATCATTACGTTATCTAACAGGCTAATTGCTTTCAATCCACCGTGAGATCGTATTTACGGTATTTTTATTTATTTCCGCATCCTTGCCGGACAGTCCCAGGACACGTAAATGCCGGTATCTTTTTCTATCCTCCTCCATCCATGATTGATCCATGGATCCCTCAAAAAGTATCAGTTCATTAACATAATGCGGCCGTGTTGCGCAGAAATAGGAGACCTGTCTCCGTGAACGCTCCCATCCAACAAGAACAAGCCGGTTTCCCTGGATGTGGGGCAACAGGCCATCGATGACCTCCTGCATGAATTCCGAGACATGCTCACGGGCTGAGGTCACTGTAGCGTCGTCATCGGACTCGGGAATCCAGTGATAGCCCCTTTCCCCCTCAACGGGTGCTATTTCCGCGTATGGCGCCTGAAAAAGCAGATGATACCCGGGCAGATCCAGCAGAGGGTTTGCCTTTTCTTCAAGGCGGACCAGATTCAGCCCGTTCTCATGCAGGTAAACATACAGAGGCTGGGATGCGGCGTTCCCGGTGCGATACAGCCGATACGGAACTTCAACATGAAATGTCGCTTTGCCGGAGAGCAGTAATTCTTTCTCGTTCATACGTGCGATAATATTATGAAATGATATTACGGGCCTCACGATACATAAAGGATCCCAGAACCATTATGACGATCATCAGCCCCATGGAGCCCTGAATAATGGAGCCGAACGGGATTCCGGCGTCCAGCAGATGTCCGAATAAAATAGGACTAATTGCAGTACTAATCACCACAAACATGGATATCATGCTGCGAATGGTGCCCAGATTGGCGGTGCCATAGAGCTCGGCGTAGATGGATGTTTTAATGTTTGCGCCAAAGCCCTCCGACATCCCCGCCAGGAAGAGGTAGAGAAAAGGTGTGATACTGTGTGAAGAGAGGGTCAGTACAAGGAGTCCCGTAAAAAACGGTATCAGAAAGAAGGGAAACATGCGGCAAGCCCTGAAGCGGTCGACCATGGGTCCGCCGACTAGTGAGAAAATGGATTTTGCAGCTGCAAAAGCGATAAATGCTGAAGCGAGTATTTCTATTTCCCAGCCCTTGAATTCGGCAAGACGTGTCTGATACAGAAAAATTCCAGTGAGCAGAAACGGAGAAATCAGAATGCCTGGAAGAAAAAGATAAAAACGATAATCGCGGAGAACAGTCGACCGGCGCCAGTTGCTGCCTGGTTGGGAGGCTCCGTCGGCAAATCCTGTACTTTTCTTTTCAGCCGAGTCTTGAGGATTTCGGCCAAGGGTAAATATGATAATTGCGGGCAGAGCCAGTGCGATGAACAGGCTGATGGTGATCCATCCGAACCTCCACCCCGCTGCGGTAATCAGTGCCGTAATGGTGATGGGCAATATCGCTTCACCGAGTGTGTAACCGAGGCTGGAGATACTCAGCGCTTTGCCGCGCATGGTGATAAAATACCGTCCCATTGCTGTATGGGCCGTATGGCTGCTCAATCCCTGTCCGAACAGCCTGATGGCAAACAGCCCCAGAAACAGCATCCATATCCACAAGGAGAAAGCCAGGATCAGGGAAGCCAGTACCAGTCCGGCGGTTACCATGAAGGCGTACCTCTTCAGGGAAATGCGGTCGATTTTCGAGCCGATCCAGACCAGAGTGATGGCGCTGCTCATTGTCGCCGCCGAATACAGCGTCCCGAAAGAGGCATTGGACATTTCAAAAGCGGCAAGAAACCCGGGGACAAACAGGGAGACGAGAAATGTTTGTCCGAAGTTGGAGAAGAATGTAAAACTGAGACCAAAAAGAGGCAGCCGCCAGTAGGATCTGACGAATTGAAATAGGTTCACCTTAAAAAAGAGTTACAAACGGTATGATGTTACACTATCAATGACGGTTTCAAGGTCAGCATCGGAAACCTGGTGATGGAATGTGGCTCGAATTGTCTGCTTCCCGAAAGGAATCATGGCCACTCCGTGCTGGTGAAAGTGATCAAGAACGGCATCGACCGGTGCTTTGTCTACCTTGAACAACACGATATTTGTTTCGACATGTTCCGGCAGTATCTGGAAATATGGTGACGCAGACAGGGCGTGCGCAAGCGTTTTGGCCCGGCGATGGTCATGGGCCAGGTCGTTGAAATGGTGGTCAACAGCGTAGGATGCGGCGGCGGCCAGCATACCGGCCTGTCTCATGCCGCCACCGAGCAACTTGCGGTATCGTCGCGCCTTCTTAATTTCATCCCCGCTTCCCAGAAGCATGGAGCCGACCGGTGCCCCCAGTCCCTTGCTGAAGCAGACCGAAATAGTATCACACAGGGCGCCAAATTCTTCGAGTCTTGTGCCGGTAGCAACGGCCGCGTTCCAGATTCTTGCGCCATCCATGTGGAGTGCAAGGCTGTGCCTCCGGGTTGTCTCGTAAATGTCGCGCAGTGTCTGCAGCGGGTAGCAGGTTCCCCCTCCCATATTGGAGGTGTTTTCAACCGCAACCAGGCGGGTATGCGGATCCCAGTCGTTTTTGCTGCGTATGGCATCGGCTACACGCTCGGGATCCATTACTCCCCTGTTGCCAGGCAGTGTTCGCATCTGAACACCGGAAATGAGTCCGGCCGCCGCACCTTCCGAATTGAAAATGTGTGCGTGCTCATCGATAATCACCTCGTCTGCCGATTGGGTATGGACTTTGACCCCGAGTTGGTTCCCCATCGTCCCACTCGGAACAAACAGTCCCTCCTCCTTCCCAAACAAGCCGGCTACCTTCACTTCCAGGGCGTTTATGCCGGGATCTTCGCCAAATACATCGTCGCCAACCGGGGCCCGGTTCATCACATCCCACATGGGTTCCGTTGGCCTGGTTACGGTATCGCTTCTCAGATCAATCATTGTCGGTGGCGACTCCTGTGTCATTAAGAAACTCCCTGACGGTCTGGCGGGCCGACTTTCTGCTTCTGATGGTTTTATGGAATCCCTGTTCGGTGACCATTACTTCGGCGGGAAGTGCCCTGCGGTTGTAGCTGGAGGCCATGGTCATCCCATATGCACCGGCGTCCAGGATCGCCAGAATATCTCCGGTATTCGTTTCCGGGAGAGATCGCCCGGCCGCCAGAATATCTCCGCTTTCACAAATGTTGCCGGCGATATCATAAATATTTCGGGGCTCGTCGTCACCTGCTGAAATGTTTATCACTTCATGATAGGCATCATACAAGGCGGGCCGAAGCAGATGGTTGAATCCGGTGTTGGTGCCAAGAAACGTTTTCCGCCCCTGATCCTTGACCGTTGTCACTTCCGCAAGCAGTATTCCGGAGGCGCCGACGATCCACCTTCCAGGCTCAAAATAAAAACGCAGCGGTTTGCCGCTCTCCTCGAGATGTGTCCGGAACCGTTCGGAGGCCATTTCCGCAAACCGTTCGACGTCAAATTCGGGATCTCCGCTTCGGTACGGAATAGGAATGCCACCACCGAAATTCAGGAACTCAAGGTCCTTGAATTTTCCGGAAGCTTCCAGGAGAACATTCAACTCATAAATCAGGTTCTCCGGCTTTTGAATGCCGCTGCCAATGTGGGCATGCAGTCCCCTGATCGTGACCTTGTGCGATTCGGCCAGAGCGATTACCTCATCGATCAGATCCATTCTGATGCCGAACTTGCTGTCGATGTTACCGGTATCGACTTTCACGTGGTGACCATCTCCTATGTCCGGTTTCAGCCGTATGCTGCAGGATGTACCGGGCCATTGCTCGCAGAAGGCCTTCAGCCGATCGACCGATCCGATATTCAGGACGATACCCTCTTCGACCGCACCGTTCATTTCGGCTTCGGTCATATTGTTTTCGGTATAGAAGATATCCCCCGGGTCGGTCCCCAGTTCCAGGCACAATAATGCTTCCTCAAAACTGACGGTATCGAACCCCAGGCCTTCCTCTGCAATCACACGTACAATATGGGGATTATCGTTTGCCTTAACGGCATAAAGCCAGGAAACGGGTACATCAGAAAAAAGTCCGGTCAATTTTCGGCACTGGTCACGAATAGCCTTCTCGGAGTACACATAGGTGGGCGTCCCCCATTTTTTAGCGATCGCGGTCAATCGGTCGGGGTCAACAGGAAGTAGATTCGGGGAGTGCATTTGATGGAATGCTTGTGATAAAGAATTTGTAATTTGTGCCTAATTTTCAACAGCCCCAAAATTACACATATTTTCCTGTTTCATGAAATCAGCAGTAAAGATACTTCTCCTTTTTCTGCTACTCATTGTGGTGCTTGCCGGCCTATCTATTTACTGGACATGGTTTCAGCTGATACCATCCCTGGATAAAACCGTGCGGATTGACGGCCTGGAAGAGGAGGTCACGGTGATCTGGGATGAGTTTCAGATTCCCCATATTACCGCCGGCAGCGAATCAGACGCCTATGCCGTTATGGGATATCTGCATGCTCGTGACCGCCTTTGGCAGATGAACCGTCAACTCTACAAGCTGGAAGGCCTGCATACACAGATGATCGACAGAAATCTGCTGGATCTGGACCGGTTTTATCTGACAATGAATTTCGGCGCTGTAGCCAGGGATCAGTTCCGGGAATTGCCGGAAAGAGATCAGCGACTACTGGCCGCTTACGCCATGGGGATTAATGCCTTTATTGATAATAACGAAAAAAGGCTTCCGCTGGAATTCACACTCAGCAATACCATACCGCTTTCCTGGGAACCCTGGCACGCTATTGGGGTGCAATTGCTTTGGAGCTGGGAGCAGCAGCAGGCTTTTTGGACAAAACCGGCGTTGTTTCATCTGAACGGATACGAAGACGATGACATCATCCGGCTGCTTACGACGCTTGAGGCTCCCACGGACCAGCATTTTGACAGAGGCATACCGACTGCCGACTCTTCGGCCATAGCGAATCTGACGGACGACTGGCTTGCGTTTGCCCGAACGTCCCGTTCCGCCCAAGATCGATATTCAGGAACGGGATTTGCCATGTCAACCCAATCCCCCGAGCCATTTTCGGTACTCAAGGTACATCACGAATCGGCCCTGCAACTTCCCGATCAGGGGTATGAGATGATTGTGGAGGTCCAGGACCGGATCAGGGCCGGAATAACAATTCCAGGATTCCCGGTTATGCTGACCGGGCAAAATGAATCTGTCTCCTGGGCGCTTATGCCCTTGCCGGCCGATGACGGATATTTTTTTTCCGGAAGTCTGTTCGAGGAGCCTGTGGATGGGCCGGTTGACTGGAAGACCGATATTCAGTATGAAGAGCTTCTATCGGATGATGTACAGGCGAATCGTCGCATATTGACTTTTCAGGACGGTTCGGAGTATCAGTTGGTCACGTTTTCAGCGAAAAACCGTCCGGTTGTGGCGCACTCCGTCCCGGATAACCGCTACCTTGCCTTTGACTGGACCGGCTTTGATACTTTTGCCGATTTTGGAGCGTATCATGATCTTGCCCTGACGCGCACGTTATCCGATCTCGAGGCTGTCGCTCGCCGGATTCATCATCCGGCAGTTCAAATTCTGGCAACGGATAAAAAGGAAGCGGGGCTTTTCCCTGCTGGCAATATATTCAGCATAGAAACTCCGTTTGCCATTCACGACGGCACCATACCGGCTGATGTCGAAAATGCTTCATCGCTTTTTCCGTCAACAGTCAGAGGTGACGGCCGCCCTGTTTTTTTTCTGGAGTCATGGAGAGATGTTCCGGCTGTCTCCAACAACTTATTCTTCAAGCCGTGGGATCGTGCCGATCGGTATCTTGAGCTATTCAGTGACGCTCCATTTTCCCGTCTGCCGGAGCTGATAACCGATACCTGGATTCAGGACGTTTACTCGCCATTTGCCGCATCATTGGCCTCTTCGCTTGTCAGCAGCCTGGAATCCGTCCAGGAAGGCGACACTATCGTCGCAATGGCCCTGCCCTATCTTCAAAACTGGAACCATGAGTACCGGGCCAACGAGACAGCAGCAACGCTATTCGAGGTCTTTCTGGGAAAAAGCGCTCAATTGCTTTACCGGAATTATATGGATCATGACCGGTATGCGGCGCTCTATACCAGTTCGGATATCCCTATTTCCGCCGTATCCCTGCTATTGCAAGAGCCGGAACACTGGCCGGCTTCACACTCCATGACATACAGCGACTGGATTCATACATCCATGAAAGAGGCCGTCCGTTATCTGATTTCAACATATGGGGAAGAGCCCCATGCCTGGCAATGGAACCCGGTTGTGAGTCCCTCAATTATGCCGGTGTTATTTGATGCCACGACAAAGCGAAGTTTTCCTGCACGAGCCGCTGCGCGCAGCCTTTTCAAAACAAATGAGCTCCACGTCTCAGGAGCTCCACATACGATTCACGCGAGTCATACGAAAGCCAACGAAGAACTCAGGTTGACCGGCACCAGCACACTGAAACGGATCATGAAGAACACTCCCCACAAGGAATTCCATGGTATTCTCAGTACCGGACAATCCGGGAATGTCTTTTCAGATCACTTTGACGATCAGAATCCGTTGTGGCAAAATGGAAACATGCGACATGTCCGGATCCCTGATGTACGTTCGCAGCAACCGGGGCAGCACGATCAATTGTTTATCCCATGAAACCTTTTTTTTGGAACACACTCAGGCAGCGATGCCATATTCCCCATTCCGACAGAAACGAAGTCTGCCTGGTAGAAGGCCGTAACGGCAGGTTGTATCCGGGCGTACGGGTTGAGAATATTTCCTATCCCCTGTCGGTGGATGCTGTTCAGGCGGCCATTTTCTCCTGTCTCAGCGAAGGTGATACGCCAAAAAAGCTTTTAATACCGGAAAGCGGCACTGATTCCATTCATGGCGAAGAACGATCAGAGGAAAAATATGGCATGAAGTATCCGGATCAGTGGAACAGGGCCTGGATTGAGTGGTATCGCCTTGATGTCTCCACTCATCCCGAAAGGGAACCACTGGACGGCGAACGGTTGTTTGTTACCACTGAAAACAGTATCAGTGCCGGGCGATTGAAAAAGTTGACAAGTCACTGCGTTATTCCGCACTCGGATTTTCCGGTCACGGCTCTTTTGCTGACCGACATCGGCGTTTTCTCCGGTGTTAACATTGAAGTGCCGGATTGGCAGAAGGGACTGTGTGCCGAGCGGGTCGCTCTGGCAAAAGCAATCTCCTGCGGTGCAACGAAGTTTCAGGAGATTCATGTTTATGCACCAATGGGAGATTATGTAAGCCCGTGCGGTGCCTGCCGGCAAGTTATGGCCGAACACATGAACCATGGTCAGGTTACGCTCTATAATGCAGATATGGACATCACAATCCTGAAGGTGGGAGATTTGCTTCCATATCAGTTCATGGCATCTGGCCTGAAAAAATCATCCCTGAAGAACGAATAAAACAACTATAGACAAATCCGAAAGTCTGCAAATCGATACAGGGAATATCACCCGAAAGCGTTTCAATTCCACATGAACTATATCGCTATCCTGGATCACGACCACCTTGACCACTCCTTCTTCATGAAGACATTTGCGGAGGCCATGTCCATGCAGAGAGGATGCAGCGGCATCATACTTCATGGTGACAGTCCCTATACCGATCGTCTGATCCAGACCGGCATGACACGTCAGGATGCGCGAATCCGAAGCACACGTGACCTCAATCACCGCATTATTGCACTGCTGGCCGACAGCGGTATTTCAGCCGTCGGGGTCAATGGCTTTCAGAAAAACCTGATCACCCGGAGTGAAAACAACATCAATGTCGATACAGCGTGGTTTTCTCTGCGCCCTCCCGGAACACATCTGGTGTTATCCAACCTGGTTCGGGATTCGTTCTCCGGAGAGATCCTCGACATACCGCTCTCACGGCTGGCAGACCTGCTTCGGGAAGCACTCAATTATGAGCATGTCATAGTGTTTCCCGCCGAGGAAACAGGTGGCGTTATACTTGGACAGAGCCGAGAAAATGAACCTGATTCTGCCGGGGATTCTGTAACAAAGGGATGGAGCCCGCCTTACGATTTGCTTCCACCACCTGCATCCGGCTTCTTCTGCACCCTTCAAGGTTTTGCCAAACTGCCGGATACTTCCAAATTAACAGCACTTTAGCGCCATGCTGTTGAATTATAAGCCAATCCATCATTTAAAAACAGAAAAAATGTTTTTTTTGATGGAATTAGCGTAATTCCTGCTTGACATCTTGGATTGCTTATAATTAGCTTGATGCAAATGAAGACAACCCGTCTTCCACATTTCAGAAATAAATTATAAACAAACGGAGTTATTCATGAACAGATTCAGCGAAGTCAAATCTTTGATTGATGATTTAGAGGTGGATATGGAAAAATTTTACAGCAAGAATAACAAGACTGCTGGTACTCGTGCTCGTAAAACACTCCAGGATCTCAAGAAGCTTGCTCAGGATATCCGAATTGATATTCAGGACAAAAAGAAAGACTGAGACCAGTTGCTTTTTCTGAAAAAAGCCATTTCGAGCAATCGATTTGGCTTTTTTTTATGGTCTGATGCATGCGGATTTATCCATCGAATATGCCAAACCGTTGATTTGGGGTCATGCCGATTACGGTTTCTGTCATCAGTTCCGCCAGGTCCAGCACATCATTTTTAGAAGCGGTTTCAACCGGACTGTGCATGTATCTGAGAGGAAGGGAAATTAGTCCGCTGGGCACTCCTTTTTTCTGATAAAATATACTGTCGGTGTCGGTTCCCGTTCTTGAGCCGGCGGCTTCGCGCTGCAAATCAATGCCCGCTTTATCCGCGGCCTTCTCGATACATGCCAATACTTTGGCGTGGTTTGCCCCTCCATGGGTGATAACGGGTCCGCTTCCCAGTTTGATCAATCCGTGCTCCTTATGGCTGATTACTGGCGTATCAGTGGCGTGTGTCACATCGGTAACAATGGCGACATCCGGTTCATAGCGATACGTCATCATCCGCGCTCCGAAGCCACCCACCTCTTCCTGAACGGCATTCAGCGCGATCACATTCACCTGCAACTCTTGTTTGCGCTCTCTGAGGTTTTCCATCACTTTTGCGAGTACGAAACCGCCAATCCGGTTGTCAAGCGCCCTGCCCACAATGATATCATCGGAAAGAAACTCAAACTGCTCGGCCAATGTGACGGGATCGCCCACTTGAACCATGGACAAGGCCTCCTCCCTGTTACCAGCGCCGATATCGACAAAAAGATCGCTCCATTTGGGAGCCTTGTTATTGGCACGATCCTGCAGGTGAATGGCAGTATGGCCGATTATGCCGCTCACTATCCCGTCGCGACTGTGGATGTACACCTTGCGGGCACGTGCAATCGCAGGATCACTCCCACCGACTTTGTTGACATATAGAAAACCGGAATCGTCAATATGCTGAATAATCATACCTATTTCATCGCAATGGGCTTCTATCATAACTGTTATGGCGTTATCATCCACGTCCAGGTGAGCCGCCGCAGATCCATAGACGTCGGCCTCAATTCGGTCGGCTACCGGCCGGAGATAGTCCATCCATACTTGTTGCCCCGCTTTTTCAAAGCCGGCCGGACTCGGAGTGACCAGTAATTGTTCCAGGAAGGATTCTGTTTTCTTGTCAAATGCCATGGTAAACAGTGTGATTAAGTACTATTGTCGATGGTAACGAATTGCAGGACGCCAAACAGCCGCTCCGTTTTTTTTAACGGAAACTGATGAACCGAAGGTCACGAAGTGCTATGATCATGACCGGGCCGGGATCAGGACCCACAGGCGCATGATTAAAACCGGTCATGTCATTCTATCTGACATTATAAATCAAAAATTTCAAACATATGAAATAACACAAAAAGAAAGAATTCATATTTATTTATTTATTTTCTACATGCAGGGCCATTAAGACAGCAACTGTCTGTCGCAAGAGAATCTGCTATTGCAACATCATCCTGTATACATGGACAAATCCACCCAATACAAAATATTTACCGATCCTGTTCACGGTTTTATCAGTGTGCCCAAGGGCATGGTGCTTCAACTGCTGGATCACCCCTATGTCCAGCGTCTTCGAAGAATCCGGCAGCTGGGTTTGGCCAATACTGTTTTTCCGGGTGCCGAGCATTCCCGTTTTTCGCATGCCCTGGGGGCGCTCGGATTGATGCAGCGGGTGCTCCATCACCTGAGTGAAAGGGATACCACCATTACGCATCATGAGTTTGAAAGTACGCTGGCTGCCATCCTGCTCCACGATATTGGCCACGGCCCGTTTTCGCATACCCTCGAGAACAGCATCATAAAAAAGGTGCATCACGAGAAACTGACACTGCTGATGATGGAGGAGCTTAACCGTGAGTATGACTGTCGTCTCGACACCGCCATCAGCATCTTTACCAATCAGTATCCCAAAAAATTTCTGCATCAGCTGATCTCTTCCCAACTCGATATCGACCGGCTTGATTACCTCCGGCGCGACAGTATGTTTGCCGGTGTTCACGAAGGATCGATCGGGATCGACCGCATCATCAGGACAATGCGTGTGCATCAGGGCAATATTGTTATTGATAAAAAAGGCATTTACGCGGTGGAAAACTATATTGTCGCCAGAAGACTCATGTACATGCAGGTGTATCTGCATAAAACGGTTCTGGCCGGCGACAAGCTGCTGATGGCCATCCTCACGCGCGCACGACGGCTTTATGCGAAGAACTCCGGTTTCCCGATTTACTCACCATCGCTGAAGTATTTCTTCGGGCTAAAACCACAGGGCACCGGGAAGGTGAGCCGGAAAATGCTCGACGCGTTTGTGAATCTGGACGACAACGACATCCTCATTAATTTGAAATACTGGCAGCATTCGGACTGCCCGGTGCTGTCCGACCTTTGCCGGAGATTTCTGAACCGCCGCTATTTCCGGACTACCTTCCTCGACAGGAAACCGGGAGAGCATCAGATTCGGCAGTGGGAAGAAAAAACTGCTGATGCGCTGACGAAAATGGGAATTCCTGACGCGGAATCGTTTGTCAATGACTACCTTTTTTACGATTATAGCCAGAGCGAAGCATATACCTTTAACAGTGATGGTATCTGGATTCTTCAGGATAATATCGCGGTGGAGTTCTCCAAAGCCTCCGACAGCCGCCATATCACAGCACTGACCAGGCCTGTGATCAAGCATTTTGCAGTACATCTTAAAGAGGTCTCGATTTGACTACATACATCCTCAATCGGCTCAGGGTAATCACATGGATGCTTTTGCCGGGCTTCCTTCTGGTATCCGCACTCAATTCGGCACATGCTGCCGACCCGTTGCCCCCTGTCGATACAACCGGTGCCTACCTGTTCCCGTATATCGAGTACTGTGACGGGCCGACCACAGTTTTGATTAACAGTGAACCACTGGACCTGTGGATGGATCATCTGTTGCAACCCGGTGATGAGCTGGAGACCGTTAGCGGTCAGTTTGTCGTTTTACGCTTTGGAAAACAGGAGCACATTATCATCCACCCGCTCTCCAGAGTGCGTTTTGCTGAAGACGGCACGCAGTTGACTTTACTGGATGCGGAAATCCATGTACTCAACGCCTCAGGAACCAGCCTTCTTTCCGGAGGTGTTATCTGCTTTGATACCAAGGTATTTCATGATTCAACCGGAGAGGCTTTCGAGTATGGATTGATGTGCCGGGGGGAGGCGGGCATAGCCCTGACCGGTCAGAAAGGTGACATCGTTTTTGACACGCCCTCAGAACGTCATTTAGTCCATGAGGGAACAGCTATTGTCGGTCGTTCCGAATCCACCCGATTCATGGATGTGCCGCAACCGGACAAACCCCAGATTCTGGACACGGTCAACATCAAAAACCGTCTCGCCAACGACAGTCGGACCGGAATTCATCTAAGCTGGAAGCCGGTCCCCATGAGTGATCATTACCTCGTTCACATCTATTCACCCCAGGAAGAGCAGGTGAGTCACAGATTTCGCATCCGCAAGGATAACACATTCAGCTCCGAGGATCTGCCCCCCGGTTCTTACAAACTGAGGATTATGACCGTTGATTTTTACGGGGTCTCGGGAAACTGGTCGGATCCGTATTCGTTCCACATTCTGCCTGCAGACGACCTGCCGCAAGATTAGGCTTTCTGCACGTACCGTGTGTTACGTTCGAGCAAACACCGGAGAATGACGCTTTGACCGATTTAACTTTGACGAGCCGCTTAGCGTCATAAACAGCGGTTTTTCCACGAACGTATGTCGATTACCGGTCAAACATGTCGCTCCTCAAAACCTTGCCGTCAGGATCAATCCTGAGCTGTGAACGGTCAAAAATTTTGACCTCCTTGTCCTTTTCGGGGATTATCACTCTTAGCTCTTTACCGTCAAACACCTCAACCGGCATGGGAAAATAGATGTCGCCGGGTACGTTCCAGGAAAGGTACAGCACATCACCGTCCTGTCTCTTTTCCAGCTCGGGCAAATCTGCATGACGCAGATAAGTTTCAAAAAACCAGTCCAGTTCCCTTCCGCTGTTCTGCTCGGCGATGGCTATGAATTCGTCCGTATCGACCAGCCTTGAAGGCGGCCGGACTCCCGCTTTTTCCAGTTCCGGATCTGGATACAGCATTTGACGCAGTGATGTAAAAAAAGGCTCATCCCCGATCAATTTTCGAAGGGAATGGAGCACCCATGCTCCTTTCATGTAGATATCACGACCCTCGAACATCTCCCTGGTTGTTCTGGTTTCCACAGGCGCAATAGGCATGTTGTTGGAAATACGTTCATACAATCGCTGCATGAAATAGCGATATTGATCCTTCCCATGCAGCTCTTCCGCGTACAAGGGCTGCATGTAGGTAGCAAAACCCTCATGGATCCAGAAATCTTTCCAGTCGTAAACGGCAATCATGTTACCCCACCATTCGTGCGCCAATTCGTGATGGTGGAGGTCGTCGAAGCCGGAATCCGTTTCGAACACAACATCATCCCGGTACCCGGCTCCGTAAGCGATCAGTGTCTGATGTTCCATGCCCAGAAAAGGCGCTTCCGCTATACCATACTTTTCGCTTCGGAAGGGATACGGACCAAGAAGCCGCTCAAAAAACTCCATCTGATGGACCACCTGATCCATCAACTCCCGGGCCTTGCCAATGTTGGCCGGCAAAGTCCAGAAATAGATCGGGAACACCTCGCCCGTGATACTTTCAAAATCTCTGGAAACCAGGTCATAGGGCCCGATGTTCAAGGTAACGGCATAGCTGTTGATCGGAAGGTCTGTATGCCAGTGAAAAGTACTCGTAGTCGGGGTATAATGCTCCACAGATTGCAGCACTCCGTTTGAAAGAGCAGTCAGACCATCCGGAACCGTAACCTTCATGGATACCGATTCGGGCCTGTCTGATGGATGGTCCTTCACAGGCCACCAGATGTCGGCTCCGTTCATCTGACATGAGACACCGACCCATGTGATTCCCTCTTCGGTCTCGGCCCAGGTAAACCCTCCTTCCCACGGAGGATTTGGTGCCTGTCTCGGGCTGCCGGAATAGGTGATTTCGATATCAGCGACATCGCCCGGCTGCAGTTCTTCGGGTAATTGCGCAATCACCAGGCCCTGTTCATGTCGGAACTCCAAAGGCACGGGCTGAGTCTGCATCCTCACCCACATCACACGATGGGTTGCAAACACCGTATCCAGATGCGCAACAAACTTGTCTGTCGGTTCCAAAACAGAAATTCGGGTTATCACACTTCCGTAGATGCTTTTCTCCGAAGGATCCACATACAGGTCAATGTCATAGGATTGGACATCATAGCGCGATTGTTCCTCCAGAAGCACTCCGCCGGAATTGAGAATGGTGTTTTCGTACCGGCTTAGCGGCTGTGTGACCGGCACGTCCGCAAGGGCTTCGATAGTGACACCGACTCCTGATA
The DNA here is from genome assembly GCA_029688905.1 of Balneolales bacterium ANBcel1. NCBI lineage: Bacteria > Pseudomonadati > Balneolota > Balneolia > Balneolales > Balneolales bacterium ANBcel1. The sequence continues at coordinate 187,956 of JARULB010000002.1, read as the reverse complement.
GCAGCGTGAGTAAACAGACGACGACTGCCGTGCCGAAATACATTCGCAAGACCTGACGGGTTCTTTGCGTGAATGATCTGTTGTCCTGGGGATAACGTGCTCTCATGCCTGCAAGGGGTTAGTAATGAAAAGGTATTCCCCGCCCTATTTGAGCGGATTCGGGTCTAAAAGAGGCAAGTGACCGACCGTGCAGAATCTATTACCATGTGCAGTATCGGTAATTCACCAGCGCATTATTCCGAAACCCGGTCATAATCGACAAATGTCAGTTCATCCCGCTCCTCCCGAAAAACCTCTTTCCAGATACTTCCCAGTTGATTGCGATATTCAGGGAAAAAAACGTCACCCGGCCAGGTGTCGTGAATCAGGGTGATTTCAAGACGGTTGCAGAGCGGGAAAAATAGATTGTAGATTTCTGATCCTCCGATAATATAAATTTTTTGCTCATTCTCTGTTTTTGCGAGCACATCTGCAACGCTCCTGCAGGTTTCGACATTCTCATAGGATCGTGAGCGGCTCAGCACCAGATTTCTGCGTTTTGGAAGCGGCTTTTCTCCAATTTCCTCAAAAACGCCACGCCCCATTACTATGGTATGTCCTGTTGTCCGTTGCCTGAAGTGGGCCAGGTCTTCCGGAATATGCCAGGGGAGCGATCCGCCTTTGCCGATTACAAGATTGGGGTCGTGCGCGGCTATCATGCTGACAATCATCGCGAAGGGTGTGTGTTTGAATGGATGACAGTGAAGGGTAACAGCTTCCTTGTGCGAACTGCTTTCGAGCATACCAGCCGATGACTGGTACTTCCGGCAGGGGATTAACCCAGCCAGGGTCAAACCGCCACTTCAAAAGCGATTCGGGGATGAGGATCGTAGTTTTTCAGTTCGAAATCCTTAAAGGCAAGATTATCAAGCCTGTCGTTGTGGATGATCAGTTCGGGCAAGGGTTTTGGGGAACGTTCCAGCTGCAGTCGCAACCCTTCCACATGGTTTTCATAAATATGGGCATCCACAATGGTATGCGCAAACTCACCGGGCTGCAGTCCCACAATTTTTGCAATAAGCATTGTGAGCGCCGAATAACACGCCAGATTGAATGGGATGCCCAGGGCGATATCTCCCGAGCGCTGTGTAAGGTGGCAATTCAGGCGCCCTTCGGCAACGGAAAACACGAACATGACATGGCACGGCGGCAGTGCCATCTCCTTGAGCAATCCCGGATGCCAGGCACTCACAACAATTCTGCGGCTTTCCGGCTGCGTGCGAAGCATTTCAATTGCATTGCCGATCTGGTCGACTTCCTTGAGGGTATAGGTCTGTTTTTCAACAACCCCGGCGTTTCCTTCCATTTTGACCTGGCCGGCTTGAAAGGTAGGGAAACGGCGCCACATTACAGGGTATATGGGTCCGACATGTCCCTTCTCATCCGCCCAGGCATCCCAGATGTGGCAATCCATCTCGTCGCGAAGCCATCGAATATGGTCTTCTCCTCTCAAATACCACAACAGTTCGAGGATGACCGACCGGAAAGGCACTTTTTTTGTTGTGAGGAGTGGAAATCCATCGGCCAGATCCACTTTATAGAATTCCGCGAACGAAGAGATGGTGTCCACTCCGGTACGGTTCTTCTTGCGGACTCCCTTTTCGAGAACCCTGCTCACCAGATCAAGATAGGCCTTCATAAAGATGCGGTTTATGTGACAAACGAATTACTGATGACATCAGACGACAGTACACCAGGATTTTTTATCCTCAATTTCTCCATGCTGAATACCGGTAATCTGATCATAAAACCATTTTGCTACCGGCCCCATCTCTTCTGCGGAGGTGGATACGGTGATTTCATTGCCCTGGTGATGGATCATGCCGACGGGTGAAATTACGGCCGCGGTTCCGGAGCCGAAGATTTCCCTGAGTTTGCCGCTTTTACTGTGTTCCATCAGTTCGTCAATGGATACGGGGCGCTGCTCAATCTTCATTCCTTCGGATTGCGCCAGTTCCAGTACCGAGTCGCGGGTGACCCCGGGGAGGATGCTGCCGCTCAGAGCAGGTGTTACCAGGGTGTCGCCGATGACAAAAAAGATGTTCATGCTTCCCACTTCCTCAACGTACCTGTGTTCAATAGCATCAAGCCAGAGCACCTGCGTGTAGCCCATCTCCTGCGCTTTAAAGGTCGGCTCCAGGCTTGCCGCATAATTTCCGGGTACTTTGGCTTCGCCGACACCGCCCTTTACGGCGCGTACATATTCGGGCATGGTGGTCAGGCGGATGGGCTTGATCCCTTCGGCGTAGTAGTTGCCGACCGGGCTGCAGATAATGTGAAAGCGGAATGTTTTTGATGAACGCAAACCCAGCGTCTGGTCGGATGCGTAAACAATCGGCCGGATGTACAACGATTTGTATTTTGCTTTGGGTACCCATTCGCGCTCGAGATCGATCAGCGCCTTCAGGCCTTCCACAAAAGAATCGTGCGGAATCTCGGGTATGCAAACCCTTCTGCAGGATCGGTTAAACCGCTCGAAGTGGTTGTGAATCCTGAAGATATTGGCCCCGGTGTCCTGATAGCGATAAGCCTTCATCCCTTCAAACACAGCCTGGCCATAGTGAAACGTGGAGACGGCCGGATACATGGATACCGGTGCATATGGCTTGATTTTCGGCTGTTGCCACGCTCCGTTTTCATAGACCATTTCGAGCTGGTGGTCAGAGAACAGTTCCCCGAATATCAAATTGTCAAAGTCGGTTTGGGATATACGGGAATCCGTGACTTTATCGATCTCGATCTGAAATTTTGCCATGTATCTTTTCCGGATTTAATAGTTGAGATATAATCAAGCGGGTGTATTGAGTATAGAACGAATGACCATGTGATTCAATGTCTGCTATGCATCAAGTTCGTCGAGCGCGGATCTTGCCGCGGCCTGCTCGGCTTTCTTCTTGTTTTTACCGATTCCCCTGCCCAGGGTCCGGCCGTCGACAACGACTTCTACTTCAAACTCCTTCATATGCCCCGGACCTCTTTCACGGGTAATCCTGTACACCGGTGCCGGCTGCCTGCGAGCCTGGACCCTTTCCAGTAATATACTCTTATAATTGTCTTTGGTGGCAACCAGTTCGTCAAGGATAATGTATTTGTGATACAGATTCATCACAAATTTCCGGCACGTGAGATATCCGTGGTCTATAAACACCGCACCCACTACAGCTTCAAAAACATCCGAAAGTACATTATCGGTATGTTCAACGCCCTGATTTCGCACACGGTCACCTAGTTCAATCAGATCCGCAAGTTCTATATTTCTTGCGATCTCCGCGAGCATCTCTCCTTTTACCAGCCTGGACCGCAATTGTGTCATGAAGCCTTCATCGGAATAGGGAAACTCTTCAAAAATAATTTCCGATACAATCAGATCCAGAACGGCATCACCCATGAACTCAAGCTGTTCATAGGATTCATTCGAAGCCATTCTTTTTTCCGCGACAATAGAGCGGTGTCGGAGTGCCTTCAGGTAAAGATCAGGTTCCCGGGCTGGAACGCCTGTCAGCTCTTCCAGCCGGTCCAGCTTCTTCCGGTAATCAGGATCGAGCTTTTGTCTCTCAAAATAAGCCCGGATTCGGTGTATCACTAGTCCTGATATTTTTTAAAGGCAAGGCAGGTGTTGTGCCCCCCAAATCCAAAGGCGTTATTGAGGCCGTACGTAATATCCCTGACCTCTGTCTCATTCGTGGTATAATTGAGATCGCACTCAGGATCGGGATGTTCGTAGTTGATGGTGGGTGGTATCATTCCGTGGTAGATCGCCAGCAACGTTGCAATCGACTCGGCGGCTCCGGCCGCGCCCAGCATATGGCCGGTCATCGATTTCGTTGAATTAAGGCTCATGTTATAGGAATGGTCACCAAATACTTTTTTAATGGACCTGGTCTCGGCGACATCTCCCAGCGGAGTTGCAGTACCGTGCATGTTGATATGTTCCACATCCTCCGGACGAATACCGGCGGATTTAAGCGCGGAAGTCATGGCAAGAATTACCCCTTTGCCATCGGGGTCGGGTGCGGTGATGTGATAGGCATCGGCAGAAAAGCCATATCCGGCGACTTCGCCATAGATACGCGCTCCCCTCTTGAGTGCCGACTCCAGTGTCTCAAGGACCATCATACCGGCGCCTTCCCCCAGTACAAAACCGTCACGGGTCTTGTCGAATGGCCGTGAAGCCGTCTCGGGTGAATCATTCCGAGTAGACATGGCCCTTACGGCGTTGAAACCGGCCAGGCCCATGCCGAATACCGGGGCTTCCGAACCTCCGCAAACGGCATAGTCTGCCTGGTCATTGACAATCGCGTCGTAAGCGAGCCCGATATTGTGCGATCCGGTGGCACAAGCTGAAACCGCACAATAATTTGGTCCGCGAAAACCGTATTTGATGGAAATCTGTCCGGCCGCCATATCCGGTATGAGCATGGGTATGAAGAACGGAGAAATGGCACGCTGGCCTTTTTCATAAAACTGCACGGCCTGGTCGTAAAAGACCTGCATTCCTCCGATACCGCTTCCCACAAGAACTGCGACTCTGTCGCTGTCCATCTCTTCCGGATCCAGCTTTGCATCTGCAATAGCCTCATCTGCAGTGATAAGCGCATACTGGCAGAATTTGTCAAGCCGGCGAGCCTCCTTGGGTTTCATGTAGTCCGCAGCATCATAATCTTCGATTTGTGCAGCAAACCGGGTCGGAAAATTGGTAACGTCAAAATTGTCAATGGTTTTGGCGCCACTTTTTCCGGAAACCAGCCCGTTCCAGAACTCGGGGGCACCCTTACCAATTGGTGTAAGGGCCCCTATACCGGTTATAACGACTCTACGTTTTCCCATCAATTAGTAACAAAGAGATGTGCCTTTCAGGAAATTTTGCCTTTCAGATAGTTTACGGCATCACCAACCGTAGCAATATTTTCTGCATCCTCGTCAGGGATACTGATGTCAAACTCTTTTTCAAATTCCATGATCAGTTCGACGGTATCCAGTGAATCGGCACCCAGATCGTTGGTAAAGTTGGCATCGGATCCCACCTCGGATTCATCTACACCAAGTTTATCAACGATAATGGACTTTACTTTTGCATCGATATCTTGCGACATAATGTGTTACCTGTGTATTGATTGTTATCTGTTTGATTTCGCGATTTTTGGAAAAACCAATGGGCTCGCTTAAACGCCTTTTATAATAAAAAGAGATTCGAGTATAATCAACAAAAACGGTCGTGTCCTACATGGCCATGCCTCCGTCCACAGGCAGAACCGCGCCCGTCACGTATGCGGAAGCATCGGAAGCCAGGAATCGCACGGCACCGGCCACTTCGGAGGGCTCACCCGCCCGTTTGAGCGGAATGGCAGCAATAATGGAATCCAGCACTTTTTCATCCAGCTGGCCCGTCATCTCGGTGGTGATGTAGCCCGGCGCAACAACATTGACACGGATATTGCGTGAAGCCACCTCCTTGGCCAGCGATTTTGTAAAACCGATAATCCCGGCTTTTGAAGCGGCGTAGTTGGTTTGGCCCGCGTTCCCCCCGATGCCTACCACCGAACCGATGTTGATGATGGATCCCGACCGGTTTTTCATCATGGGACGGATGGCCGCTTTTGAGTAGTTGAACACACTCTTGAGGTTGGTGCGGATGACTTCGTCCCACTGCTCTTCGGTCATGCGCATGATCAGGGTGTCCCGGGTGATTCCGGCATTGTTAACCAGTATATCGGGACCCGAAAATTCTTTTGCGGCGATTGCCATCACCTCTTCGGCCTGTTTGAAGTCAACGGCATCGGCCTTAACGGCTTTCGCTTTGCGTCCTTTCGCCTGAATCTCCTCAACCACTTTCTGTGCCGCTTCTTCAGATCTGGCAAAGGTGATTAGCACATCCGCGCCAGCGTCGGCAAGATCCAGGGCAATAGCCCTGCCAATACCCCGACTGCCCCCGGTTACCAGTGCTGTTTTGCCTTGCAGCAGATTGTTATCCGAGCTCATAAGTTATTCGTATGTTGATTGTTGGATTTACTGAAAACCGGAGATTCCGGCCTCTTTCAGTGTTCGTTTTACAAGGCCTTGCAGAACTGCCCCCGGCCCTACTTCGATAAAGTGCCTGGCCTCGTCGTTGAACATGGTTTGCAGTGTCCTGGTCCATTGAACCGGACACAACAGCTGCCGCTTGACATTGTCTTTAAGTACATCCACATCAACCGATCCCTCCCCGGTGACATTGGAATATACAAAGGACCGCGGTGTTTTAAAGACAAGACCGTCGATAATTTCATTCAGTTTATCACTCGCCGGTTCCATCAGCGGTGAGTGAAAGGCTCCGCTCACGGGCAGTTTTTTTACCAGTTTCGCGCCGGCCTCTTTCAGTTTCGCTGCCGCACTTTCTACGGCAGTTTCATGACCGGATATCACCAACTGCCCTTTGGCATTGTAATTGGCCGGACCGACCGTACCCTCCTGTTCTTCGGAAACTCCGCGGCACACCTGCTCAACGAGGGTATCGTCCAGGCCGATGACCGCCGCCATGGCCCCGGGTTGTTCTTCTCCGGCCGCCTGCATCAGCTCACCCCGCTTCCGGACAGTCTGAAGAGCATCTTCGAAGGTCAGCACTCCGGCTGCCGCCAATGCCGTATATTCCCCCAGACTGTGACCGGCATACATGTCGGGCGTATGACCAAGTGATTCGTACAGTGCATAGGCATGGAGAAATAGAGCAGGCTGTGTGTATCTGGTCTGGGACAGATCGGCGTCACTGCCGTCGAACATGACTTCCGTGATGGAGTAGCCTAAAACTTCGTCGGCCTGATCACATCGCTTTGTAAACGTGCTGTCAAACCGGTAATGGTTCTTTCCCATCCCCTTGTACTGTGATCCCTGTCCGGGAAAAAGATACGCTTTTTTCATGGGTGAGGTATTTAGATGGCCCATTTGAGATAGGTGGCACCCCAGGTGTAGCCACCCCCAAAGGCGGCCAGCACCAGATTGTCGCCTTTGTTTAAACGGTCTTTCCAGTCGTACAGGCAGAGCGGAATCGTAGCCGCCGTGGTATTGCCGTACTTTTCGATATTGATCATCACCTTCTCCTTACTGATGTTCATCCGCCGTGCCGTGGCATCTATGATCCTCAGATTCGCCTGATGGGGCACCAGCCAGTGGATATCATCAGAAGTGAGGTTGTTCTTTTTCATGATTTCAACCGACACATCGGCCATACCTTCTGTCGCTTTCTTGAAAACGGAACGGCCTTCCTGTCTGATGTAGTGCATTTTCTGATCAACGGTCTCCCTGGTGGCGGGATTTCGGCTCCCACCGCCGGTCTGAATCAGCGCTTGGGCACCTTCCGCCGATGAATACATGATATGGTCGATCACGCCGGTTTCGTCTTCGGAAGGTTCCAGCAGTACGCCGGCAGCGGCATCCCCAAAGAGGATACAGGTGGTGCGATCGGTGAAATCGACGATGGAGCTCATTTTATCGGAACCGATAACCAGCACTTTTTTGCATTGGCCGGATTCAATAAGGGCCGAACCAGAGCTGAGGGCGAACAAAAAGCCGGAACAGGCAGCCGACAGATCATATCCGAAGGCGTTAGTCGCTCCGATCATGGTCTGGGTAAGGCACGCGGTAGCCGGAAACATGTAATCCGGAGTAATAGTAGCCACAATGATGGCATCAATCTCCTTGGGATCAAGTTCGCGCTGCTTCAGGATCTCCCTGGCCGCTTCTGCCGCCATAAATGCGGATGCCTTGTCAGGATCTTTGAGGATGCGCCTTTCGCTGATGCCGGTTCGGGTGCGAATCCATTCGTCGTTGGTATCAACCATGGACTCCAGCTCCTTGTTGGTAAGCACATAATCGGGTAAATAGTGCCCCACTGCCGATATACGCGCTCTTATTTTGGAACTCATTCAGGTATTATCTACAGTCAGTGATAGTTCTGATTAAAACATCCGTCGATCAGGCCAACGATGCAATGATTTTTCTGTTGATGTCAGCTTCCGCCATGGCTACGGCATTGAGAATCATATTCTTGATGGCAACCGGCGAGCTGCCTCCATGACCGACCATACTGATCCCGTTTACACCCAGAAACGGCACTCCGCCCACCCGCTGATAGTCGAAGGGCGCGAAGGCCTCCTCAAGCAGGGAAACCACCAGGGCGGTCTGTTCGGAATTCAGCTGCTTCTTGCGAATGGTTCCCATCAGCATCGTCTTAAGAGCTTCCGGTACAGATTCACCGAATTTCAGAAGGATGTTTCCGGTGATCCCGTCACAGACAAATACGTCGGCCTGACCGGACAGCACATCCCGCCCCTCGATATTACCAACAAAATTGGGGAGTGCTTCCAGCATACCATACGCTTTTTTCAGGGTTTCCGACCCTTTCTCTTTCTCTTCTCCGACATTGAGAAGCCCGATGCGCGGCAACTCGATTCCCATCACATCCCGGGCGTAAATATTGCCCATGCATCCGAATTGAAACAGCATCTCGGCTTTGGAATCCAGGTTTGCACCGGCATCAATCATCAGGCCGGTTCCCTTCAGTGTGGGGAAATAGGTAGCGATAGTGGGACGCAGTACCCCTTCGAGCCGGCCCAGAATAAAGGCGGAGGCAGCCATCAGCGCACCGGTGTTGCCGGCGCTGACAAATCCATCGACCATGCCCTTCTGGTGAAGACCGAGGCCCTGAACAATCGAAGAGCGGGGTTTGCCCTTGACTGCCTGGGCGGGTGACTCGTCCATCCCGATAATTTCGGGAGCATCATGGACCATGACCCTGTCTTCCGGGTACTGTTCTCCTTTGAAAGCTTCCGCGATCTGGTCCTGTGGACCAACCAGTACAACTGAAAGCTCCGAATTCTCCTTCACAGCAAGAAGGGCTCCTTCAACGGGATTTCCGGGAAAATGATCACCTCCGGCGGCATCGACTGCAATCTTCATCTTTTCAATTGGTTACATGGAAAGTGCTCCGTACGAAACGGTGTGACAATCGGATTGGGCTGCCGGATGTCAACCGAACAGCTCCAGACGAAAAAGATGGTTATACTTCGGTTTCGGCCTTGATGACCTGGCGTCCGCGATAGTAACCACACTCGGTGCAGGCGCGGTGCCGCTGATGGGTTGCACCGCAATTGGGGCATTCCGAGAGGGTAACATCGGCCAGTTTTTGATGGGTGCGACGCTTGTCACGTCGTGCTTTGGAAGTTTTTCTTTTGGGATGTGCCATTGGATCTATTCGTTAATTCTTTGGAATGTTCTGTTTCAATTTCTTCAGTTTGTCCCATCTGGGATCATGCTCTTTATCCTCTTCTCCAAACCGTACTTTAAAATCTGTAACCTCACCATCCCGGTAATATCTGGGATGGAGCTTTTTGGCGGGAACACTCAGCAACAGGGAATCCCGCAACTCCCGGGTGATATCAACCACGTTCTGCGCGGGGTCGAGCCGTCGGAATGCTCCGGACAGGTCTTCCCGTTCATCCTGCGCGTCGGTCTGGAAAACAACCTCGTACGTACTCTTCAGCTCCGTGGAAAATGTATCCAGAGACCGGTCACATACAAATTCCGCTTCCGCTGTGATCTCACATTCGATCCGAAGGTGTTCATCCCGTTTGTGAAACCGCAGCGCAAGGTTTATCGTACGGATCTCCGATAAGTCGATATCCAGCTCCTCAGCGGAAACTGTCATATGCTCCTGCGATATCCCTTTGGGAATCTCATTCAGTCGAAACGAAATCATATAAATTCACCTGCTTGTAACAAAGCTGGTAAAGTTAGCAATTATTGACTGCATTTACAACGTCAGGAAAAGAGTCCGTACCTTCGTTGTTCCACCATTTCGATTATCTTGCCGAGATCTTCGTTGTTGCTCACAAAATCGATATGGTCGGTATCCACAATCAGTTTTTCATGCGGATAGCGTTCGATCCAGTCTTCATACAGGGTGTTCAGCCGTTCGAGATATTCAATTCGAATGGTGCTTTCGTAGTCACGGCCTCTCTGCTGGATCTGCCGGACGAGCGTGGGCACATCGGCCCGGAGGTAGATGAGCAGGTCGGGCGGTGTCAGAAATTCCACCATTTCGTGAAACAGGTTGCTGTAATTTTCAAAATCACGTTTGCTCATCAGCCCCATCTGATAGAGATTCTTTGCAAAAATCTCCACATCCTCATAAATGGTTCTGTCCTGGACGAAGCTTTCCCTGGTACTCACGATTTCCTTCTGACTTTTGAATCGGCTGGAGAGAAAATAGACTTGCAGATTGAAACTCCACCTTCTCATGTCTTCGTAGAAATCCGACAAATAGGGGTTGTCATCCACCGATTCGTAATAGGCCCTCCATTTGAAATGTTTGGCCAAAAGGGTTGTCAAAGATGATTTTCCGGCGCCAATATTGCCGGCAACAGCGTAATAGGAGAAGCCGCTTTTGCTTTTAATGTCAGCCATAGATTCTAATCCTCTTTTCCAAGCAGTTGATACATGGCTTTTTTGTAGGCCTCTACCCCCGGCTGATCGAAGGGATTTTCACCAAGCGAGTAGACAAAAACGGCGGTCGCCATTTCAAAGTAGTAGATCACCTGGCCAAGGCTCGACGCGTCCAGTTTTTCCAGTTCACCAACAAAGATCGGTACGCCTCCGTCGAGATGTGCCTGCACGGTTCCCTGGAAAGCTTTGTCGTTGATCTCCTCCATGGATTTACCGGCCAGGTAATTGAGTCCGTCGTAGTTTCTCGGCTCATTCGACACGACCATGGATTTTTCGGTTTTGGCGACGGTGAGGAAGGTCTCCATGATGTTCCGCTTACCCTCCTGAACCATTTGTCCGAGGCTGTGCAGATCGGTCGAGTATTGGGCAACCGCGGGAAACAGGCCCTTGCCGTTTTTGCCCTCGCTCTCGCCGTAAAGCTGCTGAAGCCAGCTTCCCATGGAGGAGAGTGCCGGCTCAAAGCTTGCGACCAGCTCCAGAGCATACCCTTTGTTGTTCAGGGCATAGCGGGCCGTTACATAGTCGAGGAGGTTTTTTCGATCTCCGTTCAGGGTGCGATATGCCTCTACGGCTCCATAGAAAAGGTCTTTCACCGCGATACCGGCCGCTGCAATGGGAAGCAGCCCCACAGGGGTAAGAACCGAAAAACGGCCGCCGACATCATCCGGCAAAATGAATTTCCGATAGCCGTATGCCTTGATGATTTTGTTCAGGGCGCCTCCTTCCCTGCTGGTGGTGCAAAATATCCTTGAAACGGCCTCATCGCCGTAACGGCCGTGCATCCAGTTTCGAAGCTCCCGGAAGGCAATGGCGGTTTCCATGGTGGTACCCGACTTGGAGATTACATTCAGGTAGACCTCCTTGCGGCTTCCGTCGATTTTGGGTTTCTCCAGATGGCGGATCAGGTTCTTCAGGTAGGCGCCGGAAATGTGATGCCCTGCGTAGACGATTTCAGGACCCTCGTCACGAAACGGAGGGGTAAGCGCATCGATCACGGCCTTTGCACCCAGATAGGAACCACCGATACCGCACACAATGAAAACGTCCGCTTTTTTGTAGATGTCGGTACCGATAGCCTCCATATTCTCCAGAAGCGCGTCATTGGGATTTTTCAGGATGTCCTGCCACCCGAGCCACTCCGATCCGGGGCCGTCCCTGCTGTCCAGCATAGCGGAAGAGGCCTCAACCGTTCCGGACGCCTCGCCCCACTCCTTGTCGGTTATAAATGAGCGAGCGCGTGAAATATCAATGGTAAACATATATGCAATGGATTAGCTGAGAACCTTGGCAAGTTCCAGCAGTTCATAATTTAAGCTTTTCTTTTTGGCCCAGGTGTTCTTCATCGGGGTCAGTTTGGTTGCGTTATTGACCACACCGACCATCACGCAGGTATGACCCTCAAGCAGGGCCTGAACGGCGGCACTGCCGAGTCTGCTGGCCAGAACACGGTCGCGCGAGGTCGGTGAGCCGCCCCGCTGAAGGTGTCCGAGCACACTGACCCGCATTTCATACTTGGCAAAATCGTCTTTCAGGCTCTCGGCCAGCTTTACGGCACCTCCGGTCTCGTCACCCTCAGCGACAATAACGAGGCTGCTGCGGCGCTGGACCTTGAATACCTCGTTCAGGCTTTCACGTACATCCTTCACCTGCGAGACACCTTCCGGCAGAAGTATCAGTTCGGCACCGGTTGCAATGCCGGTCTCCAGTGCAATAAAACCGGCCTCGCGCCCCATTACCTCGACCAGGAACAGGCGGTCGTGGGCGTCGGCCGTATCCCGGATTTTGTCGATCGCTTCCATGGCGGTATTCATAGCGGTATCGTATCCGATGGTTTCATCGGTCCCTGAAAGGTCGTTGTCGATGGTTCCGGGCACACCAACCACCGGAACACCAAACTCATCGAAGAGTTCTGTGGCCCCGCGGAATGTTCCGTCACCGCCGATGGCCACGATGGCATCAACATGGTGCTTCTTCAAATTTTCAACGGCTGTTTTCCGCCCTTCATACTCGCGAAAGTCTTTTGAGCGGGCTGATTTGAGGATGGTGCCGCCCCGCTGGATGATATTGGAAACCGAATGGTCTTCCAGTTCAACAAAATCCTCGTTAATCATCCCCTGGTACCCGAAACGCACCCCCAAAACAGAGATGTCGTTACTTAAGGCCGTGCGTACGACCGCTCTCACAGCTGCGTTCATTCCCGGAGAATCACCACCACTGGTAAATACTGCGATGCGTTTGATTGTTTTCATGGTCTTTTATCCAGATTTTATGTTCAACATTCCGGTATTTACGGGGCGTTACTTATTCATGGAATAACAGCCAACGGCCGCCTCCCTGTTTAGTGCGACTACAAAGATACCAAAATAATCCAAAAATGAGTGTTACATTTGCATGACAACATCCGAAACGGAGAATAAAATCGAGAACATCCCGCCTTCCATCACATCACTGAAAGAGATCCAGAAGCCGCTGGAAAAGGAGCTGAAAGAGTTCAAGGCGCACTTCAAAAAGCAGCTTCAGACCGACGTGTTCCTGCTTAACCGCATTATTGGTTACCTGATGCGGATGAAAGGAAAAGAGATGCGGCCGATTCTGGTGCTGCTTTCCGCCCGGCTTTGCGGGGGGATCACCGTTCGGTCCAATATCGCGGCAACCATGATTGAACTGCTCCATACGGCAACACTCATTCACGACGACGTGGTGGACGAGGCCGACCGGCGCAGGGGTTTTTTGAGCATCAACAAGATTTGGAAAAACAAGGCAAGTGTGCTTTTGGGGGATTTTCTTCTTGCCAAGGGGCTTTTGGTTGCGGTGGAGTCGGGGGAGTATGAGCTTCTGGGGGCGCTGTCCACCGCCGTCAAAAAAATGAGCGAAGGCGAGCTGAGGCAAATGAAAGCATCAAAGCTCCAGAACATGACCGAAGAGAAGTATTACCGGATTATCTCCGAAAAGACCGGCAGCCTGCTGGTAGCGTGTTGCGAATGCGGAGCCATCAGCGCAGACGCGCCGCCGGAAGTTCGTTCGAGAATGAAGGAGATCGGGCATCATATCGGTATCGCTTTCCAGATTCGTGACGACCTCCTGGACTACGAAGACATACAAACAGGCAAAACCTCCGGAAACGACATCATCGAACGAAAAATCACCCTGCCGTTTATCGCGGCGCTTGATTCCGCTGGCCTGACTGCCCGCAGACGCATGCGGTGGCTGTACCGGAAGAAAGGCAAGACTTCCGGCGACGTTGAACGAATACGAACGTTTGTGGAAGAGAACGGCGGCCTCGACTACACGCGAAAGAAAATGGAATATCATGCCGGCAAGGCACTGGCCGCGCTCGGGGAGTTTCCCGACAGCGAAACCCGCACCCTGTTTTCCGAATTTATCCGATTTGTCATCTACCGAAAAAAATAGCACCGTCTATCCGCCCGGTTCCTCCCTCCTGTTTTTTTCTGATGCGCACCTCGGGGCTTTTTCCGATGACAGAAACCGGCAGCTGGAACGGGAGCTTGTTGAGCTGATGGAGTATTGTGAAGAGCAGGAAATCCGGCCTGTGATACTGGGAGACCTGTTCGACTACTGGATGGAATTTGACAGCCGGCCCCCGCCCCTGGCCGAAAACCTCCTAACCTGGTTCCGAAATTATCATCGTCGAAGCGGGAATCAAACGCTGTTTGTGACCGGCAACCATGATAACTGGTCGTTTGGCTATCTGGATTCGCTTGGCTTTGATGTGGAGCATGAGTACAGAATTCTCCGGGCCGGCAATAAGCGCATACTGGTGCTGCATGGCGACGGGCTCGCGGATCCCGCTATGAATCTTCCGCGTCCCGCACTGCATCGATTGCTTAGAAATTCGTATTTTATATGGATGTATCAACGCGTTTTTCCACCGCCACTGGGATGGCATCTGATGAAAAAATTCTCCAAAACCTCCAAACAGCGCAACCGAACCCATTTCAACAGCGCTACGGTTTCGAATCTTGACACATGGGCTCATTCCAGGATAACGGAAGATCCGGAGCTGGACGCCGTGGTTTACGGACATCACCACAAACCGGTACATGCGGCATTATCCGGGAAGAACGCTCTGAACTGCGGCTCATTCGCCCGGTTTAAAACAGCCGCCCTGTATACCAACGGGAAATTCGAACTCGTTACTTGGATGCGGAAACGCAGGAAGTTGCAAACATTTACGCAGAAATTGCCTGAAAGGAATGGCGAAACAATTTGATGATATCGACATGGACCGGTACCTGAATGACCCTGGGTACCGACGTGAAATGTCCCGAAAAAGAAAAGAGCAGGCGGAAGAGGAGTTGCGAGCCAAAGGCAACTCTTCCAAAGCCGGCAAAGCAGGGAAGAAATCGCGTAAAACCGCAAAAAACGGATCAATGATCGGCTGGCGCCACATCTTTTTCGCATTCGGACTGGTGATCATCGGCGGTTTTATTGCGGGACTGCTCTTTTTCTCCTATCTCGCACAGGGGCTCCCGTCTGTTGAAGAACTTGAAAATCCCCAGACCGACGAGGCCAGTTTTGTCATGAGCCGCGATGGTGCCGCACTGGACAAGTTCTTTACCGAAAACCGTACCTACATACGCTATGACGAGATATCGCCGAATGTGATCAACGCGTTGATTGCCACCGAGGATCATCGTTTTTACTCCCACTGGGGGATCGATCTCTACCGGACTCTGGCAATTCCCTACCATCTGATTCGGGGAAACCCCCAGGGCGGATCAACCATATCGCAGCAGCTGGCCCGAAACCTGTACCGATCGATCGGGCGCGAAGTAAATGTTACCCGCAAGCTCCGCGAGATGATTACCGCCATCCAGATAGAGCAGAACTATACCAAGCAGGAAATCATCGAGATGTATTTGAACACGGTTGAGTTCAGTAACAGCACCTTCGGAATCGAGTCTGCCGCCCTTACCCATTTCAACAAACCGGCCTCCGATCTGTCGGTTTCCGAAGCGGCCACTCTGATCGGTACCCTCCAGGCGGTCTCCGCGCTGAATCCCCGGACACGGCCGGAGCGCTCTCAGCGCAGGAGAAATGTGGTACTTTCCCAGTTGTCCCGGCACGGTTTCATCACCGAAGCGGAGCTGCAGCAGCTTCGTTCCGAACCGATTGTCCTGGATTACAACCCTCCCTTCCGGACCGGTCGCGAAAGCAGACATTTCGGCCAGTACGTCAGACAACAGGTTCAGAGCTGGGCGACTGAAAACGGATATGACCTGTACCGCGACGGCCTGGTCATCCATACAACCATCGATTCGCGCATGCAGCGATATGCCGAACAGGCCCTCAGGGACCAGCTGGAGTCACATCAGCAACAATTCGAAAGAGAATGGACGTCAGAGGGCAGCGACGTCTACATGGACAAACTCTGGGAGGAATATCCCGGATTCCTGGAGAGCTTTATTGCCGAAACGGACCGGTTCCGCCGGTATCTCAGCGAAAATCGCGGCAGCCGGCAGGAAGTGATCGAGGAACTGAAATCCAACGAGGCGTTCGTCGACTCCGTCAAAAGAGCCCGGGCCCGTCTTGAGGCCGGATTTGTGGCCATCGACCCATCCAACGGAAACATTCTCGCATGGGTGGGAGGATCGGATTACAGCACTATCCAGCGCGACAATGTGTACCAGTTGCGCCGGCAAACCGGATCCACGTTCAAGCCGTTTGTCTATGCCGTGGCTATCGACCACGGCTACCGCCCGTACCACCGCTTTTCCAAATACCCGGTCAACTTTTTTGACGCCAGCGGGGACCGGTGGTCACCCCGCGACCCGGTGATCCCCAGCGGCCCGGAGATGATGACGCTTCGGGAGGGACTCGGCCGCAGCTTGAACAACGTTACGGTGCGACTGCTCCCGGAACTGGCGGGGACCCCCGGCACCAACCGCCTGGAGGACCTGCAGCCGGCAGGTGAACGAATCGCCGAATTTGCCAGAAATATGGGTATCAACCGAACGCCGCTTATCACCCGCCCTTCCATAGCGCTCGGAACCGCCGAGTCCAGTCTTCTGGAGCTTACAAGCGCCTATTCCACGTTCGCCAATATGGGTGTTCACATTGAGCCCTTTGCGGTAACGCGAATTGAAGACAGCGAGGGTAACGTACTCCAGGAATTTCGCTCAGAGCGGCAAAGCGAGGTTATCAGTCCGGAGACCGCCTACATCATGGTCGACATGATGCGGGGAGTGATCCGCGGAGGGCAAGGCTGGTTCGGTACCGGAAACAGAATGAACTGGATGTTCAATATCAGTCAGGATATTGCCGGAAAGACCGGCACTACACAAAACAGTGCCGACAACTGGTTTGTGGCCATGATGCCGCATATTGTCGCGGGTGCCTGGGTGGGCGGCGAAGACCGCAGAATTCGATTTCCGCAAAACACACAGGTCGGGCAGGGAGCCAGAACAGCGCTGCCGATCGTCGGTCAGTTCATCCAGAGCTGTGCCAATGACCCCAATGTCCCGTGGTCAACGTCCGCTTTCGAGCAACCCCAGGGCTTTGTTATGGAAACGCCACCGGAGGACAGAACGGAGCAGGAGAGCCGCCCGAGCCGTATCAGCTGGTAGCACGGTACGGTAGCGGGTGCTACCGTGCTCTCTCTCGATACTTCGGGAAGCAAGTCTCTCTATCCATAGTGGAAGCAAACGAACTTCGCTTTTTATGCAAGCCGAAGCCATCTAAAACGAGACAAACCGGGCTGTTAGAGGAAGGGCAGTCGAAAAGCAATCAGCGAACGCAGACCGTTTTCTTCGGTATCATCAGGATTCGGATGAATTACTCGGCGGCCAGAGTAATCTTGTTCACCGCCTTTTTCAGGTCTTTCTCGGCGCGGGCGTGCTCGGCGGAATCAACTTTCAGCTCTCTCATTTTCGAGAGGAGATTCTCCTGAATCACCTTCTCCGCACTGAGATCAATGTCCGATACCGGAATGGCCTCTTCGACCAATACGGTAACCTGATTGTCTTTCACCTCTGTGAATCCGCCGCTAACCGCGTACAGCAGTTCTTCCTCCTCCTCGAAACGGATCACCATTTTGCCGGTATCCAGCAAAGCTACCAGGGGAGCGTGATTGTTGAGCACTTCGAAGGACCCATCGGCGCCGGGCATCCGGATTCCGGCAACTTCCCCGCTGAATACGGGTCCCAGTGGTGTTAAAATATTTGCTCTCATTCCATCACAAATTTCAGGATACGGCCTCTTTGTCTTCCTTGAGCATCTTCTCTCCCCGTTCAATGGCTTCCTCAATACTGCCGACCAGGAAGAAGGCGCTTTCGGGAAGGTGATCCAGCTCCCCGTTCACGATCATGTTAAAGCCTTTGATACTCTCTTCCACCTTGACAAACTTCCCTTCCAGTCCGGTGAACTGTGATGCTACAAAGAACGGCTGGCTCAGGAACCGCTGCACGCGACGGGCGCGGGCCACGGTAAGCTTGTCCTCATCGGAGAGCTCATCCATACCCAGAATGGCGATAATATCCTGGAGCTCCTTGTAGCGCTGCAGCAACTCGGTCACGTTCTGCGCGGCATCGTAATGCTCCTGACCGATAATCCGGGGATCCAGAATACGAGAGGTGGAATCCAGGGGATCGACGGCCGGATAGATGCCGAGGGAGGCAATCTGGCGGGATAATACCGTGGTGGCATCCAGGTGAGAGAAGGTTGTGGCGGGAGCCGGGTCGGTAAGGTCATCCGCCGGGACATAAATGGCCTGGACGGAGGTAATCGACCCTTCTTTGGTGGAGGTTATCCGCTCCTGAAGGTCACCCATCTCCGAGGCGAGCGTCGGCTGATAGCCAACCGCAGAAGGCATCCGGCCCAGAAGCGCGGATACCTCGGAACCGGCCTGGGTGAATCGGAAAATATTATCCACAAACAGCAGGATATCCTTGCTCACCTTATCGCGGAAGTATTCGGCGATGGTCAGTCCGGAGAGCGCCACTCGCGCGCGGGCTCCAGGCGGCTCGTTCATCTGACCGAACACCAGGGTTGCCTGGGATTCCTTCAGGGCCTCATGATCCACCTTTTCGAGATTCCAGTTGCCGGTCTCTTCAAACTCTTTCTTGAACTCCTCGCCGTAATTGATTACTCCCGACTCAATAAATTCACGAAGCAGGTCATTTCCTTCACGGGTACGCTCCCCGACCCCGGCAAAAACCGAGAGTCCGCCGTGCTGCTTGGCGATGTTGTTGATGAGCTCCTGAATCAATACCGTCTTGCCGACTCCGGCGCCACCAAAAAGCCCGATTTTCCCGCCTTTCGCATAGGGGCACAGAAGGTCAATCACCTTGATGCCGGTCTCCAGCATTTCCGAGGAGGTCGACAGGTCTTCGAACGATGGAGCCGGACGGTGGATGGGATACCGCTCCTTGCCTTCGGGTTGTTTGATCCCGTCGATGGCATCCCCGATGATATTGAACAGGCGGCCGCGAACATCGTCACCGATCGGCATGGAAATGGGGCCTCCCAGGTCAATGACCGGAGTCTCCCGGATCAGGCCGTCGGTCGAATCCATGGCAATGGTCCGGACCCTGTTTTCTCCAAGATGCTGGGCGACTTCAAGGATCAGATCATCCATCCCCTCTCTCTCCACTTTCAGGGCATTGAGAATGGCCGGCAGGTTTCCGTCCGGAAAGTCGACATCAATAACCGGACCAATAATTTGTGCGATGCTCCCTTTGTTCATTCTTACACAGATTTTGAATGTTCGTAATTCCAGGGGTAATTCGAGCCGCCTGAGAAGATTTCGAAATTACCAAATACCCTCGTAAAAGAAAAACATCAATATACCGCTCCTGTTTCCCTGCGCCCCATGTCCGCACATCCTCCGAACCGGTATTCACGGGGATGCGACCGGTGCACATCCGGGTTACCTCTTATAAAAAAAATCCGTACTTTTTAATGATTTGAACCATAACCAGAAAAGTGGAAAAATTATCTTGGAACAGACCCTTACCGCGCGTTACATCAGCGTTAAAGCACTAAATTATTTTGAAGAAAACAACCGTACCGATCCGGACATCCTGAATGCACTGAGCGGCCAGGAACGCCAGCAAGCCAACGAATATGTCCAGGGAATACTGCGAAAAAAGAGCTATCTCGACTTTTTGATTTCCCGTTTCAGCGCTGTCGGTGTGGACGAGATGAACCCGCTGTTTAAGAACATCCTCAGGGTCGGGATCTACGATCTTCTGTTTATGGACGGCACCCCCGATTATGCAGCCGTCAACGAAGCGGTCGAAATGGCCAAGAAACAGGCCGGCTCCAGGAGCGGCGACCTGATTAATGCCATCCTCAGAAGAGTGCAACGGGAGATTGCCCAGCTTCCGAAGCCGGATTTCGAAGACCGGACCAAACTTATCGGCACTACGTTCTCCCACCCCGAGTGGCTGGTCAAAAGATGGGTAAAACGGTTCGGCGAGAGGGAAGCGTTTCAGCTGATGCAGTACAACAACCTCCACCCCTCCTATTTTCTGAGGGTGAACGGTCTCAAGACCAACGACAAAAACTTCAAACTCAGGCTCACCAAGGCCGGTGTAACATTTGAAGAGAGTGACTGGCTTCCCGGGTATTACCGTGTCGATTCCCTGCAAAAGGTGCGGTCCAAGGGCTGGTACCAGAAAGGCCTGTGCCAGGTCCAGGATGTCGCCGCCGGATTCGCCCCCACCATACTGGATCCGCAGCCCGGCGAGTCGGTATATGACCTGTGCGCCGCTCCCGGCACCAAAACCATTGTCATGTGCGATATGATGGAGAACCAGGGCAGCATCCTGGCCGTTGACATCTCCCCCGAACGCATCGGTTCCATCGCCGACAACGTCACCAATTACGGAGCCGAAATCGTGAAAATTCAACGTGCCGATATCATCGAGGAGCGGTTCAAACTGGTGGATGCCGTTCTGCTCGACGCCCCCTGTTCCGGTACGGGTGTGATGGCCAAACGCGCCGACCTGAGATGGCGCCGCTCCGAAGAAGACATAGAAAGCTTCGCAAAGCAGCAAGACGAACTACTTGACGCAGCAGCAAATATGGTCAAGCGTGGCGGTCGGCTTGTCTACACCACTTGCTCCATAGAGCCGGAGGAAAATATGGAGCGCATCGTAAAGTTCCTGGAAACATACGACAACTTTGAACTTGAAGAACTGGATGATTACCTGCCGGAAGAGGTACTGGCCGAAGATTTCAAATCCTATCAAACCCTGCCCCATATCCACAAATGCGACGGCCACTTCGGTGTGCTGCTCCGCAGAAAGGTGTAATCCCGTTACCATATCCGCAAACTGAACAACCATGTCCGACAGCAGTACCCCAGAGCAGGAAATTCCGAAAAAATACGATCCCAAAGCCATCGAGGACCGGTGGTACGATTACTGGATGCAGCACCGCATGTTCGAGGCGGACGCCGATTCCGACAGAGAGCCGTTCACCATCATGATGCCCCCGCCCAATGTCACCGGCGCGCTGCATATGGGGCACGCGTTGCAGGGCGCGGTCCAGGACGCCATCACCCGGCTCAAGCGGATGCAGGGCTATGAGGCCCTGTGGCTTCCCGGTACAGACCACGCCGGTATCGCCACCCAGAACGTTGTGGAGCGCGACCTCAAAAAGAACGAAAAGAAAAACCGTCACGATATCGGACGGGAAGAATTCGTCAATAAGGTGTGGGAGTGGAAAGAGAAGTACGGGGAGATCATCACCCGGCAGTACAGCAAGCTTGGGGTCAGCTGCGACTGGAGCCGCGAACGGTTTACCATGGACGAAGGGCTCTCCAGAGCGGTTCAGGAGACATTCATCCGCCTCCACAAACAAGGGCTCATCTACAAGGGTAATTACCTCGTGAACTGGTGTCCGGTGGATATGACCGCCATTTCCGACGAGGAGGTCGAGCATATTGAACGCAAAGGCCATATGTGGCACGTTGCCTACCCGGTTGACGAGGAAACCGCGGAGCGTACCGGCATCCGGCACATCACCATCGCCACCACCCGGCCCGAGACCATTCCGGCCGATACCGCGGTCAGCGTGCATCCCGACGATGACCGTTACCGTGATCTGGTAGGCAGTTATGTAGAAGTGCCTACCACCGGGCGCAAGGTGCCCGTGATCGCCGACGACTACGTTAAAATGGATTATGGCTCCGGAGCCCTTAAGGTCACACCGGCTCATGATGAGAACGACTTCGAAATCGGGCGGCGTCACTCCCTTCCGACCATCAATATCATCAACAAGGACGGCACGCTGAATGCCGAATCCGGCGCCTATGCCGGCATGGACCGGTTCGATGCGCGCAAGAAAATTGTCGAGGACATTGAGGAGGCCGGACTGCTGGTGAAAGTGGAAGACTATGTCAACCAGATCGGTGTCTCAAGCCGCAGCAAGGCGGTCATCGAGCCGCTGCTATCCGACCAGTGGTTCGTCAGCATGAAACCCCTTGCCGAAAAAGCGATGCAGGCCAGCCGGAACGGGGAGTTTCGGTTCTACCCTGGCCGCTGGGAAAATGAGTTTTTCCGGTGGATGGAGGAGATTCGCGACTGGGTCATCTCCCGGCAGCTTTGGTGGGGACACCGTATCCCGGTCTGGTATTACACCCGGGAAGACGGATCCATCGACCCTGGGAGAGACTACGTCGTCAGCATTGAACAGCCCGAAGAAGGCATGGTACAGGACCCGGACGTTCTGGATACCTGGTTCTCCTCCTGGCTGTGGCCCTTCTCCACCCTCGGCTGGCCCGGGTCCTCCCGTGATTTTGAGAAGTTTTACCCGACTTCACTGCTGGTCTCCGGGTACGATATCCTCTTTTTCTGGGTCAGTCGCATGCTTATGGGCGGAATCCATTTCACCGGCAGCGCCCCTTTCCGCGATGTCTTCATGACCGGCATCGTCAAGGACAAACAGGGACGCAAGATGAGCAAAAGCCTCAACAACGGTATTGATCCGCTGGAGATGATCGACCAGTACGGGGCCGACGCCGTCCGGTATTGCCTGATCATCCTGTGTGCCCAGGGACAGGATATCAAACTGGATCCCGGCAAGTTTGAAATGGGGCGGAATTTCGCCAATAAACTGTGGAACGCGTTCCGCTTCCTGAATCTCCATATCAAGCCGGAGGCAACATATGCCGGCGACCTGGCCTCGGCCGCATCCTCCCGAAACTCCGCTACCGATGCTGCGGCAAACCCTCAAAACGCAGACAACGCCTCCGGCGCGCAATGGCAGCTGCATGACCGATGGATGGTCTCACGCGTCCATCAGACCATCCGTGCGGTGGAAGATGACCTGTCGCGCTATCGCCTTAACGAGGCTCTGCTCAAAATCTACTCTCTGGTATGGGATGATTACTGCGACTGGTATCTGGAGCTCATCAAACCCGAATTTGGCAAACCGATGCCGGAGCCGGTCGCGGAACGGGCCGTCATCATATTTGAAATGCTGCTGAAGCTGCTGCATCCGTTCATGCCGTTTATCACCGAGGAGATCTGGCAGCGACTGAGGGAGCGTTCGGCTGATGAAGCTCTGATTCGCAGCGAGTGGCCCGAATTCCGGGAATCATTTGTCGACAAGGATGCCGAACAGCTCTTCGGCACCATCCAGCAGATGATCTCTTCCATCCGAAACATCCGGGCCGAAATGAATGTGCCCGACAACCTGGAGATCTCGGTAATCCTGAAACCCGCCGCAAAAGATGTCCAGGAGCAGCTGCAACAGCAGAAAGCCGTTTTTCAAAAAATGCTGAAGCTCTCCGACCTGTCAGTGGACATGGATGCCCGGAGACCCAAAGCCAGCGCCTCGGATGTCGTGAACGGACACCAGCTGTTTGTTCCGCTCACCGGACTCATTGACTTCGAAAAAGAGAAAGCAAGGATTCACAAGGAAATTGACCGCCTTCAGGCTTTCCTGATTTCCGTGGAAAAGAAGCTCTCCAACGAGAAATTCGTTCAAAACGCGCCCGACCAGGTCGTGCAGAACGAGCGAAGCAAACAGCAGGACGCCCGCATCAACCTGGATAAAATGCAGACCATCCTTGCCGACCTGGAGTAACGGCGCATGGCTTTCATAATGCTGGAATTGATATGAATTGACCTGGTGTATTGTGTTGATGTATTGATCTTTATGCCTTACTCGCAACAGCATCATCACCTGGTGTCGCTTGCCTGCCCGGCATATCCTTCGCGCCTCTTCGGATCCAAATCGAAACGACTTTTGTAACTTAGCAGCATGCCCACATTTGTACTTGAAAATGATGATCAGGAGAAGCCGCGGCCATCCGTCCCGCCGTTTCTTGAAAATGTGAACGACCGGCAAAAAGAGGCGGTACTCCACACCGACGGGCCCCTGCTGATAATCGCGGGAGCCGGAAGTGGCAAAACCAGGGTGCTCACCTACCGCATCGCCAATCTTCTCTATCAGAAAAAGGCCTGGCCCAACCAGATACTGGCGCTCACCTTCACCAACAAGGCCGCCCGCGAGATGCAGGAACGTATCGTCGATCTGATCGGTGAGCAGGCCAACCGGCTCTGGATGGGCACGTTCCACTCCATTTTCTCAAGAATTCTGCGCATTGAAGCCGAGACCCTCGGCTATACCAGGGATTTCAGCATTTACGACAGTGTGGACAGCGACCGGGTCATCAAGGCCATACTGCAGGAGCTCGGGTTTAATACCAGGGAGGTAAAGCCCCAGGCGATCCGCTTCATCATCAGCGGAGCCAAGAATCAGCTGATTTCTCCGGAGGTGTTCCGCGACAAGTTCGTGCAGAGCTCGATGGAGGATATCGCCGCGCAGGTGTACGAGCGGTATGTCAACCGATGCCGGAAGAATAACGCGATGGATTTCGACGATTTGCTGATCAAGCCCATAGCGTTGTTTGAGCAGCATCCGGAAATTCTGGAAAAGTACCGGCAGCATTTTCGCTACATCCTCATCGACGAGTACCAGGACACCAACCACGCGCAGTATCGCGCCACCCGGCTTCTGGCCTCCGGACACGAAAATATCTGCGTGGTCGGTGACGATGCCCAGAGTATCTATTCGTTCCGAGGGGCGGATATCGGCAACATCCTCAATTTCAAGGAGGATTATCCCGATGCCACCCAAGTCCCGCTGGAGCAAAACTACCGCTCCACAAAATTCATACTGCGGTGCGCCGATTCGGTCATCAAAAACAATCAATCGCGGCTGGAAAAAACGCTGTGGACCAACAACGACCAGGGGAATATCATCACCGTCCTGGAGAATTACGATGAACGGGATGAGGCCAACCGGGTCGTCCGTTCCATCGAATCCATGAAAATGCGAAACCATCTGAGTTTTCGTGATTTTGCCGTACTCTACCGCACCAACTATCAGAGCCGGGTTCTCGAGGACGCGTTTCGCCGCAAAGGCATCCCCTACCAGCTGGTGGGAGGCATTTCGTTTTACCAGCGCAAGGAGATCAAGGACGTGACCGCCTATCTTCGTCTGCTGGTGAATCCGCACGATACGGAGTCCCTCCTGCGGGTGATCAACGAGCCCGCCCGGGGCGTCGGCGAGAAAAGCATTGCCGATCTGATTAGGCTGGCGGCCGAAAACGACCGGTCCGTATGGGATGTCATCCAGGAGGTGGAGTCATCTGGAATTTACAAGCCTGCCATCCCCAGAATCCGGCATTTTGTGGATGTGCTGCATACCGCTGCGGGAAAGCTGGATGAACTGGGACTCACCGATACGGTCCGTTTCTTGATTGAGGAGACCGGCTATGTGAAGCAGTTTATCGAGGAGCATTCGCACGACTCACTGATGCGTCGTCAGAATGTCATGGAACTGATAAATGCCATCTCCTATTTCGAAAAAAGCAGCAGCACCCCGTCCCTGAGCGCGTTTCTGCAGGAAATCAGTCTGATTACCGACCTGGACGCCCACGACTCCGACGAACCGCAGGTGACGCTGATGACCGTACACGGCTCCAAGGGCCTTGAATTTCCCGTCGTTTATATTGTCGGGCTGGAGGAAGAGCTTTTCCCCATCGGGGGCCGGTCGGGCGAGGAGGTGGATATCGAGGAAGAGCGCCGGCTCTTTTATGTGGCCATAACGCGGGCCGAAAAGTATCTTCATTTCAGTTATGCCAAGAACCGGTTCCGCTTTGGCGAACAGGTGGAAATGCGCCGTTCCCGCTTTCTGGATGAAGTGGATCCCTCGGTTGTGCGCACTGAAACGGGTGCAACCATACATCAGGGTGGAAGCAGGCAAAGGGGCGGCGGTTACTCCCGGCCAGGCAGCGGCGGAACCTACATCAGTTATGACGATTCCGCGCAATTCGACGCTGATGAGGGGCCAAAGTCATCCCCCGACGAGTCAACCATCGAATATGATGCCGAAGCCTTCGACGGCAACTGGCGTCCGGGGATGCTGGTTGCCCATCCGAAATTCGGAGCCGGGAAAATACTGCAGTGCGAAGGCCGGGGAGAGCAGGCCAAAGTCACGGTCTTTTTCAAAAAAGCCGGGCAGAAGAAGCTGATGCTCAAATACGCCAAACTGACTCCTCTCGGATAGTTCTTTAGCAGCAATCGTGCGGAGACTATGCCTTCAGCGTCTCACGAAACTCGACAAACTGAAGGATATCCTTGCGGGATACAATTCCGACCAGAGTGCCGTTTTCCATCACCGGCACCCTTCCGGTTTGGGAATCGATCATTTTCATCAGTACATCATAGGCGTCATCGTCCGGACCGGCAACCACCAGGTCTTCACGGGCGCTCATCACATCCTTCACCCGAACCAGCTCCCACTGGTCATGGGCGACCGCCTTGACCTGATTGATTTCAATCAGACCCAGAAACTCCCCCTGCCTGACAACCGGAAAACAGGAAAACCGGTTCTTGAAGAAATGCTCATTGACCAGATTGCGCAGCGAGATGTCGGGATGCACCGTTGCCGGATCCGCCGACATGATTTTGCTGACCGGCGTTCCGGAAAGCCCTTCGCGCATGGCCACCATATAATACCCGCTTTTCGCCGACTGAAGCAGGAATACGCCGATCAGGATCCAGAATACCCCGGCGATAATCTGGCCGCCGATAATGGCAAGCACACCGAGAAACATCAGGGCGAAGGCAAAGATCTGGCCGATGCTGCTTACCACCCGCGTGGATTTTCGCAAATTGCCGGTAAAATGCCAGATGGCGGCACGCAGCATCCTCCCCCCGTCCAGTGGAAAGCCCGGCACCATATTGAACAGTGCAAGCAAAATATTGATGTATCCAACATACCAGAATACCCCGTGCAACCCTTCGCTGATCACCGGTTGCGAAACGAAGGCGAGCCCCAGGAATACCACCCCGATCGCTATACTGCAAAGCGGACCGGCACCGGCAATGGCGAACTCGTCGCTCGCCTTTTCAGGCTCCTTTTTCATCCGGGCCAAACCCCCGAAGATGAACAGTATGATTTCGGATATTTCCACCCCCCTTCTCCTTGCAGCGATGGCGTGCCCGAATTCATGAAGCAGGATGGATAAAAAGAACAGAAACGCGGCAAGCAGACCCAGGAACCACGACTCCCATCCCGATGCCAATTGATAGTTCTCGGGAAAATAGTGGACGGAGAGCATGTACACTACCAGAACAAAAATGATAAACCAGCTGTAATCCAGTCCAACCCTGATTCCTTTATAATCGCCAATGGTTACGCCTTGTGTCTGCATATTTTTTTTGTAAAGTGCGCAAGAAAACCGGCAGCAAGCCTGTTATGTTTATAGCATACGGCCGGTGACCAAAACTTCGGATAGAAAACCCTGAAACCGGCCTTGCATTCCGTTTGCAGTTTCGAAACCTTATTACAATTTCGTTCATCGCGAAGCAAAAAACGACATTGGTTAAATACGTATTTACCCGTATTTTTGAAAGTTCTGACGTGATAGAAAATAATTGCCGGTTTGCATCCGGATTCGCGACTGTCGCAGGATTGCCCCTAAATATCATTGACTTCGTCTCTGTTCCTCACCCGATCAAGTTTCACGTTCCGGTTTGTTGTTGAAAATGTGCCAATATTATGCGTTTGTGTGCTGCCTGATCTGTATGCCGGTATTATTTGCCGGCGTTGCGGCCGGACAGCCGATCACCTCTCCGGAACAGGTTGCTCTTGGAGGCGGAGTGGCTTATGTAACCGGGCCGTCGGTTCAGTTCTACAATCCCGCCAATCTTATGATACGCGACTGTCACAGAAGCACCCGTATCAGTCTTGGTCTGGGCGGTATCTATCACAGTGACGGCCACGACTACGAGTCCCTAGACCGCTTTTTCCGGGAGGCGGAAACGGTTTTTTTTTCTGGAACACTGCCCGCCGGACGGGAGCCCGGTGGTGATGACCTGGATCATCTGTTTGCTGGCGATGAGTTTTACCGGCATACCATTCGATACGATTTCATACCGGTTGTGGTGAGCTGGCACCGGGGTGAATCGGCCCGGTCTGTCGCTCTTCGCTCCAGAGGGTTCTCTTCCTTCGAAATCAACCGGAACTGGTTCGATGTTTCGGATGCCCGTGAGCAGGAAGTGTTCACCCGACAGCTGCGTGAACAATACATGGTCCTGCACGAATTATCCTACTCGTTCTCCCGGGAAGTTACCATGTTCAACCGGTGGCATGCCGGCCTGAACAGCCTGTTTGTGGGAATTGCGCCGAAGATTATTGTCGGTGGCTTGCACTCCGAGACCGACTTCCGTTCCGACTACACGGACATGGGCGGCCGATGGTTCAGTGAACGGCACCTGGACTCCCGAACCTCCGGGGATCTGAGCGCATTCCTGTCGGATGTCATGTCCCAGGGTGACCCGCAGCGCTCATTTGACCGTTTTCTCTCGTCCCGCTCCAACTTCGACCTGAATGGTGCAGGTTTGGGGCTGGATGCCGGCCTGACATACATCATCCCCCTGGGAGACGACATTGCTCTGTCACCTCATGTCAACCGGCCTCCCAGAAAATCTCTTCGCTTTGCCATATCCATAACCGATTTGGGAGCCGTCCGGTATTTTCAGGATGCCGCGGAATGGCGCTCTAAGTCGGATACCGACATCACCGGCAGCCTGCCCGAGGCGCGATTCCTGCATACCGGATCTCCCGGCTCGATAATTGACTATCTGATGTCAGATGACGAGGAACAGAGGGTTTTGGACAAGATGGAACAACAGGAAGCGGATTCCTATACCATTCAGCTTCCTACCGAGCTTCATGTCGGATCGGCCATTCAGCTCAACCGGATAGCCGCCATGCTCAATTTCAACTACCGGTTTAACTCCACGAGCTTTGAACCTGACGGGTGGTATGCGTCTGCCGGCAGTGAAATACGCCTGCTGCCCTTTCTTCCGCTGAGGGGAAGTATCCAGATGAATCCCGATCGTGATCTCAGTTTCGGGGTCGGTGCAGGCATCGATGTCGGTATACTGCATGTTTCCGCTTCAGCTCGATTTTTTTCACGCGACAACGGGGAGGTGGACTGGCTTGCCGATACCGTGTCTGCCCTTGGCCTGCAAGTTCGCTTTTGATGCCCGAAGCAGCAAAAGGGTGCCATATTGGCAAAACAGTACCGCGATTGACCTGCCACATTGACCGGGATAATCTCTACTGAGATTTAATTGATATTCCTGCTATTTTAACAGGAGTCAAGCTAATAACAACTCATTGCAGGCAAGAGGAGGTAAACGGCCGTTCGGCTTTTGTTGTTCTGTGGGATGCCGTTGAACAACAATTTGATGCACTGACAAAAATCACTGCTTTTTTGTCGCTGTAGCATGACGAATTGAACATTGCTTTGAGTCTGGTTCAATTCTTGCCGTTGATTTGGGTGAAATCGTAACTGAAATGAAAAAACGCTATTTACTGCATGCACAATTTTGATGGACTGAAAATACTTTCAAACAAGTTGTCTGAAGACGAATTCGATGATTTTGAACAGGCTATTCCGCTTCTTTCCGAAGAAGAAGAGAGACGAATGACGGAATCGGATATCCCCGACGAACTGCCCATCCTGCCGCTGAAAAATACCGTTCTGTACCCCGGAGTGGTAATTCCCATTACGGTTGGCCGTGACCGGTCTCTTGAACTTGTTAAAAAGGCCTATGAATCCGACAAAACCATCGGAATTGTCACGCAGAAGAACAAGGATCAGGAGGATCCCTCGCCCGACGAGTTGTACCACGTCGGTACCATCGCCCAGATCCTGAAGCTGATCAAAATGCCTGATGGAAGCAAAAGTATTGTGATTCAGGGTAAAAGCATTTTTGAAATTGAGGAATTCACTCAACACGACCCCTACTACATTGCCAGGGTCAAGCCTTTTTTATACGACCAGGACGTTTCCGGAGTAGAGCTGGACGCGGCGCTCAGATCGGTCAAGGAGACGGCAACCCAGATTGTCAATCTCTCTCCGAATATTCCATCGGAAGCGGCCATTGCGATCAACAACATCAACAGCCCCACTTTTCTGCTCAATTTCATCAGCTCCAACCTGAACATCTCTCTGGATGAAAAGCAGGCCCTGCTGGAGATACGATCCTTCTCCGAAAAGATGGACAAGGTGATGGCCTACATCAAAAAGGAGATGCAGGTATTGAACCTCAGTGAGGAGATACGGTCAAAGGTTAAAACCGATATCGACAAACAGCAGAAAGACTTTTATCTGCGGCAGCAGCTGAAGGCGATTCAGGAAGAGCTTGGGGAAGACAGCGAACAGGAGGATGTTCAGAAGCTGAGAAACCGCGCCAAAGAGAAAGATTTCCCGGAGCATGTTGAGAAAGTTCTTGAAAAGGAGCTCGACCGGCTGGAACGGACCCCGTCCAACGCTCCCAATCACGGTGTCATCTATAATTACGTGGAATGGCTGGTTGACCTGCCCTGGAACCACTATTCGGAAGACAAGCTGGATCTGAAAAACGCCCGCAAAATTCTGGACGAAGACCATTACGGCCTCGAAAAGGTCAAGAAACGGATCGTTGAGTACCTCTCCGTGCTTAAGCTTAAAAAGGATATGAAGGCCCCTATCCTCTGCTTCCATGGCCCTCCCGGAGTCGGGAAAACATCCCTGGGCCGCTCCATTGCACGCGCCATGAACCGCGAGTTCCAGCGGTTCAGTGTTGGCGGACTGCAGGACGAGGCCGAAATCCGTGGCCATCGCCGGACGTATATCGGTGCCCTTCCCGGCCGTATCATCCAGAGTGTCAAGAAAGCCGGGACCAGCAACCCGCTGATGATGCTCGATGAAATCGACAAGGTGGGAATGAATTTTCGGGGAGACCCCACCTCGGCGCTGCTCGAAGTACTTGATCCGGAACAGAACCATACGTTTTACGACAACTACCTTGAAGTAGAATACGACCTCTCCAAAGTGCTGTTCATTGCAACGGCCAACAATCTCGACACCATCCCTCCCGCCCTTCGGGACCGCATGGAGATGATCTATCTGAGCGGATATACCCTTGAGGAGAAGCTTCAAATTGCCAAGAAGTACCTGGTTCCGAAACAGATAAAGGAGAACGGCCTGAAGAAATCCCAGTTCCGGGTCTCTGACAAAGCCATTGAAAAGCTGATCGACGGATATACGCGGGAATCGGGTGTCCGAAACCTGGAACGGGAAATCGGATCGGTGGCCCGCGGTGTCGCCAGCAAGGTCGCTTCCGACGAAATCACCAAAGCCTCCGTAGGTGTGGGCGATGTCGAAGATTACCTCGGAAAGCGGAAGTTCTTCTCCGATATCGCGGAGCGCACCACCGTCCCGGGCGTAGCCACTGGTCTTGCATGGACGCCTTTTGGCGGGGATATCCTGTTTATTGAGGCCAGCGTCTCCAGGGGCTCCGGAAAACTGAACATCACCGGTCAGCTTGGCGAAGTGATGAAAGAGTCAGCCATGCTGGCACTGAGCTATCTGAAATCGCGCTCATCGGAGCTTTCCATTCCGGATGCGGCATTTGATAAATGGGACCTGCATATCCACGTTCCGGCCGGATCCGTACCAAAGGACGGCCCATCCGCCGGACTACCGCTGCTGGCTGCCGTCTCCTCTATTTTCACCCAGCGCAAAGTGAAGAACACCGTAGCCATGAGCGGCGAAATCACGCTTCGCGGATCGGTGCTTCCGGTGGGCGGCATCAAGGAAAAAACCCTTGCGGCCCGGCGGGCGGGAATTGAGACGGTCATCCTCCCCTCAAGAAACCGGAAAGATGTGGATGAGATTGAAACCGATGTACTGAAAGGGGTCAATTTTCATTATCTGGACCGGATGGAGCCGCTCCTCGATCTGGTACTTGAAAAGAAGCCGGACATGGATCCCGCGGTTAAATTCGCTGCCGTCAAAAAGAAATCAGGCGAGAACGCGTCCGTTCGCAATGAACCCACCGGCCAAACCGCATCCGGCTAACCCGAAACCCCGGTCACGGTAATCTTCCGTGCCCCTCAGGCAGCATCCGATTGATATTCTACGAATGAAAGGATTGGTTGTCAAAGCTACCGGCAGTTGGTACACGGTTCGAACGGACTATGGTTCGTTTATGGAATGCCGGCTGCCGGGCAAGTTCCGCCTTTCCGGTGAACAGGTAACCAATCCGGTGGCTGTAGGCGACAAGGTATCAATTACCAGGGAGCCCGAGGGCACCGGTATCATTGAAGAGATTGAAGAGCGCCGAAACCGTCTGATCCGGAAAGCTACACACGGCAAAAGAGGTATTCAGGTGATTGCCGCCAATGTGGATCAGGTGGTGATCGTTACCTCGTTTCGCCAACCGGCTTTCAAGACCGGTTTCATCGACCGGGTGCTGGTCTGCTGCGAAGCCTATGAAATTGCACCCCTCATTGTGATGAACAAAACGGATCTGTGCAGCACACGGGAGGATTCAGAGGAGCTTGAAAAGGCGTCAGGATTGTATCAGGACCTCGGCTACCCCATGATTCCCATCAGCGCGCTGGATACAGCTTCTGTTCAGAAGTTTCTGACGGAACATATCAGCGGAAAAACTACCGTCCTTACCGGTCCGTCGGGAACCGGTAAAACCACCTTGTTGAACGTCATGGTCCCTGGCCATGACCTGAAAACCGGAGAAGTGAGCCACGCTTCCAACAAGGGGAAACATACCACAACCTTTGCCCGGCTGATCGAAACGGACGACAACACATCCATCATCGACACTCCGGGCATCAGGGAATTCGGTCTGGTTGATGTAGAGCCCTATGAAGTGTCGCTTTTTTTCCCGGAGATGAAGCCCTTTCGAGAGGAATGCCACTTTTATAACTGCACCCACAAGCACGAGCCCCGATGTGCGGTACGAGCGGCTGTCGATGGCGGGATGATTGCCGAGTCCAGGTATAAAAGCTATTTGAATATCCTTGAAAGCATCTGAGAGGGGAACGAAAAAAAACCTCGCCCCGCCATTTACAGTTCCGCAAAAGGTCTGTAAGTTATCACTTAGTTTGCATTAAACAGTCAGATTCACACCAACCAATCCCTGCACACTTTTTATCCCGGTTACAGCTATGGCGATGCATACAACATATTGCCGCAAAATCTCCATTGTGATGATTTTTACGGCGGCTCTGCTTTTTTCTCCGATTAAAAGTTCCTTTGCGCAGCTAGATGACCTTGGAGCATTTATTGAGGGTGGCGCCGAAGACGCCCAACTGCTTCTTCAGGAGTATATCAGGCCGTTCGGAAGCGGGTTCGGCGGCGGCATAAATTCCGGCTGGGTTGATCGCGCCGGCACACACGGGCTGTTCGGTTTCCACGTTAAGGTAAGCGCCACATCCGCGTTTGTGCCCTCATCCGACCGCTCTTTTGATGTCAATGCCCTTAATATGGAGAATCTGTTTGTTCTTCACGGGGATGATCCTGTGACGCCAACATTCAGTGGCAGTTCCGATTCCGGACCCATGCTGGGATTTCGGAGTCAGCATCCTCAGACCGGCGAAATGGTTGAATACGAGGCATTTCGTATGCCGGAAGGGACCGGACTCCGCTTCATACCCACTCCCATGGTCCAGGCGGGAGTCGGACTTCCCAAAAATACCGAGCTGATGATCCGATTCGTACCCACACTCAGTTTCGATGACTATGGTGAGTTTCATCTTCTCGGATTCGGAGCCAAACACGAATTGAACCAGTGGATACCCGGTGGCAGGTTGCTTCCCATTACTCTCTCTGTGATGGCAGGTTATACAACCATCGGCAGTGAAACAAACCTTGAAGCGCGCCCCACTCCTGATGAATATGAACAGGTTGCCGATGGTGTCGATGTTGAAAACGACTGGGACGATCAGCGCATCCGGCTGAACACCAATGCGTTTACCATGAATCTCCTGGTAGGAAGGTCCCTTCCGGTCTTTTCCTTCTACGGCGGAATCGGATTCGAGACCTCCACCACGAGTGTAAAAATGGACGGCAACTATCCGTATTACATACTTGTTGAAAGCGACGGTGATATCGTCCGGGAGCTGAATGCGCTTGCCGATCCGATCGACTTCTCCGTTGACGGATCGAATTCGCTGCGTGCCATGGCCGGCATTCGTATCCGACTTTTCCCTTTTACCCTTAATGTGGATTATACCCTGGCTGATTATTCCATGGTTTCGGCCGGTTTCGGAATAAGCTTCCGGTAATTGGCCATTTTCATGCCTGTGGAACAGCAAGCGGGCAGAACATATCTGCGCACCCTGCGGTGCGGTAGACTAATTGACGGGTCTTCACCGGTTCATCCTTGCAACGGGATATAGTGGGATGAGTGGGGTGCCGTGTAGGCTAGTGCGCGTCCAGCCAGTTGTCCGAGATTCCTGATTCGGCCTTAAGCGGCACTTTCAGTTCCATTGCGCCTTCCATCACCTCCTGGATGAGCCGTGGCGTGCCCTCCTGCTCATCCACGGGCATTTCGAATACCAGTTCATCATGCACTTGCAGCAGGAGCCTGGTACGGGAG
This sequence comes from Balneolales bacterium ANBcel1, assembly GCA_029688905.1. Classification (NCBI taxonomy): domain Bacteria; kingdom Pseudomonadati; phylum Balneolota; class Balneolia; order Balneolales; species Balneolales bacterium ANBcel1. The sequence goes on along the minus strand of JARULB010000002.1, from coordinate 153,499 downwards.
TTACGTTCTCTCAACTCCCGATCTATTCGGATTGTGGCAATTTTAATCAGGTCGGCGGCCGTACCCTGAATCGGCATATTTACGGCGGTTCGCTCCGCGAATGCTCTGATATTCCTGTTCTGTGATCGGATATCCGGAATCTCCCGCCGCCTTCCCATGAGGGTTTCCACATACCCGTGTTCCCGGGCGAATGCCACCGTATTTGTAATAAAATCCTGTATGGCAGGAAATCGGGCGAAGTAGGCATCAATGATACTCTTCCCTTCCTTGTTCGAAACACCGAGCCGCTGTGCAAGTCCAAAGGCGCTCACTCCGTAGGGGATGCCGAAATTGACCTCCTTGGCCTTTCTGCGCTCCTCCCGTCCCACATCAGTGAGCGAATCGAGTCCGAATATCTCGGCAGCGGTTCTCGCGTGGATGTCTTCATCCTCCCGGAATGCCCGGATCATCGCCTCGTCGCCCGCCATGGACGCGATAATGCGAAGCTCCACCTGGGAATAGTCGACCGCCAGAATCCGATACCCCTCTTCGGCGACAAAAGCTTTTCGGATGCCTCTGCCCCGTTCGGTGCGCACCGGAATATTCTGCAGATTCGGGTTGGTGGATGAAAGTCGCCCGGTAGCCGTCACATGCTGGTTGAAGGTAGTGTGGATGCGGCCGGTCTCGGGATTGACCAGCTTGGGCAGGGCGTCAACATAGGTGGATTTGAGTTTGCTCAGACCCCGGTATTCCAGAATTTTTTCTGCGATATCAAATTCCGGTGCCAGTGTAGAAAGGACCTGTTCGGAGGTAGCGTACTTGCCCGTGGCGGTTTTCTTTCGGGATGGAAGTCCCAGTTTTTCAAACAAAATTACCCCAAGCTGCTGTGTGGAGTTGATATTGAACTCCTCACCCGCCAGTTCATATATGGTGTCCCTGACCCCCAGGATATCACGGTCCAGCTCCCGGGAAAACTCCTTGAGCAGACCGAGGTCCAGTTTCACCCCGGCCAGCTCCATATCGCCGAGAACCCGTGCCAGTGGAAACTCCATCTCCGTGGCCAGTGACTGCAAATTACGCTCCCTGATTTTTTCTTCAAACACGGTATGCAATCTCAGGGTGATGTCGGCATCCTCGCAGGCGTAGGGAGCTACCTTTTCCAGAGGAGCGTCCTGCATGGACTTCTGGTTTTTCCCCTTCTCTCCGATGATGGCCTCAATGGGAATCGGATCGTAGCCGAGATAGCTCCGGGCCAGCGAATCCATGTCCATTTTCTGACCGGCATCCAGCAAATAGGCCGCCAGCATGGTATCGAACAGCGGCCCCTCCACCATAATACCGTACCGGTTCAACACACGGTAATCGTATTTAAAATGATGCGCGACCTTCAGCGCACCTGGATTGCCGAACAAAGGCTGCAGTGCCGTGATGAGCTGTTTCGGCTCAAAGGCTTGGGCCGCAACATACCACGCCTCCCCTTCCCGGCAGGAAAAGGCGATTCCCAGCAGGTCTGCCACTCGGGGATCGGTTGATGTGGTTTCGGTATCAAAACTCCAGACATCGGACTGTGCCAGACGTTCCGTCATTTCGCTCAGGGCTGCCTCGCTGTTGACGGTGTGGTACCGGACGTTCTCTTCGTCATAGGTGGTCCAGGCCGTCTCCGCGGTCTCCGGTTCTGCCTGCCCGCCCTCTTCTCCGAACAGGGATCCCTGCCCGGTCGTATCGATATTTTTTCGGATGGTCTCCAGCATACCGCTTTCCGCCGCAGCGATTTTCCGGGCCAGGCTGCGGAACTGCATATGTTTGAAGAAATCGATCAGCGATTCTCCTTTCACACCATCCCACCGCAGCTCTTTCCAGGAAATGGTCTCGGGCACACTGGTGTTGATGACGATCATCTCCCGGGACTTCAGGGCCTGCTCCCGGTTCTGCATCAGCCCCTCTCTGGCACGCTTGCTCTTCATATCCGGAGCCGCCTCAATCGCCTTTTCCAGGCTTCCGAACTCCTGTATGATTTTGGCCGCTCCCTTTTTCCCGATGCCCGGAACTCCGGGAATATTGTCGGATGTATCTCCGATAAGCGCCAGCACATCCACAACCGCTTCGGGTCCAACCCCGAAATACTTTCTCACCCCTTCCCGGTCGATAATATCAAATCCGTCGCCCTTGTTCAGAGGCTTGTACATGTAGATATTATCTCCTATCAGCTGCATGAAGTCCTTGTCCGGGGTCACCATATACACCATAACCCGCTCCTTCCGGGCTTCGAGGGCGAGTGTACCGATAAGGTCATCGGCCTCATACCCGTCCTTCTCCACATTATTAAAGCCAAAATGGGCGACCATTTCCTTTATCAGGGGAATGGCTGTTCTAAGATCCTCCGGTTGCGGCGGCCGGTTGGCTTTATAGTTTTCATCCATTTCATGGCGAAAGGTGGGGGCGTGCGTGTCCCATGCCACCGCGAGGTACGTAGGCTGTTCTTTCTCCAGCAGGTTAACCAGGGCGTTGGCAAATCCGTATATTGCCCCGGTCGGCACACCCTCGGCATTCCGAAGATTGCTGTTGATCATGGCAAAATAGGAACGGTAGGCAAGGGCGGTGCCGTCGATAAGAAAAAGGGTATCTGACATAAGGGATAGATCGGCCCGTTCTGACGGGTGATGAGGTTGTCGGTCGTAACGAGCCCTAAAATAAACGAATTTTGATACAACTTTTTTAATTATCATTCGAATACCATGGGCAAGGCAAAAGGTGAACATTTCACCAGAAAATCAGCCGGGCGTGATCTTCCCGGCTTGAAAATGAGTATATGAGTCTGGACAACGAAACCCGGCGTTCATTCAACAGAACCCGGACTTTTTATCGCGAATATACGCGCGGCATGACGGCCGAGCGGCTGGGAAAAGAGTTTCAGGCCGACTCGCAGCGACTGATGGAGCTTTACTATGACGCGGTAGGTATCGACCGAAGTAAAAAAGAGAAACAGCGTCCCGTCCAGGTGTTCAAACTGATCGGCTCCCTGATTTCGAGGCTGACTCCTGCCCGCAGGCTCGCTTTCGGTTTTTCGATTGGCGGCCTGGCGCTGTACATGCTCTCTTCGGGGTTAATCGCCACGCTGATGCTTCCGCTCTCCTTTCTGGCACTGGTTCTTTTGCTGCTGCTGGAGCTGTTGGAAAAGTCGGATGTCAAAAGAGAGATCGATCTGGCCCGTGATATCCAGATCAGTCTGTTGCCGGGCTCCAATTTCCGCTACGAAGACATTGAATTCGCCTCTTTTGCAAGTACCGCAAGCGAAGTGGGCGGAGACTATGTGGATGTTATCCGAACGGAACGCGGCACCTATTATATTATCGCAGATGTCTCCGGCAAAGGGCTGTCGGCTGCGCTATATATGGTTCGGATTCAGGCTCTGGTGCATCTGATTATTGAAAAACTGGATCCTGATCCAAGCGAACTGTTTATCCATCTGAACGACTACATCAAATCGGGGAAAAAAGACAAAACCTTTGTCACCGCCTGTGCGGCCCTGTTTCCCTCTGACGGATCCCCTGTGAAAATGTGCCGCGCAGGTCACAATCCCCCCCTGTTTTACGATGCCTCCCGGGATGCCGTAAGCGAACTGCGTTCTCAGGGCCTGGCACTTGGGATGGCCAGTACCACCATATTCCGAAAACAGTTGCAGGAGATATCCCTTGTACTGGATCCGGGCGACCATCTGCTGTTTTATACCGACGGCCTGACCGAGTCGCGCAACCATCAAAATGAACAGTATGATGATTACCGGCTCATCAAACTGTTTGAGCTGTACGGTTCGCTGAACGCATCAACCATTCGACACAAAATCCATGTCGCACTGGAGGAGTTTATTGGAGACCAAAGGCTGGCAGACGACATCACCTTTACCTGTATTCAGCGACAAAGGAAAATACGACGTCGGGAGTAAATCGAGCCTGAATGAAGTGAGTCGTGTAGCCAATTTATTTCGCAGAAACCGGCTACACTTGCATCAATTGCAATTCAGCTCGTGTTCAATTTGGTGCTCTGCGGGAGCCTGAAACTCGCCGAACAATGCATTTCTGAAGGCCTCACAGGCAGCCGACTCGTTTTCAAGACCCTTTTGGGCGACACCAACTTCAAAATAGATTCTGGCCATATCGGCGCGGCTGCCATCCTCCAGTTCCAGAGCACGCTGCGCACTTGAAAGAGCATCGTTGTGCCTCTCCAGGAAGTTGTATGTCTCGGCAAAACGATAGTGCAAACTGGCGCTCTCTCCGTAGCCTGCGGCTCGGTTCAGAAGATCAAGGGCACGGTTAAAATTCTCGTTCTCAATCTGCTCTGATGCACGGTAAACCAGGTAATCCCGCACCGCTCTTTGGCCACGCTCCACATTCTCCTGGTCACCGGCTTCATCGGCCAACTCTATGGATATATCGAAGTTTTCAATCGCATTCTCCAGCTGTCCCATCCGCCGGAACACAAGCCCTCTCTGATAGTAGGCACTCACATACGAAGGGTTTAGCTCAATGGCCTGATTATACTTTTCAAGAGCTCTTTCGTTTTCTTCATTTCGAAAATGCTGATTGCCCAGATTCAAATAGAGCGCAGGCAGATTGCCGCGTGCACGACTGGCGATCTGGTCATCATTAAATTCTCCGGCAAGTTCGATGGCATTTTCAAATGCTCCGATGGCCTCTTCCAGTTGACGCTCCCTGACCAGCTGTGCTGCATGCATGAATGCAAGACGAGGAATTTGGCCCTCGGCACGTTCACGGATGTTGTTTGCCTCAGGTCCAACCTGTTCAGCGATTTCTATAGTTTCCTTGAATTTGTCGATGGCCGCAAGTAAATCTCCCTGCTCATTGAAAAGAGAGAAGCCTTCATTGAAACTATTGATGGCGTCTTCTCTGCTTTGGGATTCCGCGTCACCGGCAAAAGAAAAGGAAATCAGAATGGCAGTTATAACTGCTAAAGCGCTCTTTACGGCTTTCATGGGCTACGTATTTATTTTTGTTTGCAAGTCAGGGTTCCGTTCTTCCTGGATCAAAAAACGTTGGAAGAATACACTTTCGTACTATGTCAGGGTGCACAATTTAATATATTATCACTTTTTTGCTAAAAAAAAAACGCAGATCGAGTCCTGCACTCTGCAAGTGTGCCTATTAAAAATTGGGGCGCAATTGATTATTCTGATAGAAATCATAGATAACCGAAGTGGCGTCGTCCGGGTCGTCGGTAATATGAAAGAGTTCCATATCGGCCGGGCTGATGGTTCCTTGCGCGACCATGGTATCCTGCATCCAGTCAATGAGGCCTTTCCAGAAGTCGCTGCCCATCAGAACAATGGGAAACTGATGCACCTTCCGGGTCTGAATAAGGGTCATGGCTTCAAAAAACTCATCCAGCGTACCCAGTCCGCCTGGAAAGACGACAAAGCCTTGCGCATACTTTACGAACATCACCTTGCGGGCGAAGAAGTAGTTGAAGTCAATTTTGTAATGTTTCTTCAGGTACTTGTTTCCCTGTTCCTCTTCCGGAAGCGTTATGCACAGGCCGACCGATGTTCCTCCGGCCTGATCCGCCCCTCGGTTGCCGGCTTCCATGATGCCCGGACCACCGCCGGTTATGATGCCAAAGCCTGTTTCAGATAGTTTGCGCGCCGTTTCAACGGCCATATGATAGTATTTGTGGGTTTCGGGCAGACGGGCTGAGCCGAAAAAAGAGACCGACGGACCTACATGCGACATCTTCTCGTAGCCGTCCACGAATTCGCCCATAACCTTGAACACGCTCCATACGTCTTTCTCAAAACGGGCGTCATATCTTCCCTGAATGCGTTTTTTCTTGTTTCCCATATGTGTATTTCCTGATAAGGATTATTGATAGCGAATTTATTACGGCAGTGACAATCGCAAGGTCACCTGAAAGCCTGACGGTTCCTTGAAGGCAGATTGAAATGCCTTCGCGTTTTGCGACGAGCGGTCCATTGAAGGTGGTACAATATATATATTTGCGCTGAGATCATCACTTACATCAAAATCCCGCATGTGTGCAAAGACATAGGCATCGACCAGGTTGAGGCCGTATGCAAGGGCGATTCCAATGAGGGTGAGATCGCGGCGGTTGCGGTATGCGTTTCTGGAAAAGCGAAGCGACTGTGGATTGGTGTTAGGGTCAATGGAAGCGGGTGTCGGACCAAAACGCTGATCACCGTCCGGATATTGGCTGTTGTAATATGCCGCACGGTAATCCCTGTAGTTTTGGTTCATCGAAATACTGTAATACGTGAGACCTGCAAACAGGCCGTAGATCACCGGAACCTTCCAGGTTTGGTCATTGGTGATCTGGCCCCATCCCGGCAATATCATCGATTTTCGTAGAACAGATGAAGGGTTCGGAACGGTATCAATCGGCTCTTCACGCAATGACGCGGTCAGTTTTATGCTGCCGGCGGCCTGATAGCCGATTCTCCGCTGAAACGTGACTTCATCACTGAATTCGGCCGTTAATAGAATCCGTTCACTGCTGCCGACATTTCGCATTTCAAAGGCAATCGGGGGTTCGGCGCACGAAAGTACCGGGAGAACAGTAAGAAAAACGGCCAGGCCAAGCACAAGAAACACAGGCATACTGCCGGCTGATTCCCGTACGGAGCTATTTTTCGGATTCTTCCAGAATGGAAATGATACGTTCAAGATCTTCATCCGAGTAGTATTCAAACCGGATTTCCCCGCCTTTGTTCTTTTTCCTGATACTGACCCTGGTGCTGAATTTATTTCTCAAACGGTTGGACAGCTCCATAAGATGCACATCCTTCTGGTCTTTTTCCTGAAGCAGGGTGTTCCTGGGCTTTTTCTTTCGGTCCAGTTTTCTGACGGCATCTTCAATCTGGCGAACCGACCAGTCTTCTTTGATGGCTTTATCCAGCAGCTTGTCCTGCACCCGGGGTTCCTCAACCGTAATAAGCGCCCGGGCGTGTCCCGTGGATATGGCATTGGTCTTGAGCGCAGATTGAATCGGGGCCCGCAGGTTCAGCAGGCGCAGTATATTGGTTACTGTGGAGCGGTTCTTTCCCAGTTTTTTTGCAACCTGATCCTGGGTAAAATTGCACTCTTCCAGCAGCCGTTTGTATCCCAGCGCCACTTCAATGGGGTTCAGCTGTTCCCGCTGAACATTTTCTATCAGGGCGAACGCTACGATATCATCATCATCCACTTCCCGGATATAGGCGGGGATATTGGGGATGCCGGCCATTTTCGTGGCCCGAAGGCGACGCTCACCACTGATCAGCTCGTACTTGCCGCTGCCGATAAAACGAACGGTAATAGGCTGAATGAGTCCGTGCATCCGGATGGAGTCGGAGAGCTCCTGAAGCTTGATCTCGTCAAAATCCTCTCTGGGCTGATGCGGATTGGGGCGAATATCCGTAACGGGTATGGTCAGGGTAATATTAACCTGCCTGATAGCCTGTTCGTCATTGGGCGCTGTACGCGCATCATTCTTTTCCTCCGAACCTGTCAGCTCGTGTTCCGGAAAAAATGCGCCAAGACCTCTGCCCAATACTTTTTTTTTCATGATGGAGATGCGTTACCGTTTGCTATGATACCTGCTTGCTGCTGGTTGAAAAAACCGGGCTTTTTTTGAAGAGTTTTTTGTTGCGGGTCACAATTTCACGTGCCAGTGCGAGGTAGTTCCTGGAGCCCATGGATACCGAATCGTAGAGAAGCACCGGCTTGCCAAAACTTGGCGCTTCGGCAAGGCGGATGTTGCGGGAGATGACGGTCTCGAACACCCGATTGTCAAAATAGCGCTTAACTTCATCCGCAACCTGGTTTGACAGGCGCGTTCGGGTATCATACATGGTTAGCACAACGCCTTCGATATCCAGATCGGTATTCAGGTGTTGCCGGACAATTTTTATGGTGTTGAGAAGCTGCCCCAGCCCTTCGAGGGCAAAGTACTCGCATTGTACCGGAATCAATACCGAATCGGAGGCTGTAAGGGCATTGATGGTCAGGAGGCCGAGTGAAGGCGGGCAGTCGATGATAATGAAATCGTATTTGCTTCTGAGCCCCTCAATGGCCGATCGCAGAATCTTCTCACGGTTGGGCCTGTCCACCATTTCTATCTCTGCGCCGACCAGGTTGATATGGGACGGTATCACATCCAGATACGGCATCTCTGTGCTTTTGACGGCTTCATCGGCGCTGAACCCCTCAACAAGAACCTGATATATCGAGTGTTCGATGGCCTTGTATTCGAAACCGGTACCGCTTGTGGAATTGCTTTGCGGATCGATATCAATGAGCAATGTAGGGTGTTCAATTGCTGCTAGACTGGCCGCAAGGTTGATTGCCGTTGTAGTTTTTCCAACGCCACCTTTCTGATTTGCGACAGAGATAACTTTTCCCATATAATATGTGAGATTAATCCATGGCCGGCCGCGGAAAAAAAGCGGAGCAACCGGGGTACTTTAATTCGTAAAGGTAAGGATAATATCGGAAAGGTAGCAGTCCGAAAGAGAGGATTTCCATCAGCTTTCACAGACTTTCAATTCTGCTTTACCAGGTCGAAGAGCCTCAAAAGTCTGTCCCGGTAAGTTGAATTCCCTGAACGGGTTGCGTCATGATCAACTGATCCATTCCTCTTTGATCGATGCCATGAAGCCGCCCTGATAAGGAGTCTGCACTGATTTGGTGACCGCCGTTCCCGGGTGATTCAACGAAAATGATATTTGCCCGGTTTTCCCACGATATCAGAGGACTGTCCTGGGAACCGAACAGGGATGGAACCTGACCGGCGGTTGTTACGGAATGAGCCGAATTTTCTGCAGCAGCCGTTTCTCCCGCCGCTTCATCCCCCGGCAGAAGGTAGGCTGTTGAAATAATAAGGCTGAAAAGGACAACTGCGGCAGTTGCCATTAATCCGGGGTTGCTCCAGTTTTTTCCAAACAGTTGCTGCTGACGGGCGTGCTCATGAGCCTGTTCCATGATCGCCGCCGATATATTCTCCGGCGGATCCAGTTCCGGAATTTTTTTCAGTTTTTTCCAGGTACTTTTGAGGCTCTCTACCTCTATCAGCAGATTTTGATCCTCGAGCATTGCATGCTCAACCAGCGTGATTTCGGAGGGATCAAGCTCATCGAAAACATACTTTACGCAAAGTTCATCGACGCTCGACATGTTTGGTTTCTTTTCCATGTTCTTTGTCAAACATTTTTCGAAGATTAATCAAAGCATATCTCATTCTGCCCAAAGCGGTGTTGATAGAGACGTTGGTCAGCTCTGCAATCTCCTTGAAGGACATTTCGTAGTAGTGGCGCAGCATGACCACCTCCCGCTGTTCTTTGGGCAGACGGGATATGTGTTTCATCAAACTGCTTTTGGCTTCCCCCTTTTCGATGACCTCCTGTGCGTCATCCAGTGTTTCATCCGTAAGCCGGTCGTAAAAGTCATAGTCCGGATCGTTTTGCGAATTCACATCCACAAAACGCTTCTTTTTACGGAGATAGTCTATGGTCGCATTGTGCGCGATTCGCATGACCCAGGCAATCCATTTACCCTGCTCATTATAGGTCTCATCCATCTTGGTTATGACCTTGGTAAATGTCTCCTGAAAAATGTCATTGGCTGTCTCTGCATTACCCACCATACTGTAGATATAGGAGTAAATTTTGGATTGATGCCGTTCGAGCAGCTGCTTGAACGCCTCCTGGTCGTTATTTTTCCGATAACGTTGAACCAGTTCGTGGTCATCAACCTGATGCAGTGGGGTATGTGATTTATGCGACATCATATAGACCTTTAAACGCTAAGTTTTTTGGTGTTATTGTCCGACAAAGAAAGTGTCCTTTGTTTAAGAACGGTAACTTATATGCAATAGGCCTGGATAGAGTTTTGTTGAATGTTTAACGGGTCGCATTATCATCAACAATAATGCTATTTGAATCATTTCGCAACTTTTCGCCCAGCCCTTTTTTATCTATACTGTACTACAGGCTGTTTGGTTACTATACCTATGCGACTTTCAACCTTTTTACGATTGACCGTGAAAATAGTTCGAGATAGCTTCGGCAGCCCTGCTTCCGGCCACTTCCGCAATCCGGCTTTTATCCTGCTCCATGATCTCTTTCACCGAGCCGAATTCACGCAGCAGCTTTTCCGTAGTTTTGACCCCGATTCCGGGAATGTCTTGCAGTTGTGAGCGAAAGGTTTTTTTACTGCGCACATCCCGATGAAATGTGATGGCAAACCGGTGCGCCTCGTCCCTGACCCGTTGAAGCAGCTTGAGACTGGACGACGCTTTGGGAATCATGACCGGAGCGGATGAACCGGGGAAGAAGACCTCCTCCAGTCGTTTGGCCAAACCGATCACCTGGAGTTCCCCCTCCATTCCCGCTTCCCGAATAGCGCCCAGCGCGCTGGAAAGCTGTCCCTTGCCTCCGTCAATAACCACCAGATCCGGGATTTGCCGCCCTTCTGCACGCAGGCGGCTGTATCGTCTGAAAATGACCTCGCGCATGGAGGCAAAGTCATCCGGACCACTGACACTCTTGATGTGATAGCGTTTGTACTCGCTTTTCCGGGGTTGTCCATCCACAAAACAGACCATGGAAGCCACGGTAAAGGCCCCCTGGAAATTGGATATGTCAAAACATTCGATTCGTCGTGGCATTACGGGAAGGCGGAGATCCCTTTCCAGCGCCTTGATCGAATGCGGAATTCGCCCCTGGTCAGCTTTCATTTTCTCAATCAGCCACTCCTTGAGCAGCAGCCGGGCATTGGAGCCGGCCATCTGGACCATTTGTGCCTTCTCCCCGCGCTGAGGGGTGATGATCGGGACTTTCCGCCCCTTCACCTGCCAAAGATACTCGAACAGTGGTTCATCATTGTCTGCGGGATACCTGCAGCAAACCTCATCCGGCACTGCCGTACTCAAATCGCTCGTGTAATAATCCTCCATGAACGACTGCATCAACTCTCCGGTGGTTCTACCCTCGATGTTCTTCAGATAGCGGTGATATTTACCGATCAGTTTGCCCTCGCGCACCTGGAACAGCACGCCGCACGCGATATTTTCATCGATATCGGCCTCTAGCGCGAAGATATCACGATCGGCGGCATCGCTGGATACCATTTTCATCTTCTCACTGTATTTCTCCAGTGCGAGGATTCCGTCACGCAGAACCGCGGCTTTTTCAAACACCAGATTATCGGAATACTCCTCCATCTCCTGCCTCAGATCACGGATAAGCTCCCGGGTTCGTCCGTTCAGCAGTCGCTCCACCTGCACCAGTTTATGCCGGTACTCCTCCTCCGGGATCTCCTGCGAGCAGTTTTCAAAATAATCTTCAAAGCACTTTCCCCATCCGGGCAGCCCCCGGCTTTGGTCGACAGTTCTGGAAGTACAGGCACACGTACAGAGTCCGAATGCTTTCCTGATAGTCTCGAGCATCTGTTTCATCTTGCCAACATGGCCATACGGACCATAATAGCGGCTGCCGTTTCGGATGATGCTCCGTGTCGGAAACACACGCGGACGATCTTCGTTGGTTACACAGATGTACGGATAACTCTTGTCGTCACGGTACAGAATATTGTATCGGGGCTGGTGTTTTTTGATCAGCGTATTTTCCAGGATCAGGGCCTCCGCTTCCGAATCGGTTACGATCACCTCCAGATCCACGATTTTGCGTACCAATGCCCGTACCTTGCCGTTCTGATCGGCACCGCTTTGAAAATAGGACCTGACCCTGGCATTCAACCGTTTGGCCTTGCCAACGTATATCACATCGTTACGGTCATCCTTGAACAGATAGACGCCCGGTTGCGGTGGCAGATTGCCCAGTTTGTTGTTAAGCCCCTCTGTCATCTGCAGATCCGTTCAAAATGGCTGGTTTCGTGAGTTGCCCCATATCGTATATCACGATTCCGGATTTCAGGAAAACGGATTGCCGCCAGGCAAGGAGTTACTCGTGCTTTTCGTAGTGTTATGTTTGTTATACTCATTTAGTGATGATCGTGTATCTTGTATGGCAAATTTCAGAGCCCGCAACCGATGATTATGGATGATATTACTAATAATGAAACCGGCGGATCTTGTGCCGCTCAACTCCATCCCGATTCTCCGTACGGGAAAATCAAGGTGCTGTTTGAGGATAATCACCTGCTTGTTGTCAATAAGCCGGCCGGACTCCTGTCGCAGAGTGATCAGACCCGGGATCCCGATCTGCAAAATATTCTGAAAATCCATCTGAAGGAAAAATATCAAAAACCGGGAAATGTTTTTCTGGCGCTGGTACAGCGGCTGGACCGCGGCACCGGCGGGGTGATGGTTCTGGCGAAAACGTCCAAGGCGGCGGCGCGGCTTTCCGAACAGATCAGAAGTCACCAGCCTCAGAAACACTACCTGGCTGTGGTCTGTTCGGCACAAGTGAAACAGAGAGAGCTGGTGCATTATCTGGAAAAGGACCGGAACCGGAAAAAAGCGATGGTTTCTTCGCAGCATGAGGGAAAGGGGCAGAAATCGGTGCTCGATTTACGGCCGATCCAAACCGTTGGAAACCTCACCCTGATATCCGTGCACCTCAAAACCGGGCGGTTTCACCAGATACGGGCACAGTTGTCGGCCGAAGGAATGCCGCTGCACGGCGACCGGAAATACGGGGCGCCTCCCTCCTCGTCAACGAATCCGGCACTGTTCTGCCGCCGGATCTCGTTTCGGCACCCGACCCGTGATGACCTGCTCCATTTTGAAGCTCATCCCCCTTCGATACAACCCTGGTCGCGTTTTAATCTGAGCGACCTGAAGCAATCACCGTGACAGAGCCTGGGCGTTATCCATCCAGTTTACTGATTCGGTTCAAGAACTCGTCCGGGCCCACAAAGCCGACGACACGCGCATCGGTCACCTCATTGCCGTCTTCATCCAGAAAAATCACCGTTGGAACCCCCGCTACGTTAAAGCGGCGCCGGATCTCTTCCGATTCGGGCGAATCAAAATGTGTCAGATCCACTTTAAGGCGCATCATATGCTCGGTGCCAGAAATCACCCTGGCGTCGGTAAAAGTAATGCGTTCCAGTTCCAGACAGGGGATGCACCAGTCGGCGTAGAAATCCAGTACCACCGGCTGGCTCCGCGCTTCCGCTTCGGCAAGTCTGGCCTGCTGATATGGCTCCCACTCCATCCCCTCCTTCTGCAGGTTAATCAGGAACAACACACCCAAAGCGATGGCCAGTGTACCCGTTGCCATCTTTATTTTTGAAAAAACCGGCGTCCCCTTTCCGGAAGACTCCAGGAAGCCAAGATAGAGGCCACCGGCAATCAGACTCAGCGGAATCACCCAGTAGGCTTCGCTCACCGAGAAAAAGGGCATGGCCAGGTAAAACAGCGCCAGGGCAACCAGAACCACCCCGAACACTTTCTTGACCCAGATCATCCACATACCGGATTTTGGCAGCTTGGGCAGCAGCCCGGAAAAGGTACCGAGAATCAAATATGGCAGCCCGAGTCCCATGGAGAGGATAAAAAAGGACCAGAATCCAAACACCGGGTCGCCCTGGGCTCCGATAAAAGCAAGCAGGGCAATGATCGGCGGACCAATGCATGGAGCGGCGAATATTCCGACCACCAGGCCGGAAAAATAGGTACCGACAAAGCCGGTGGAGGATCCGGTGCCTATGCGTGAGGAGAGCCAGTACGGTATCTGGATTTCATAGAGACCGAACATACTGAGGGCCAGTGCAAAAAGCAGGACCCCGATTCCGCCTAACACCCACGGGTGCTGAAGCCATGATCCGAACAGCTCGCCGCTAAAGGAGGCCAGCACGCCAAGCACACTGTACATGGTGGCGATGCCAAGAACATAGACCACCGCTTTCGAAAATACCCGAAGCAAGTTGGGGTCGTTCTGCCCACCGAACAACGAAACGGTGACCGATAGCATGGGGTAGACACAGGGAGTGAGATTCAGGGCCAGGCCGATCAGAAACAGGGCGAGAAAGGCGAAAACAATGCTACGCTCGTCAAACAGGGCTTCTATTTCGTTGGGTGAGGCCGGTTGCAGAGAGACATCGGAGTACGAGGCCGCCGCGTCATAGTCCTCAAAAATTTCTGCGTTGATTGCGTTTGCCACGGCCTCTTCGCCCCCAACCTCAAATTCAAAACGAACGGGAATGTTGGATGGAGCCAGGCAGTTCTGATCGTCGCACGCCTGAACCCGTGCGCTTCCCTCCAGCGAATAAAGCCCCGGATCCAGCTGTGAAGATGCCCGAATATCCAGAAATACGGTAGCACGGCCGCTGTACACCAGCAGCTCTTCATCGTCGGCAAACGCGAATTCGTAACGTTCCGGCTCGGGGTAGTGCTGATCGGAGATAATAAAGCCGCTGATGGTCTCCATGGTCACTTCCGTACCGATCAGATAGTCGAGTGTCGGTCTGTGCGCGTTCACATGCCATCCGTCGGCGATGTCAAGAACAACGGCGGCACGAAACGAAGAGCCTGCAGGAACGACATCCACAGAGAGGTAGGTATCCACATCCACCATCTCGGAGCTGCCCCTGAGCTGGGCGAATGAGTCTTGCGCTGCCGGTCCCGAAATCAGCAGGATGGCGAAAATCAGAGTTAAAAAACGAAATTGGATCGGATTCATGATGGGAATTCGGGCATGACAACAGCCTGGTGCTGCCTATTGAGTGTTTGAATATTCTTCGAATGTGACTTCCTGATAGCTTCCTGTACCGACATAACCCAGCATTTGTCGAAAGTGCGGGGCTTCAAAAAAACCGGCCTGTGCGGCAAGCGGTTCTCCGTTTGGTGTGAGGAAGACCGTGGTTGGATAGGAGGCGACGCCAAACTGAAGCGCCAGCTCCTCCATCGTGTACGAACGGCCCAGGAATGTAACGGACTGACTGGATTCCGCATTTATTCGGGTCGCAATAAAATATCGGTCCAGCAGCTCCTGTACCCCTTCGTCAGCATAGGTTTCGGCGTTCATGCGGCGGCAGAAGCCACACCATTCGGTGTAGATATCCAGCAGCATGTGCTGCCCTTCGTCATAGGCCCGCTCCTGGGCCTCTTCCAGCGTCACCCAGAATTCGTGTTCCGGCGAACCGGCTCCGGTCAGGGTGGATTCGCCTCCCGAGTTGCAGGATACCAAAAGCAGCGGTATCATGACTGCGATAATTTTTATGGGCTTCATCAAGAGATACATTTCGGTTTTTCGTTAGAACGTAATGGCCGGCAGATCAGCATGTGACGACGGGAATATCGTAGTTTGCACAAAGCATGAAAGATAGAAAAAAACGATGTTTCCGGACGGATACCACGGCACGGTTCTGCATCAGAATCTAACTTCCAGGATGTTGTTGATATTGTATATGAATTCTGTGGAGTTCAGTGGCGGGTCGGAATCAAAGGTACTGACAAACTGCAGGGCAAACCGCAGATTTTCGGATATCCGGAAACGCACTTGCCAGTCGGAGGTAAACCGGGGCTTGAAAAACCGGTCGGGCCGCGCCTGGTAATAGCTGATCGCTGCCAGATCCACCGAATCCGTGAGGCGTCCCCGCAGGTTGAAACTGGTGGTTGACTTCAACAAATTCCGGACGTCCCGGAGGTCCTCATCCTCATCCTTCCATATTTCATTTTCGAACATCAGGCCGGTACTTACAAATGCGGAAAAAGAATCGGTTTCATGGAGTCTGATGCGCACGTTGCTACCGGCAAGCGTTCGCCGGGCCAGTCCCCAGTCGAGATTGTACTGGGCCTGAAGAAAAACCTCCGGGGCCAGGGTATTATCACGGAAAAGAACGGCTCTCAGGTGGGCATAGCCGTCGTTCATTACATTTTCGCCTTCCACTCTGAGAAAATTATTCCGGGCAATAAAAAGAAAATCGTGTTTTTTTGCCACATAGGTCAGATCTGATGTAGTGTTTAACCGAACTACCTGATTGGCGCTTTTGGAAACACTGAGTCCGAAACCGAGTCCGCCTGTCCAGACATTAAACGTATCGGCCTGAACCCGATGGCGCTCCACATTAACCACCTGGGCATCGGCATCGGCGGGATCCATCAAAAAAAAGGTCAGAGTGCAGAGAAAAAGTGACGTAGAAAAATGGCGCATACGGGAATTATTGCGAGATTCACATGATTTTGAGCACAAGAACGCTGAACCTGGAAATTCCGTTTAAAATGGAAACGAATAATAGGCCTTCCCTGTCCGGCATGTATGTCGGTAAAACGTCTCAAACATAGCATATTTTCCACGAAAAATGTCACACGAACAGAAAAAGATTAGAGCTTTTGAACTGGTGACGCCGGTCGTGGACGACGAAGCCTCTGAAGAAGAAAAAAAGTTCTTTTTTGATTTCCTGGAAACTGACGAGGATGTACGCCGGTATTTTGAAGAGGAGCAGCTTATAAAAAAGCTTGTGAAGCGACATGGCCGGTATCATTCCGCTCCCCCTGCGCTGAGGAAGAAAATATCATCCACCATTACACATCTTGCCGGGCAAGAGCGTTTGTTTTCTGATGATGGTCTGTTCGTACCTTTTTCAATTCGAAGAACCCCCGACATCAGGCGTATTGCTGCTATCGCTGTGGCGGCATCGGTACTGCTTTCAATCCTGCTGTATCTGTTTCTGTTACTCAACGGAACCTCTTCAGAGCAGGTGATGGCAGAGCATGACCGCCCAAGTGTGGAGTGGATGGCGTATCATCACTACGAAACAACGCGTGGAATGTCATTGCAGCCAGACATCCCTCCTCTCCCTTCCGATGAAATGTCGTCCCTTCTGGCGGAGCATTTCAACTACCGTATCGACATTCCCCGGATTAACGGAGCCAGACTGGCCGGTGTTGTGGACACCGAGTTCGTACCCGAACTTCGAACTCCGTTGTTTGTTTACGAAATGGGTCCGGATGATATCATCTATGTGTTTGCCCTTCCGGAAACCGATCTGGAGCAGCGACTGGTCCGTGATCCGGATGCGGTTGCCCATTGTGTAACCAGGGGCGATTATTTTGTGAGCACCATGAGAAACCGTGATCTGGTCTCCTGGAAATGGAATGAGACCTGGTATGTGGGGATCTCCCGCCATGATGGGGAAACCCTTGCGGCATTGCTTCCCGAATAAAGCGGCCACAGGCAGGGTTTGCTATTGTTATGCACCGCAGCGTTTCGACTGAATTCACCTACGCCGTCGGGGACCAGTGATCGAGAGCATACCTGGTGCGCTTTTAACCGGGCCGGGAAGAGGATGCTTGAGCCACTGTAATATTGCCGCTAAGGCAGTCTGTCAAACAGACTTTTCAGATGGGTGCGAAACGACTCTTGAAAAAACTCAAAGAATACGGTGTCTCCGATTCTTTCCATAACCCCTACCTCATTGATCACTTCCTGGTAGGTTTTATAACAGTCCAGGGCCCGCTTGCCAAGCTCCAAATCACTTTTCGAAAGTGGTGTGGCGCAGTCAATTTCATCCTGTGACGATGTGTTGAGCTGAAATTTCCGGTCTTTTTTATCGCTTTCAGCCAGTGTAAAAAAAGCAAGGCGCCGCGGAGCCCCCTCCCACTCGTCCCGCAGCTTGCAGAAAACGCGTTTCACTATAGCGTGGGTTACGAGGTGATCCTGAAACCCGCTCACACCATGTACGGGATAACTGACTACGACATCCGGTTTCACCTTCCGGATGTGCTGCTCGGTGATCTCTTCCAGCTCGATGGGGTTCATATGTTTCAATCCACTGTCGGGCAGATCCAGGACCTCCATACCGCTGAGGCCAAGCACTTTTTCCACGGCCTTCATTTCATCCAGCCTTACGGCTCCCATCTCATCCACAGACAACCCGTAGTCATGTCTGATCCTGGTTGCACCACCACGGGTGTATGTCAGCAAGAACACCTCATGGCCCGAACGGAGCTGACCGGCCATTGCCGGAGCGGGGCCAAAGGATTCATCATCGGGATGGGGAAAAATATACAGTGCGCGCATATGCCGGAATAGGTTCGATGTTGCGGGTTGTCACGACGAAGCGTTCTCAAGTAACCGTGTATAGAAAAAGATCATTTCATGATAATTGTGTTTGGAAATCCGTTCGTCTGTTCCATGCACGCGATCGAGATCGCTTTCATCCGCCCGCAGCGGAATAAACCGGTAGATATTCTTTGTGAGCCTGGAGTAATGTCTGGCATCCGTGGCGCCGACCATCAATGTGGGTGCAACAACCACTTCCGGAAACACCTCTCTGATGGTTGTTTCGAGCATTCGGTAAGGGGTGCTCTTCACATCCGAAACATGCGACGGGTTGATAGACCCGTGTAGTGGCGTGATGGTGATGCCGGGGTCGTTCACAGTTCGGGTAACATGCTCAATGACGCTATCAATGGTATCGTTCGGATGGATTCGGAAGTTGACAATGGCACGCGCCTGGGTCGGCAGCACATTCTCCTTGACACCGGACTCAAAAATGGTGGTTGCAATGGTGGTGCCGAGTGCGGCTTTGGTCGCGGGCATTTGAGCCAGTTCACGTTTAACCAGACCCCGGAACAGCCACAGATTTGCCATCACCATCCGGAAGAGAAAGGGCAATTGGGGGCCGATCGCCTCCATGGTCCGTTTAACCAGGCCGTCTACCTTACCCTTAATGGGGTTGTTTTCAAGTTTGTGGATGGCTTCACTCAGAACGGCTATGGAGGTGAGTCCCTGGGGAACCGAAGAGTGTCCGCCTTCGGCTGTCGTTGAAATCTCCAGGCTCAGATACCCTTTCTCGGCGACAGCCACCAGAGCCACCGGACTAGCCAGTTGCGGAAGGATGTCATGAACAATCGGAGTACCTTCGTCCAGGAGGAACTCCAGTTGCGTGCCCCTCTCTTCCAGCAGGCGGCCGATTTGAAACGCGCCTTTGTCGCCATCAACCTCTTCGTCGTGACCGAACCCAAGGATGATGGTTCTCTCTGGACTAAAGCCCGTTTCCAGGAGTATTTCAACCGCCTCCATAATTGCCAGGACGCCACCTTGCACGTCCATGGCTCCGCGCCCCCAGATATACCCGTCAGAGATTCTTCCCTCAAACGGGGGATGCAGCCAGTCATCTTCGGTGCCGGGCTCTACCGGAACCACATCGATGTGGCTGGTGAGCATGACCGGCTTCAATTCGGGGTTCTTTCCTTTCCACGTATATAGCAGGCTATAGCCGCTCACAATCTCCTTATCCAGAGTGGCATGGAGATGTGGGAACGATTTCTCCAGGAAGTGGTGCATTTGCAGGAAGGCATCCTCGTTGAAATCTTCCTGATCCTGGGTTGAAATCGTTTGATATCGGATGGCTTTTCCAAGACGTTTGGCGGCTTCGTCAATATCCACCCGTGACGGGATATGCTGCTGTTGTTGTCCGTGATGCCTGGTATACCTCAGTGTTCTTGCAATCAATAATGTGAGAAATAGAACCAGTAAAAGACCAGCAACAGCAAGCATCATAAGTTAACAGTAATGGGAAATGGGCCAAAAAGGAAGAACGCCATCAGAACGTCGATCCTTTTGACAGGCAGGCAAACAGCCAGTGAATGCATTGATATCCGGTTTTGTGAACAGAGTGGCTGTCAAACCGGCATGCAATGACTGCATGAAGTTACATAAACTCAGCGAGAAAATCTCAATTGAGCACCTGCCCACGCTGAACAAAAAACGTGCAGAACACGCAATGTATTCCGCACCGAATATTTTACTCAGACTTTGATTACTTCTTTGGCCTGCAAGCCCTTTTCACTTTCAGCAACAGTGAATTCAACTTTGTCACCTTCGTTCAATACGCGGTAGCCCTCTTCCTGTATTTCACTAAAATGAACAAATAGGTCTTCACCGCTTTCCCGGCTGATAAAGCCATACCCTTTGGCGCCGTTGAACCATTTCACGACACCGGTTTCACGTTCTTCTGACATATGATTCAAAGCTCAATTGGAAAATTAACCATGTTACCAGCATCCAAACTCCATGCCGCATTTTAAGGATAAACGGCTGATATTCGATGCTATCGGTGATTATAACTTTTTCCGGTCAGATACGCAATGGAAATGCAAAAAGTTGTTAAATGTCTGATTTTTGAACACATTGCTGCAGTTGTTGCATGATTCTTGTCTTCAGAGTCCGGGTTTTGGCGTAAGAAAATCCAAAACGTTTGCCGATCGCGGAAAGGTCGACGGGCCGGCTCGAAAAAAAGCTGAGAATAAAGCGGCGGTGTTCATCCGGCAGTTTTTTCAGGCATCGATCGAGCCTCTCCTGCCGCTCTTGATCAATAAGGGTTTGCAGCTGATCGGGAGGTTGCTGCAGCGTCGCCATTTCATCGGCGGAGTCATCATCATTTCTTTTTTCCCGTTTGATGAAGCTCAGGTACTCATTTCGCGAGGCGGTCATCAGGTATTTGAAAACCGACTTGTGGTCGCTGATGCGATCCTCCCGAATTTTATCAAAAACTACAGAAAACGCTTGATACACGCACTCTTCAGCAACTTTTTGCGGAGCATCCATTCTGACGCGTAAATAGAGAATCACCCGGTTCAATAGATCCGGTGCTAGCTGGTCGGCAGTCACTCTGTCATCTCGCAGAATGGCCTCAATCAGGAGCGAAAAGTCTGAAGAAGATTGTTGCAAAGCTCTGTATGCCTATAATTTACAATAAAAAAACCAGTGGCTTAACGTCGCTGTCAGCGCAGCATTGGCGCAGATACAAACCTGAATCATCCCCAACGAACGAAGGGGATACTCATATACAATGAATATGGCGCTACAAAAATAAATCATTTCCTGATTGTTACAATACTCTAATCTGTCTTTTTACAATAAGAAAACTCTGTATTATCGGCATAATATTGAAATAATTAAGGCCTTTGGAGCCAGTATTTTGCAATTATCTCATCTTTTTTAAAAAAAAATGTAACAAATAGGGGTCCGAGTACTCCTATTGGCAAGACATAAAACAAAACCGCCCCTGTGCGGTATCATTTACTCTTGATCACTTCAATACAAAAAACCCCTTACGTCATGAAAAACTTCAAGAACGTTTCTGTCCTCGCAACCATTACATTTGCATTCCTTCTTACCTCCTGCACCGGTATTACCTCCCCCAACCTCAACGAGGCGGATGGCCAAATGAAATTTGATGCGCAAGATTTTCAGGCACAGGATGAAATGATTGAGCAGTATGAGGGCCCCTCAAGTGGTAGAGGTGATGTCATTCGAATCCGCCCTGATTGATACTGCATACTAATATTATTATTTTCGGGTTTCATGTGACTCCCAGTATGAGGTTTCCGTGTGACCCGTACCGTTTTTATATTTTTTTTTAGTTTGCTGGTCGCGTCCGCGGCCAAGGGAATCGAGCTCTCTGATGGTCAGGAAAACACCATCAGAGAGCAGCTTCTTTTTTACGCGAGCGATTTTGAGCAAAGCCACTCGTCAGAGTCCGCCTGGCTCCTGTACCAGGTACTGCAATCCAATACCCGCGCCCGCACCCTGTTTGTGGATATGGTCTTGGGTGATCCGCAAGCCTTTCCCCGATCCTACCGTATTGCAAGATGTGTTGGCCAGCAAACCGGTGAAGGGCATTCTGCCAGAAAGGAATATCCCCGCCGCTTGGTAGAGTGCATCGACAAGCCCACCCTTGCACTCATCTATCTTCACGAACATCAATCCGGGGAACCGGATCGTGCTTCCCTTCTGGCAAGTCTGAATCGAGATGAACTGACCGACAAGGAGCGTTTTCACCTTCACTTTTTGCAGTCCGGTGATATCAATGAGTCCTACTCGCTGCACAGAAGAGACGCAACGCCCCTGGATTTCTACTATTTCGACGCCATCTACGAACAGGACACGGCAAGTACCCATGTACGACAGGAGCTGAACGATTGGTACGAGCAGCGCCTGGATAATTTCAGTCTATCTCGTGCAGAAGATATCGTGCAGTTATTGATCCTGATCAACGGTCACTACCGGCTGCAGCAGGAGGAGCAGGTTTACCGGTTGGCGCAATCCATTTCCCGTTACTCCGAACTGCCCGTGTCTGACCAGTCCATTCGACTACTGCGGTATATATCGTTCTCATCATATTTTCGTGGTTACTATCAATATGACCTGGATCTTAACAGAAACCTCATCCTTCCTCTTTCCAATTACCTCTCATTAAAAGATCAAGTTATAGCTAGATTTGACTTTGGAGCTATACTAATTCAAATCGGCCAGATTCAAGGAGCTGTGGAAACACTGGAGTATGTCTACAATCATTTTGACGTATTTGATGACTATAGGTATCAGGTCGCAATCTTGAACAACCTAGGTATTGCATACTATGATCTTGGCTATTTTGAAAAATATATAGAACTCATATCCAGTTCTCTTGCACATGCTAATAGGTATGACGATGACAACTTCCGTGCTCAGAGCTATATTAATTTATATAATTACTATGCTAGTCTGTCAAATTGGAATAGCGCCAAGGGTCAAATAAAACAAATGCGGGCAATTACCGATCAAATCTCAGATTTAAGCATTCTTGCTAGGATTTATCGAACATTTTCGAGGTATCATTGGCGATTTGAACATGCTTTTGAGCCATCATTGGAGGCTATCAATAAATATATATCGATCGGCAGGGAAACGGGTAATAAAAATTTGATTTTAATTGGGTATTCTGACCTATTTCATTTGTACTACGACTTTGAGTTATTTGACAAAGCGATTGAAGCCGTTCAATTGTTTTTGGATGAGGGAAAATCAGAAGGTGATGATATCATTATTTTACACTCTTATTTGAAATTAGCAGATATCCATTTCTTGATAGGCAACCATGGAAGTGCTACTAGATATGTTAATAAGTTATTAGATCATGATCAGTCAATACTTTCGTTTAGATCTCAAAAGAAACTAAACGAGTTACTGGCCAAAAAACATATTCATAATAACAACACTCAAAAAGCCCTTGACTTGCTTTCAATGAGTGCCAATAAAATAATCGAACGAGTTCGACATACTACCGACCTGCAGTCGGGCCACATGTTTTTCGATTCGTTCTATGCCGGAATTTTCAATTTACTTATAAAACAACTCACAGAGCACAACCGGCATGAAGAGGCCCTTTTCTGGATGGACGAGGTTAAAAATCTCAGCTCTTTCGCCTTTTTCAACAATCCCGCGCTTAAGTCCTCGATTCTTACGGAAAGCGAGCTTACCCACGACTACGCCCTGCGCAACCGCATCGAACGGCTGCGCTCGGAAATGATCCATGCCGAAGGACAACGGCGCTATGAGCTCAACAATCAACTCGTAGAAGCGACCTCACAACAGAATATGCTTCGAAGAAAGGTTCTCCAGCACATTGACCTGGAGCCGTTCAACTTCGCAAAAATCCGCCGGCAGCTGCGCCGCTCCGACATCATTCTCTATTTCAGTCTGTTTGAAGATGATCTGTACGCCTCTACCATCACCTCCGGTTCATTCGATATTCATCATATACCCTTTTCAGAGCAGGAGCTCGAGCGTGTGGACAAGCTGGTGGAGAGCCTGTCAGGTGACCGTATACGACTGAAGGAGCTGGAATGGTTCCGAAGCAAGGTGATTGATGTCCTGAATATTGATGACAGACACAGTAATTACTACGTTATCCCGGACGGATTTCTCTACCACATTCCGCTTGAAATACTGCCACTTAACAGCGTGTCAGGCGACTACAGCTATGGAGAGGCAACCTATTTGATAGAACATGCATCGGTTTCCTATGCCAACTCCCTGAAGGATCTTGAGGCGGCATTCGACCATACTCCGGCAACTGCCCACAGCCTCGATTTTCTCGGATTCGGAATTTCCCATTTCGAGGGCCAGGAAAGCCGGTTGATGACAGGTCGCAACCTCCCCCCGTTGCCGCTCGCTGAACGGGAAGTTACCGAAATTTCAAACCGCCTGGACCGCCTTACCAATAATGTCTATCACCACTCACAGACAAGCACCAAAAATGCCTTCAGGAACTACTCCGGCAAAAGCCGAATTCTCCACCTGGCTTCTCACAGCGAAGTATTTGAAACCGATCCGCTCTACTCTCCAATCTATATGAGTCCGGAGAGGCCGGAAAGTAACCCCGAGGGCAATGCCGAAAGCGGACTCATTTACGCCTATGAACTTTTTGGCATGGATCTTTCCAACGAGATGGTTATGCTGAATTCCTGTGAATCCGGCTCCGGCAATTATATTCAGGGGAGTGGTATCGTCGGATTCAGCCGGGCATTCAACTATGCCGGTGTAAAAAGTCTGGTCATGAATCTCTGGACAATTCGCGACCAATCCGCCTACGAACTTTCGGTCTCGTTTTATGCCAATCTCAATGAGGGAATGGAAAAAAGCGAAGCCATGAGGCAGGCAAAAATCGCCTACATGAACAGTGCAAACAGCAACCCGTCATATTGGGGGTCTTTTGTCATCTATGGAAGCAACGATCCTGTTGTCAAGTCATTCAACTTCTGGCTTGCGGGTATAGCTCTTTTTGCCATCGGACTGCTGACGCTCTTGCTCACCTGGATCAGGCTTCCCGGCATCCATTCCAGGCACTGATTTTCCTTATGAGTATGGCAGATATAAAAACAGGAAGGACATGGTAAGTGTCCTTCCTGTAGATTGCACTGGATATCAAGTAGCGGATGTCAGGCTACTCGTTGATGAATAAAAAACCTTATTGATTCTCTTTGCTGCTTGTCAGATTTGCTTCGCTTCAGAACGGTGCAAGAAACGGCCGTATATAACTTTCAATTCAGAAAACGCTCGGCTTGCCGGCGATACGCACCGTTGAGCTCATAGGTTATCCGGATATGAACCAGCGCCTGTTCCTCCACACCCATGTGCAGATAGGCGTTGCCCAGGAACCAGTGGATCTGTTCTTCCGTCAGAATGTGCAAATCATCGTACTCATCCAGCAGCGACCGGAATACTTCCGAAGCTTTTGCATATTCGTGATGGTTGTAGAGAACGGAGCCTTTGCTGAGCTTCAATTTTATTTCCTGCTCCGCTGACAAATTCAATCCATGGATATCTTCCAGTTTTTCCAGAGCTTTGGCATGTTTGTCGAGCGATGCCATGTTTATGGCCCGCTGCAGCTCATACTCAAAAACGTCCGAAGGTATTGTAGATGACCGAAAGCTGTTGAGTTCAATTTCAGCCAGTGGAGACGGCTCAAAAAACCGGTCCGAGTTGAACATATAGATCATGGATATGATACCCGTGACCATCAGCAGTACGGCAGCCACTCGCCCTATTGTCCGGAGCCAGGAATAATCTGTTTTGCTGTCTGCAATAATGTTTGCAGGTGACTTCTGATCAGATGCCAGCTTTTCCAGATTCACAGAGTTAACCAGGTACTCCATTTGATCCGGATATGAAATGAGATCAACCCAAAGATCATCAATCTGCTCTTCGGTTAGCTCTCCATTTCGGTAGGCATCAATCTGATCCTGAATTTTTTTTAGTTCGCTATTGTCCACCTTGATATACTCCTCTACCCATTGTAATTATGACATTCTGTTTTCCATTACCTGTTCAACGGTATTGATCAGGTCTCTTTTCATGAATGGTTTGAGCAGAAAGGCATCCATTCCTGCTTCCAAACACTGATTTCTCACTTCGGAAGTGCCATTTGCGGTGGCCGCGATGATCGGCACATTCCGGTAGTAGCCTATGTTTCTGATTTCCCTGGCTGCTTCGATCCCGTCGATACCGGCGCCAAGATTTATATCCGTTATAATCAGGTCGTATTTATTATTTGTGGAATTGGTGATCGCTTCATCCCCATCCGCGGCAGGATCCACATCCACGAGATTTTTTAAAAAAGCTTTAACCAGAAAACGAATCTCGTCATCGTCTTCTATGTGCAATGCCTTGATTTTCCGAGCCAGGGGATGATGTTCCGACTCTCTCTGTTTTCTCTTTGCGGGCTGCACTCCGTTTCCAGTCGAATACGAATATGCAATCAGATTCATATTTGTATCGAATTCACTGTTTGAACCTGATGCCCTGACCTTTTGTGCGAGAGAGGTATTCCAGATTTCATTGAACCTGTCACTGTGTGTCACTCCGGGTTCGACACTGGATCTGAACAAGTCTGGTGCATGCCTTTCCATTTAGCGGTACTCCAAAATTAGTGATTATGCTGTTTTGTACCTATAGGAGTACGCATGGCTTTGTTTGTTACAAAAATAATCTTCTTGCCCGCTTTGCAGCCGCTTTGGGCCTGTCACACAGCTGCAATACCCTCTACTGCAGGAAATGCCGGAGCACTTTCCCTGCATACTTTTTTTTCTCTTGAAGCCGCTTCAACCTGAAGAAATAACGTGTCTCACCGGGTTTGATTAAATACCACTTTTTTTGCAACCCTGATTGCAAAAAATCGTACAAATCCTTATCATATGGTTAGAAAAGCGCTTTTATTTCTTTTTGTTCTAACCGCTAATATTTAACGGAGATGCCTATGAAAACTACTGATATGAGCCGCACCAGGCTGTACGAAAAGTTTCACACCTTTGAGAAGTACCACCACGGCTGGTACCACTACCTCCACCGCACAATTCGTGCATGGATTCGGATGATCATCCCCCCCAAATCAAAAACCGCATATTGAGGATTAGCCTCTGAAGAATCCCATTGTTACCAGCAATCTTCGCCCTGGTATTCCCAAAAAGAGAGCCAGGGCGATTGATTGAAAGTTCATCATGAGCAACCCGTTGTGGAGCCGCAAGTAGTGCATTTCAGACAGGTTCCGTTCCGAACCATCGTCAGGCTGCCGCAATCCGAACAGATATCACCGGTAAATCCCATCTCTCTGGCCCTGTCCATTTGATCTGAACGTCGGGAACGCGGCTGTGACGTGCCACCGCTTGCTGCATCACCTGAATGTCCGGAGACAGAGACCGGACCCGGTGTGGTCTCCTCCACGGTCGGATGACCTGTATGCAACTCCGATTTCGCACTGCCGGTTTCAGAAGGACTGTGGAATGAATCGGAATCTGCAGTTTTTGGTGATGTATTCGGTTCATTGCCTGGAGTGTCATCAACCGGTTTGAGTGAACGCTTTTCGATGTGCTCGGATCCGACATGCGCAAGGTCCTCCCTGCCCAGATAGGTAACCGCAAGTTCCCTGAAGATATAGTCTATGACCGAGGTTGTCATCTTGATATGGGGGTTGCCGATAACAGTACCGCTGGGATCAAACTTGGTGAACACAAAGGCATCGACATATTCCTCCAGCGGAACTCCATGCTGGAGCCCCAGAGAGATGGCTATTGCGAAACAGTTGGTCAGGCTTCGGAAAGCGGCACCTTCCCGGTGCATATCGATAAAAATTTCTCCCAGCTGTCCGTTTTCGTACTCTCCGGTACGAAGATACACCGATTGGCCCCCTATTTTGCATTTCTGGGTATAGCCGGCCCTCCTGTGGGGCAGACGCTCCCTTCCGGTAACATATTTGTGGATGATCTTTTCGGCCGTCTTGACCACCTGATCCTGCTGCTGCAGCAACTCCGGCTGCAATGTCTCCTGTTCATCCTCTTCTTCCAGCTCATCCATGATATCGGCCATGGCATTCAGCGGCTGGCTGAGTTTTGATCCGTCGCGGTAGAGTGCGTTGGCCTTGAGCATTTTTTCCCACGACTGCTCATAAACTCTCTGAATATCATCAACCGTCGCCTCGTTGGGCAGGTTAATCGTCTTTGATATGGCCCCGGATATGAACGGCTGTGCCGCTGCCATCATATTAATATGGCCTTCGGCCGTAATATACCGGGTTCCGGTCCGGCCGCATTTATTGGCGCAGTCAAATACCGGCAAGTGTTCCTCCTTCAGGTGAGGAGCACCTTCCACTGTCATCGTACCACACACATAATCGTTCGCCTGCTCAATTTCCCTGCGGGTGAATCCGAGATGCCGGAGCATATCAAACCCCGGGTCGGCAAGTTCATTGTCGCCGATGCCCAGCACGTTTTTGCAGAAAGACTCACCAAGTGTCCAGTGATTGAACGCGAATTTGATATCAAAACTGGAGGGAAGCGCCTTTTCCACCGCCTCGATCTTGTCGTCGGTGAAACCCGCCTCCGCAAGCCGCTCGTGCGTGACCGTGGGACATCCCTTGAGAGAGCCGCGCCCTTTGGCATACCGGACAATCTCTTCGATGCTCTTATTATCGTATCCCAGCTTGCGGAGTGCCTGCGGAACACACTGGTTGATGATCTTGAAATATCCTCCACCGGCCAGCTTCTTGAACTTGACCAATGCAAAATCGGGCTCGATGCCGGTCGTGTCGCAATCCATCACCAGGCCGATGGTCCCTGTCGGCGCGATAACGGTGACCTGCGCATTCCGATATCCGTGTTTTTCGCCAAGGGCCACCGCTCTGTCGGCATCCTGCCGGGCGGCTTTAAGCAAATACTCGGGACAGTAGCGCTCATCTATTCCCGTCGGCTTGATGGTGAGCTCCTCATACTCCGATTCATCGGCATTGTAGGCGGCTCTGCGGTGGTTGCGAAGCACACGAAGCATGTGCTCCCGGTTCTTTTCGTAACCGGGAAACGCCCCAAGCTCTGCCGCCATTTCGCCACTGGTAGCATAGGAGCTCATGTGCATGATCGCAGTGATTGCGCCACAGATCGCATTGGCTTCCCTGCTGTCATACGGAATGCCGTTTACCATCAGCAATGAACCGATATTGGCGTATCCCAGACCAAGGGTACGAAACTTGTAAGACAACTCGGCAATACGCTCCGACGGAAACTGCGCCATCAGAACGGATATTTCCAGCACCACCGTCCACAACCGCGAAGCAAAGCGGAAATCATCCACCAGGAACTGCTGACGCTTCTCATCATAAAACTTCATGAGGTTGAGAGAGGCCAGGTTGCAGGCCGTGTCATCCAGAAACATGTACTCGGAACACGGATTGCTGGCTTTGATCGGACCGTCTTCCGGGCAGGTATGCCATTCGTTGATGGTGTCATGGTACTGCGTCCCCGGATCCGCACAGGACCACGCCGCATACGAAACCTGATCCCAGAGCTCGCGGGCGCTGAGGGTTTTCATCGGTTCCGGCTTGCGTCCCTCGGCAGCTGCCTTTTTGCGTTCCACCCGGCCATACAGATGCCAGTCCTCGTTGTTTTTCAACGCTTTCATGAAGTCGTTTGGAACACGGATGGAATTGTTGGAATTTTGTCCGCTTACCGTATTGTAGGCCTCGGAATTCCAGTCCGTGTCGTACGATTCAAAGACGATATCCTTGTACCCCTGCGCCGCAAGCTGAATGACCCGTTCGATATAATTGACAGATACATTATTGCGTCTGGCCTCCAGAATCTCCTTGCGGAGCCTCTTGTTCTTTTGCGGATCCCGGCTCACCTTTCCGTTGTATTCACGGCCTTCGATTACGACCGGCTCATGGCAGAGCCGGATCACATTGCGGAGATGCTTTTCGCAGATCTTCGAACCGGCAACGATGGAAGCGACCTTTTGCTCTTCCCTGACCTTCCAGTTGATGTATTCCTCGATGTCCGGATGATCCATATCGAGCGTCACCATCTTGGCGGCCCGGCGGGTGGTCCCCCCGGATTTGATGGCGCCGGCGGCCCGGTCGCCGATTTTCAGAAAACTCATGAGGCCGGATGACTTGCCGCCACCGCTGAGTGACTCGCTGTCGCCCCGGATGTCGGAGAAGTTGGTCCCGGTTCCCGACCCGTATTTAAAGAGACGCGCCTCACGGGTCCATAGATCCATGATGCCCCCTTCGTTGACGAGATCGTCGTTCACACTCTGGATAAAACAGGCATGAGGCTGTGGACGGGAATAGGCGTCTTTGGATTTATGTACCTTGCCCGTGCCGGCATCGACATAATAATGTCCCTGGGCAGGCCCATTGATTCCATACGCCCAGTGGAGGCCGGTGTTGAACCACTGTGGACTGTTAGGCGCAGCCATCTGATGCGCCAGCATGTACCTCATTTCATTGTAAAAAGTCCGGGCATCGGTCTCTTCATCAAAATAGCCGTGTTTCCATCCCCAGTAGGTCCATGCTCCCGACAGTCGGTCAAATACCTGTCGGCTGTCGGTCTCCGGTCCGTACCGCTCCTCCGGCTTTAACTCCTTCATGGCAGCGCTGTCCTCTTCCGAACGCTGCAGCCAAACCGGGACACCCTTTTCTTTTACTTTCTTCAACCTGACCGGCACCCCGGCCTTGCGAAAATATTTCTGCGCTATGATATCTGTGGATACCTGTGACCAACCCGACGGCACCTGCACATTTTCCAGCAAAAAAACGATCGAGCCATCCGGATTCCGGATTTCTGATTTCCTGGATTCAAAGTGGATATCCCCGTAGGGATCATTCTGCAGTTTTTTTGTGAAGTGGGCATGGATCTTCATGATGGACGAAGCCTCAGGTTTGTTCTTATCTAATTCGGTGCGGCCGGTCACCCCCGGTCTTTGCAGTCATTTTTATTTATAAATGAGCTTATGATCAACATAAACAACATCTTCCGTGACTGGCGCCGCATTTTGGATTAGTCAAAATATAAACCCTGAAAACCTCGAAAAAAGGCCAACTTTCCCACAACTTTTCAACAGGGCAGGAAGCATATTTCATAAACAGCCCGTTCACATACAAGAAAGGCGAAATGTGAACAAGATGTTGAAAACTTAAGCCGATGACAGGTTACCGCATGAGCCGTACATCATATATCCCGGCTGTGAGCGATCCCTCCCGTGCCTCAAAACGGACGGTATGCACACCGCTGTCATGGCCGGAGACAATCCATCCGGGAATGGCGTACCCTCTGTCGAAGAAGCGATCTCCATCCGTGCCGTCGAGTCGCACTTCGGCAATATGGTGTCCGTTGAAGTAGATGTCGAAATGACGTCCGGAATCACCGCCGTAGTAGGTCAGCCTCAATACATGCGCCTCCAGATCAGGGTCGTTCAGGTCGTAGGAGAACCACCCTTCGGCGTGTCGCCAGTGGCGGTTCTGGTGGATACCGGCTTCGGTTCCCTCTCCCTGGAAATTGTGATCCGATTCGGGCTGCTGCTGACCAGGTGCTACCCGGTCGATGGTTTGAGCCTCAAGCTCAAGGTAAGTCCGCTCACTTTCCGCCAGCTCCTGTCTCAGCTGCGCGGCTTCATCCGAGCTGCCGGTCTGCCAGTACACAATGTAACGGGCGTCGTGCAGCCGGTAAAACGGTATCAGCGACATACCCTGCTCTTCCTGCGGATAAATCAGCTCTGAAATATCGAACCCGAGCGGTTCTCCTTCAAACGGCGTAATTCTTTGCGCCCAGTCGTCGTCATCGATAACCAGCATCGGCATATTTTCGCGGGCATACAGCGGACCATGGGCGATGTGTCCCATCCGGCTGTCATCAGAAACCAGTCCGTCGGTATCGGCGTCTGTGACTTCAGCGGCCAGTACCACCGGGCCGTGCATTACCGCCATGTAGGGACTGCCGTCCGGCAGATATTCGCCGTAGGTTTCCATGGGCAGGTGCACCGTCACTCGATCTCCATCCCGCCAGTCTCTTTCGACACGGAAATAGGAACCGGGACCGCTTTCGCCGCTCACGGCCTCCCCGTTTACTTCCACGGCCATCTCTCCGGCCGCGAGCCAGTCAGGATGGCGGATTTGCAGATCGAAACTTCGGCTGCGGTCCATTTCCAGGCGCAATTCGGTGAGTTCGGATTCGGGATATTCGGTGTTCTGAATCACCCTCACCCCTTTTTCATTCCAGTCGAGCTGCGATGTGATAAAGAGATTGACATACAGGTTCTGTCCGTCGCGGGCGTAGATCAGTTCTCCGTATTTGGTATGATTCTCGATGCCGGAACCGACACAACACCAGAAGGTATGCTCCGGGTTGGAATAGACGCGGTAATGCCCCGGCCGCATGGGAGAAAAATAAACCAGTCCGCCGTGTTCCGGATGCTGGGACGATAAAATATGATTGTACAGTGCCCGCTCGTAATAGTCGAGATATTTCAACTCATTCGTGGTGAAGTAAAGCTGTTTGGCGAGCCGCATCATGTTGTAGGTGTTGCAGGTCTCCGGACCTTCACGCGATTCGAGCATGGAAGAGAAGTCGTCTTTCGGATGGAAATGTTCCATAACCGAGTTTCCTCCGATCGCCACCGAGCGGTGCGTTACCACCGTCTCCCAGAAAAACGCCGCAGCCTGTGACCATGCCGCCGCTTTTTCCTCCGAAATAACCGAAAGCGCCTCTTGGTCTCCCCTTTGCGCGGCCTCCATGACCACTTCCGCAACCCGCTGGAAGCCTATCACCTTGGGGATCTGGGTATTGGCATGCAGGCCGGTCAGCCGGTCTTCTCCCCGCAGCAGCGGATCCAGAATTTCCCGATGGGAGAACTGCCGCGCAAGTTCAAGGTACCGCACATCGCCGGTAATCTCATAGACATCGGCAAACACTTCGTTCATACCTCCGTGCTCCGATATCAGCATCTCCTGGATCTGGTCGTCCGAAAGATCGGCTACCAGGTCCACGGACCAGTCACTCAGCCCGACAAGTACCTCCAGAGCCTGCTCGTTGCCGGTAAACAACCATGCGTCGCGCAGTCCTGCATAGAGCTTGTGGATGTTGTACCAGGGAACCCATCTACCGTTCAGCGAAAAACCCGCGGCATCAATGTTACCGGCTTTTATTTCCGCCCACAGCTCTCTGCTTCCCGGAATACCGCCCACATAGCCGTCGCCGTGTTCGGCCTGGGCGCGTGCCAGTTCGTCGACCATATATTCCAGGCGTTCGCGAGCTTCATCATTTCCCGAGGCCGCAACCATCATGGCCAGTGTGGAGAGATAGTGGCCGGCAGTGTGGCCGTCAAGCCCGGAATTTTCCCAGTTGCCATACCGCTCGGCCCGTGGTTCCAGTCCCGCTTCAGCCAGGAACGGAGCCAACAGGCGGTCCGGCTCATGCGCCAGAACATAGGCGTCATTCAGCTTTTGCGCGTGCAGGAACGGGCCGTCGGTAATACGGACGGATGAAAGTTGAAACGGTGAGCGTTCGGACACAGCGTCCCGCTCCGATCGTTCACAGGCGGAAAAGATGAGGGCGCCGGCCGTCAACAGGACCGGCACCACCCATCGAAAAGGCTGCAACATGTTTATCTCATTTTAGAGGTCAGATTCAGCAGTTAAACCCGAAATCAGCCGCCCCGCAGCATCACATAAATGACAATAATGATGGCCATCAGCAGGGACGAAGTAAACACATCGGTCCAGGTCCAGCTGGAACGTGACAGCGTTCGGTGTTCGTCGGTCACCGTGGCGTAGGTCAGGCCTGAAATGCGATGCCTGTCGGGCAACTCGGTAGCATAGCTCACTCCTATCATCACTGCAATACAGGTGAGGAACATGAACAGGCTGTAATACTGGAAGAAGGTATTGTTCACAATCCAGAGGAAAGAGCCTTCGGCATATTCAAATCCCTCGATAAGCATGGCGGGAGTATCGACCGCCAGGCGGAACAGGCCAAGGAATATCCCTACAAACAGGGCTGCAAGCGCTCCGTACTTGTTAAGCCGGCTGTTGAAAATCCCCAGGAAGAAGACCACAAAGATGGGGGGCGCCAGATACGCCTGAACCCCCTGGAGATAGTCATACAGACCGCGGCTTCCCTGGATTACAGGAATCCACAGCAGGCCGATCACGATCATGATCACAACGGCGAACCGGCCCATCCACACCAGTTCCTTGTCGGTGGCTTTGGGCTTGAATTTCTGGTAAAGGTCCATGGTAAACAGTGTGGACGAGGCGTGAAATACCCCGGCCAGCGAACTCATCAGTGCCGCCATCAGGGAGGCGACTACCAGTCCGCGGACCCCTATGGGCAGCACGTAAGCCACCATCATGGGAAAGGCAGCCTGGGCGTTTTCGCGGATAACTTCGCCATCCGGGCCGATCATGTGTTCTGTCATGGCGGCCATCTGTCCGGATTCGGCAAGGGCGTAAGCAATGATTCCAGGGATGATGAAAATAAAGACCGGGAACAGCTTCAGGAAAGCGGCAAAAATGGTACCGCGGCGGGCCTGCATCTCATTGGATGCTCCCAGGGCGCGCTGGACGATATACTGGTCGGTGGTCCAGTACCAGAGGCCGACGATCGGAGCAGCGAACAGCATGCCAAGCCATGGGTACTGGTCGTTGAAATACCAGGCCATATGGGTGTCGGTCTTGATCGGTGCCCAGGTGGCGTTCATTCCCTCGGGAACCAGGGGCTTCCAGAGATTCCACATTTCGGGTCCGGTGATCTCGAACAGCGGGCCCCATCCACCCAGAGCCCGAAGGCCGTAATAGAGTACGAACAGGGAGCCGAAGATAAGGACCAGTGCCTGGACCGCCTCGGTATAGGCAACCGCCCGGAGTCCGCCCAGGGCCGTATAGATACCGGTGAACAGGATAACCAGAATCGAACCTATCCAGAAGCTGTTCAGCCCCATGAATGCCAACTCCGGCATAAGCACGCTCAGCACCACGCCGCCTGCAAAAATCCCTACTGCAATTTTTGTAAGCACATAAGCGATAAGAGATACCGTCGACAACAGCGTTCGTGCCAGCGGGGAGAAGCGTCGTTCCAGAAACTCCGGCATGGTGAACACCTTGGCACGGATGTAAAAGGGAATCATGACCCAACCCAGTACCAGCAGACACCAGGCGTGGAGTTCATAATGTGCCATGGCCACACCGTCGGTGGCTCCGGATCCGGAAAGGCCCACCAGGTGCTCCGACCCGATATTTGATGCAAAAATGGAGGTTCCTACGATAAACCATCCCAGGTGACGGCTGGCCAGAAAGAAGTCCTGCGGCGTTTCCGTCTTCTGTTTGATTACCCACCAGGCGATTCCTATGATCAACAAGAAATAGAGACCGATGACTGCCCAGTCAATTACCGATAATACACCCATATTACTCACCCGATCATTTTATATAAGTAGTTAGACCTCAACATATTCGATGTTGAGGATGTTACAAAGCATTTGCCATTTTTCCCGCTGATCACCCAGATGCAGCACCTGGTGATGCGTTCCTCCCGCCTTCAGCCAGCCGTCATTGCAGATGCGCAGACCGCTGTCCGGCTTGAAGTGAAAATAAGGCATTTCTATGGTCGGATACTCCTCTGTATCCAGAATTTCTCCCTGTGCTACCACCAGACGGAAGTGCTCCCCAACAAGGTGAACCAGGGAAACCATGGTAGCCGGACCCGGTTCGGCCATGAATACAGTCGTTGGCGGGTTGTCCAGGTCACCGATTCCGAGTACCCGGTCGGCCAGCCGTACCGGCTTGTCCTTGCGGGCGATCTTCCAGTTCCCCTCACCCATATGGCTCATAAGCATCGACTGGCGCTTGAAGTCCATGGCGTACATCTCGGTGAAATGGGCGTCATCGGCGATAAGATGGCCTGCGGCCACCATGCTGGCGGTGTTGGTATCCCCTTCGGCGGCGTATCCGTAGCCTTCGGCCATCAGGTTGGATGCGGCCAGCATCGGAATCTGCTGGAAGCGCCCGTCGCCTTTAAACACATCAAAATGGGCAGAAAATGCGGCATAGTTGCCCTGCTCCAGGAAGGCCTTGAAACCAAGGTACATACGTACGGCATAGCGAAAATTCTTGTCGGGCATGTTTTCGTCCACCTTGAATCGTGCCCGCTCGACCTCCATCTGCTTTTCGATGGCCTCGTCGGTCACCGCTTCCATGCAGCGATAGACCTCGCCGATATACTCGCGGTTCACCTCCGGACCAATCACTCTGGTGAAAGCGGCTTCATCCGAAAGGGTGTCTCCCATCCCGTGCATTTTCCCGATGGCGGCCACTTTCATCCGCGACAGTTCCGTTGCTGCATGCGCTGCGCGAGCCCAGTGGTCTACATACTCGCGGAACTCATCGCTTTTCCAGTCGGCGGAAATCACTTCAAAGTTCTCTCCGCATGTTCTGAGCAGCGCGTTTGCGGTATCCTGCGCACCGTGGATGCCCTGGTTGTAGGTCAGGTCGGCCATATCCCAGTCGGTGGTAACTTCCGGAACCGGCTGGATGTTGGCCAAAAGTACGGGAAGCCTGTTTTTTTGCAACGCCTTGACGGTTCGCATGCCCGGCCCGTAGGTGAGCATGATGATCATGACCCCGTCCAGACCCTGATGGTTGAACCCGCCCAGGATCTCTTCGATATCATCCCGGTTGCGTGCCGCGCGCGGGAAGGTGAAATCGGCGACATCGGCAAGCTGATCCATAACCTGCCGCGCATAGCCTTCCTGCCGCTCGGTGATTCCGGGCAGATCCTTGTCGTACAGCTCCTGCATGATCCCCAGAATTCCAATGGACGGTTTTCTTTTCAATGATTTTTTTGTCATCTGATTATTATTATATGATTAATGCTTTTTTCACAGTCAAAAAAGTACGGATCGAACGAGTCACGGCGCGTCATACCGTTTGAAATCACAGGTATTAGCCATCCTCCCACATTAGTGCCGTTTGCATGGTGTCAAAAACACATTATTTCGGATGGATTTGTTTCCCATTACTGCTGCCCGTAATACGCATCCTTGCCATGTTTCCGCTCGTAATGCTTGTCGATCAGGGATTGTTTCATGCGAGGAGTGTCGGGCCGTATCTGCTTGCTTATAAAAGCCATTTTTGCGAGCTGTTCCAGAACGGCGCTGTTATACACCGCTTTGTCAGCCGTTTTACCCCAGGCAAACGGGGCGTGGTTGCCCACCAGTACCATTTCCACTTCCCTATATGACAGCTTTCGTTCTTTAAACAGATTGAGAATCTGAAAGCCGGTCTGATATTCATAGTTACCCCGGATCATTTCATCGGCCATGGGCGGCGCGCAGGGCACATCCACAGTGAGATGGTCGGCATGCGTGGTTCCCAGTATCGGGATATCGGTCTGGGTCTGCGCCCAGGCGGTGGCATAAGTGGAATGGGTGTGAACGATGCCTCCCACTTCCTCCCAGTGCTTATAGAGAACGGCGTGTGTTTTGGTGTCGGATGACGGCCGCTTATCCCCTTCTATGACGTTGGCGTCGAAATCGAGCACCACCATGTCATCGGGTTTAAGGCTGTCGTAAGGAACGCCACTCGGTTTGATGGCAAACACGCCCCGGCTTCGGTCGGCGGCACTGACATTCCCGAAGGTGAACAGCACCAGGCCAAGCCTGTCGATCTCCATGTTGGTTTCGTAGGCCTCCTGCTTTAGATTCTTGAAAGAGCTCATAGATCGCCTCCGTGATTTAAGCCGATGCTGTGCGGTCTTCCACCGTGGCGGCAAGGGACCGGTACCTGTTATACAGTTTCTTATAGATGGCGACCTGTTCGGGTTGCGGCTCGTAGGTTTTGTCAAAACCGGCGCCCATGGCGTTTCTGGCCTCTTCAACCGTATCGAACAGGCCTGCAGCGGTAGCGGCAAACATTCCTGCTCCCAGGGCGCAGGTCTGCTCCGAGCGAACAATCCGAATCGGCATATTGAGCACGTTGGTCAGCGTCTGCATCACAAAAGGTGACTTTTTGGCAACCCCGCCCATCCCGATAATGCCTTTGATAGGAATACCCTCTTCGATAAATCGGTCAACGATCGCTTTGGCGCCGAAACAGGTAGCTTCAACCAGCGAACGATAGATATCGGGGGCGTCTACGCCGAGGTTAAGGCCTTCAATGGCGGCTTTCAGCTTCTGGTTGGCATCCGGGGTTCGGCGTCCGTTGAGCCAGTCTACGGCCACCAGGCCTGAAGCATCTTCTTTGAGCTCGGTTTCGGCGGCGGCATCTTCCACCTGGCGGATAAGATTTTTGCCAAGTTCTTCCGCCAATCTGGAGGCGGTTTCCCGGTCGATCACCTTGCTTTCGGAGAGCGCATTCTTGACGGGCCACATCAGTACGTTTCTGAACCAGGCGTAGGTGTCACCGAAGGCCGACTGTCCGGCTTCCAGTCCGACCATGCCGGGGATGACGGATCCGTCAACCTGTCCGCATATACCCTTCACGGCTTTGTCACCGATGTCTTCGTAGGGGGCGATAAGCATATCGCAGGTGGAGGTTCCCATAACACGACTCAGGTGGTACGGCTCGATTTCGCCGCCAACGGCACCCATGTGCGCGTCAAATGCGCCTGCGCCGATTACCACATCCTCGCTCAGTCCCAGTTTTTCCGCCCATTTTGGAGAGAGTGTACCGGCGGGTTTGTCGGCGGTAAAGGTATCCTGATACAGCCTGTCACGGATTCCGTCGAGCAGCGGGTCGAGCGCGGTCAGAAA
The DNA here is from genome assembly GCA_029688905.1 of Balneolales bacterium ANBcel1. Lineage (NCBI taxonomy): Bacteria > Pseudomonadati > Balneolota > Balneolia > Balneolales > Balneolales bacterium ANBcel1. The sequence goes on along the minus strand of JARULB010000002.1, from coordinate 115,209 downwards.
CTTCTGGTCGGGCAGTCCGCCGAACTCTTCGTGCCACATGGCCTTGTGTCCAGCGGCACAGCGGCTTCGGATCATGTTCGTCACATCGGTACCGCCGGTCAATTCAAACGGTATCCAGTCGCAGTGCTCCACCCACGACCATGCCGCCTTGCGTACGCTTTCATCCTCGCGGAGGGTATGCAGAATCTTGGCCCAGAACCATTCCGAAGAATAGATTCCGCCCACGTATTTCGTGTAGTCGATATCCCACTTCCGGGCCAGGACATTGATCTCCTCCGCTTCCCGGATCGCCGTATGGTCTTTCCAGAGAATGAACATGGCGTTGGGGTTTTCCTCGAATCCTTCGGTCAATGCCAGGGGAGTTCCGGATTTATCGACAGCCACGGGGGTAGATCCGGTGGTGTCGACCGAAATGGCCTTCACCTTTTCCCTCACCCCGGCCGGGGCCTTTTCGAGCACGCCCTTGATCGTGTTTTCGAGACCTTCGAGGTAGTCAAGCGGGTGCTGGCGAAACCGGTTTTCGGAGCTGTCGCAATAGGCGCCTTCAGCCCAGCGGGCGTAATAGTGTACCGAATCGCTGATCAGTTCGCCCCCGGTGCTAATGAGAACGGAACGTACCGAATCTGATCCAAAATCGATTCCAATAACATAGTGTGCGTTTGAGTCTGCCATATTTTTAAATAATTTCCGGGAGTAAAAATTCACGAAGCGGATTTACGTGAACATAGCAATATGTCGACTTTCGGAAAACCGCTTTTTTACATAAAGTGTAATTTTAACACTTTAGATTATGCAATTCAAGGACGGATTCACAAAGCCGGTCTGTTTCAGCACCAAAGCGGGTCAGTCATTGGGTGGTTTGAATATTAGTTGTGAACCGTTACCGGGTGCGCCATGTTTCTGATATTTTTCCTTGTCGAATCGGTAGAGAAAGGCCCCTTTTTTTGAAAATCCCTTCTGTTTTTCATTGGTTTTGACCAGTACCCCCATGGAAAGAATCCTCCTGCGAAAGTTTCTTTTATCGAGACTGGTTTCATAGATGGCTTCGTACAGTTGCTGCAGTTCAGGCAGCGTAAACTTTTCCGGAAGGAGTTCAAATCCTACCGGTTGCCGGGCGGCCTTGTACCGAAGGCGGGACTTGGCGGCGTCGACCATTTTCTGGTGGTCAAAAATCAGTTCCGGCAGATCATCGGCCGGAAACCACTTGGCGCTGTATTTTTTGACCAGGTTCTTGTCGTGGTTATGAATATTGATCAGCGAATAGTAGGCGATGGATATCGTCCGTTCCACCGGATCCCGGTTGATATCACCAAAACCGTGCAGTTGCTCGAGGTAGATATCGGTCAGGCCGGTCAACCGGGTCAAAATGCGGGATGCGGCTTCATCCAGGCTCTCGTCCTGTTTCAGAAATCCACCCATTAGTGACCATTTCCCTTTTTCCGGCTCAAAATCTCTCTTAATCAGCAGCAGTTTCAGTTGTTCCCGGTTGAAGCCGAATATGATTCCGTCCAGTGCTACCGGAAAGCGGTCAATGTTGTCGTATTGTTTTCGAATGGTCATGTTGTGCTAAAGCCATCTCCGACGCCTCCGCTGGTGCTGATCTGTAGTACCATAACAAAAGGAGGCCGCCGCAAGGCAGCCTCCCTGGCAATTATTCCATGGTAACAACAACGACAGATTTCGCCGGCAATGTCATCGACAGTCTGTTATTTCTCAGATTATAATCAGTAAAATCCCGAATAGCGACGTTATCGGGATTATCAAATGTATTTATGGAATCAACTTCATCTGCGGTCAGCAAGCGTCCGTTGGTCACTCTTCGAACATCCTGTCCGCGAATATCAATATCAGCGATCTGCGCTTCCCGTGCATGCAGATTGGTTATGGTAATATTTATCCTCCCGTCATCACTCTTGGAAATGGTATGACTGATTGTGGGAATCTGCTCATCATTGTACTCATAATCGGATATTTCGCCATGGGTATGCAGCAGCGTAGCATCAAAATGAACTCTGTACATATCAAAGATATGATAGGTCGGAGTCAGTAACATCTCCTCTCCGTCCGTGAGTATGACTGCCTGCAAAACATTGACCATCTGCGCGATATTCGCCATTCGAACGCGGTCGCTATGCTTGTTCAAGATATCAAGAGATACCGATGCAATCAAGGCATCTCTCAGGGAGTTCTGCTGTTGGAGGAAACCGGGATTGGTGTCCGGCAGCGGGTCGGTCCATATTCCCCACTCATCAACGACGAGTGCCACCCGCTTTTCCGGGTCGTGACGATCCATTCGGTTAGAGTGTCCCTCAATAAATCGATCCAGCCAAAGTGCTTTCTGTACACCGATAAAGTATCTGTCTTCATCAAAATCCATGGAAGGACCCTTATCCTCCCACTCGGGACCGGCAACGGTATAGTAATGAAGGGAGAGTCCTTCCATCATATCACCTGCCCGCTCCATCAGGGTATCGGTCCACCAGTATTTGTCAAGATCAAATCCGCTGGCTACACGGAACAGCTCATGCCCGCTGTATTCTCTCGTATACGTTGCAAACCGGCGATATAGATCGGCATAATATTCCGGGCGCATGTTACCGCCGCATCCCCAGCTTTCGTTACCGACACCGATATACTTCACTCCCCAGGGGTCTTCCCTGCCGTTCTTGCGACGCAGGTTGGCCATTTCGCTGTCACCGTCATAGTTCATGTACTCGAGCCATTGCTGCATTTCCCTGGGTGTGCCGCTGCCCACATTCATGGCGATTACCGGTTCCGCTCCCAGAAGCTCGGTGAAGCGCAGGAACTCGTGAGTTCCGAAACTGTTGTCTTCAATGACCATTCCCCAGTGGGTGTTGATGCGTTTCGGGCGGTCTTCGCGCGGACCAATTCCGTCTTTCCAGTAGTATTCGTCAGCAAAGCAGCCTCCCGGCCAGCGGATGTTGGGAATCTCGAGTTTCTTCAGTGCTTCCAGCACATCGGTCCGGATCCCATCGGTATTCGGAATGTCGGAGTCTTCCCCGACCCAGACCCCTCCGTAGATACCTGTTCCCAGGTGTTCGGCAAAGTGTCCGTAGATATGCCGGTCGATCTTGCTCAGCTCTTCATCGGCGCTTACGGTTATCCGGTTTTGAGCGATAGCCGAGGTGGATATAAGTAACATTACCGTTAACAGTAAAGTGAAATGGTTCTTCATGGTTCATGTATTGTTAAGTGTGAAGCTTTCATGCAAATGGATTCGCGGGAGGCCAGCTCAAATCCTTCAGGTCCGGCAGGATGAACCAGCTGGCCCGTTGCTCGGAGAGAGGCGAGCTGCTGCCTGACTTGTTTTCTGGTGGAGACATCCCGCGTCAGGTGATTTTTTTCACATCGAACTATTCCGTTCCGAACCGGTAGACGGTTGTTGAGCGGTAGGTTTCCCCCGGTCTCAGGATAGTGGATGGAAAATGGTCATGGTTGGGCGAGTCCGGGAAAAACTGAGTTTCAAGGCACAGGGCAGCGTACCGGTCAATCGGCCGGTTCTCCGGGTCAAAGAGGGTTCCGTCGAGAAAATTTCCCGAATAGAACTGCAGGCCGGGTTTGTCGGTATAGACATCCATAATGCGTCCGGATGACGGGTCGTGCAGGCGCGCGACGCGGCTTACTTCTCCGGATTCCGGGTTCAATACCCAATTATGGTCGTAACCGCCGGGTACCTGATCAATACGGGCACCGATCACTTCGGCGGATGTGAAATCGAACGGTGTGCCGGCAACCGGTGCCAGTTCTCCGGTGGGAATCAGGTTCTCATCGACAGGCGTATACCGGTCTGCATCAATCGTCAGCAGGTGGTCCAGGATTCCCTCGGTTTGGTCACCGGTGAGGTTGAAGTAGGCGTGGTTGGTCAGGTTCACCGGCGTTGCCTGATCGGTGGTAGCCTCATAATGGATTTCCAGCTCATTATCATCGGTAAGCCGGTAGATCACCTCAACATGGAGGTTGCCCGGGTATCCCTCCTCGCCGTCTTCACTCAGGTAGCGAAGAGCCACGGCCTGTTCATCCAGCAATTCATACTCCCATAGCACGCGGTCGAAGCCGTCCACACCGCCATGCAGGTGATTTGGTCCGTCGTTGGTGGCCAGTTCGTACACTTCGCCATCCAGCTCAAAGCGTCCCTCGGCGATACGGTTGGCATACCGGCCGATAATGGCTCCGAAAAAGGGGTGTTCTCCGAGGTAATCGTCCAGGTTGTCAAAGCCCAGAACGACATTCTCGAGCTGTCCGTCACGATCGGGCGCCATAATCCGTGTAATAATACCACCGTAGTTGGTAACGGTCAGTTCCATGCCGCCGGCATTCACGAGGGTGATCAGATCGGCGGTTGTCCCGTCATCCAGGGAGCCGAATTCCCGGACTTCCGCTCCGGGCTGTTCGTCGGGGGTGCATGCTCCGGCTGCAAGCAGTAACAGCAGAAGTACAGAGGCTGATATTCTTGTTCTTTTCAGGTTTTTCATGACAGGTTGGGTTGATGGGTGTCGGAATAATGGGGCGGTCCTTCGGTCAGCAATACTGTATAGGTGTTATTTGGACACTTGCTAAATAACAGAACCTGAAGCCCATTTGCAAGCGCTTTTAATAAAAAGGCCGAAACGGTTGCCACCGCTTCGGCCTTCTACTTCTATTGTCTCCAGGCGCGCATGCCGGGATACCTATCATACGCGTTTTGGAGGCTTCTCCTGAAAGACCCTCCCTTATTTAATCAGGGTCATTTTGCGTACAGCTACATGGTTACCCATTTGAAGACGATAGATATATACGCCCGAAGCCAGGTTGGCTCCGTCAAATGTAACCTGGTGCGTGCCTTCCGTGCGATATTCATTCACCAGTGTAGTTACCCGCTGCCCGATCAGGTTGTAGACATCCAGACGCACATCCGCTGCATTCGGCAGTTCGAATGAAATCTGTGTCGCAGGGTTGAAGGGGTTCGGGTAGTTCTGGTTCAGTCTGAAGCCATCAACCACTTCAGGTCCGCTATCGCTGGAAGTAGCCGTGCTGAAGCTGAATATTTGTGCATATTCAATAGTCAGATCACCACTATTGGAAGTAAAGGCAACCGTATTGGAACCTTGATTCATCGCATAAATATCGGAATCAAAGATTTGGCGTTCCGCATTATCAGCAGGCAAAGCAGTGGTTATCACGTCATCTCCATTTATTGTCAGTGTAGCCTCCTGTGCTCCGCTTTCGGATTGATAGAACAAACGGACAAAGTACTGGCCGTCGCTGGCAAGATCCACATTCCAGGAAACACTTCCGTCTTCAACCGGGATCATCTGCCAGTTTCTTGGAATAAAATCAAGTCTTTCTCCACCCATTTCAGCAGCGCCGCGGTAGGTGGTTCCACTCTCAACAGCGGCTTCCTGTGCTATCATTTCTGCGACAGGCTCACTGGAACCGGCAGGCAGTACCCGGAGTGAAGCAACGCTGATTTCACCCCATCCTGCATTGACGGTTACCGTATTGGTACCTTCATGAAGTGTAAGGGCACCATCTTCCACGATTTCATCCTGCACAATGGAAGCCCATGTCCAGGAGTTGGTCGGGATCCCTGCATGCACGCCGTCGTCAGTATCAAAGACATACTCGCCCCATCCTTTCAGATCATGGATTTCTGTATCATTAACAAACATGTTAACAGCTCTCATACCGCCATTTTCCATGTGAATAAGAAGTTCCAGGTCATACTGACCGGCATCGGGTACTTCAAATTCCCATTCGATACCACCATGCCCAAAGAAGTACCACCCAAATCCGTCAAACTCTTCCAGAGAAGCGGAACCGCTGACTGAAGCATCGGCAGCTTCCAGGGTAGCAACGATCTCGAGATCAACTTCTCCACCGGCCTTGGCCTCAATATCACTCACCCAGGCATCGCGATTGGCTTCATAATTCGCTTTTGCGTCCGGGAACCAGTTCAGATCACCTAACGGCTGACCGTGGGTACCTGCGGTGTAATAGTCATGCTCAGTAGCATATGAGAAATCCTCGGGAAGCGGATAAACAAATCCGGCAGGACTCCAATCCTGGAAATCACGTCCGGGATCCCATACCCATGCATCATCCCAGGTTGAGGATTCGTTATTGGCACGAAGCCGGTTGATCACTTTCCACTGCTCGGGAACCAGGTCCTCAAGGGTCCTATAGTTGGGATCCACCTCCGGAGGGGTTCTGTAGGAAACCAGATCGGGATCATTCTGCCAGTGGTTGGCATCTTCAACCATGGCATCCCATTCTCTGAACCAGTACGCTGTCGTATCGGCAAAGAGCGGCTGTGCCCGAACAGTATCTCCATAGAATTCATGGAACTGCGGGTCTCTCCAGTGTCCGGAGTTTGCATAGACGATTCGACGTCCGAGATCGGCACCAAACTGTGGCGGCAATTCGCCAATAGTAAACCAGCCGGTATAATCGGTATCACGACCGGGAGCATCATAATCGGCACTTCCTTCTCCATGCCAGGCCGGATTAATATGCAGGTTGTTTGTGAAATATGCTTCCTGCCAGATACCACCTGAGTTCAGGGTACGCCCGACATTAACCGTTGTATTCTGATTGAAGAGGACATAGTTGATAGGGCGTGCTTCGGATTGCACGACAGTGTGACCGATATTAAAGAAGGTATTGTTCTCCATTACCAGCGTATCGGCTCCCTGCTCATACATAATACCACGGCCTTCCCACTGTTGCGAGGTATTGATGTAGTTACGGTAGACACTGTTGGTAATATATGCTTTGGTGCCGGTACCGGAGACAATGATGGGCGCAAAATTATTACGCTCGAAAATCACATTGTCAATAATCATGCGAATATCCGACGCCTGCACACTCATAGGTGCATAGGCACTCGTTCCACCTTCTTCATCTGCCGTAGAGAACCAAACATTCTTAAAAGTAATATCATCCTGGATATTGATCATACGGGCTTCGATGGAACCATCATCCCGGGCACCCATTTGAATAACCGGTGGCCCAAAATCACCAGCCTCACCAGCGCCTTCCATGGAGCCAATGATACGAAGGTGATAACCATCATTTTCAATGGAGTTGAGGTTGATGTAAATCCCTCCCCGCTCAAGCATGTAGATTCGGCCTTCCGGACGATCTTCATCGTTGGCGATGGTATTTCGAAGGGCATCACGGATGATATCACCATCGTGAATCCATTCGACTTCACAAATGTCCTCGTCGGTCGGACAGACCGTGTATTGTGGATCATCCTGAGCCAATGCCTTGCCGGCCCATAAAGATCCAACCAGACACATCAGGACGGTCAATTTTGTTATTCGTAACATATTGAATTCCATATTGTTATTGTTATTATTATTGGTTGTTGTTTGTACTTTCAAGCATTTAGTGTTTGTTTGTCAGAAAAAGCACATCATTGGTCACGGTTTAAGTTTAAGATTAGAAACGATATCGCATACCAATATCCACGGTAGTACCATAATACTCTATGTAGGTCGGATCACCGCCAACAGACCCCTGGAAGTTCCGATCGGCGGTATTCAGCAGGTTGTTAAGATGCACATAGAACTCAAGTCCCATTTGGAGCTTTTGCCTGACCGACATATCGATACGCGAATATTCGCCGGTAAAGGTATCAAATACAGGAGTAGTTGCATCCACCGAGTTTGCACGGTCGGACTGGTACAGATAGGATACACGTGTTGAGAACCCCTTGTAGTCATAACCCACGGTTACGTTTGCAAGGTGAGCCGGCTGATCGACCATTCTCCCTTCCCGGGTTTGTGCTACCTGGATATTGTCGTACGTTCTAAATCGCTCACCGGGGAGCAGGTTGCCGTCATCATCACAATTGTTGCAAACCTGGTCACGACGAAAATAGGTGTACTTGGTATCGGAGAAGATCCGGGTATAGTTGAGATTCAAGACTATTCCCTGCAAAACACCCGGCAAATACCACAAGTTGGTTTGCCAATCGAGCTCCACACCGTAGTATGTTGCGTCGTGGGGGTTGTTGATATAGGTGTCCAGTCTCGGATTTTGTGAAAGCCAGTTATCCGGCAGATGAAGATCAGGATCTGGAAGTTCTCCCTGGTTCACAAACTGCCGGGTCCATATGATATGATCGGCGATCGTTTTGTGGAATCCGGCCACTGAAAACAGGCCGAGTTCATTGGTATAAAACGATAACGCCGCATCATAATTGACCGAATGTGCAGGTTTGAGACCGGCATTGCCCGCGCTGGCATAATTCATCTGCGAGTCAATTGAGGTAATGGGCACATACTGCATAAAGTCGGGACGCTGCAAGGTCTCTGTTCTGGCCAGTCGAAGGTCGGCCCAGTCGACAGGTGAGAACTGAAGATGAACCATGGGGAGGTAGTAATTATTTGTTCTCTCAACTTCCAATTCTGCCAGATCCACCGGTTCGGCTTGCTGGTTATTAATGACTACTTCACGAAACTGCTGACCGGTATATTTGGACCAATCACGCTCCCATCGAAATCCAGGGATGAACCTGACATAGTTTCCGATGTTAAAATCGGCCATAACATAGGCCGCATAGGTGTGTTCGGTCCCTTCATAATCCCGTCCCCTGGAATCGACGGCATTTCTGGTAAAGAAATCCCAATCCAGGTCATCCAGTGCATGGGTCAGTTTCTTGAGCATATTCGGATCAGCCGTGTACCCCAGCGGATAATCCCCCTCCATGAAATCCGGACGTGAATATCCATCATCAAAAACATAAATAGGTACCCAGCCATACTCCAGGCCTTGCTCATAGAGATCATATCCGTTAAAATCATCCGGAGAGAGCATTTCCATGGCCTCTCTGACCGCCCTTCCGTTCTCACTGGCGGCAGCGAATCCGTAATGCATACCTTCCGTACCACGGCTGTACTGGTCATTGTGTCTATCCAGAAAATTGACTTTACCACCCGTTTTAAAATAACCGTCAAATATGCCGTAGGATACGGGAAACTGCAGATTGAGCTGGGCACTATATTGATTTTCGGATCTTTCCACACCACTTATATTTATCGAGTTCAAAGCCGTCAGGCTTGAATCCGCGATCATAAATGGAAGTACCTCTCTGGGATCCATCCCCTGCTCTCGGGTAAAGGGGTTCACTGCGCCATAATGGCTGAAAGCCCACCCATAATTCTTCGGGTTCTCCGCTCTGGAACCTGTCACTGAAACCGTTGCATCATATTGCACCCAGTCAAAATCCTGCATGATACCCAGTGCCGCTGTCATAATGGAAGTCTGGTTATCGAATTCGTTCATACTATAATGGCGGCGGTTGTCATCATAGCTAAATATCTGGTTGGTACGACTCCGGCCTTCATTATTCAGACGGTTAAAAAATGCATTTGCATTGATTTTTCCGTTGGGAATATTTGCATCCAGGACAACACTCGCACCTAGTCTGCCTCGATCGACATTATCTTCAATCGCATTCATTGATGTAATGACGAGCTCGGATGCTCCGGTTTGCGGATTATCGCGCTGGCCATATCCGGCATTGAACTTATCGGCACTTCGGTCATACTGTTCGATATTGAAATTTGCAATGACTCCAATCCGATTGTCCAGGAATCGGTTGCTCATACTGCCCACAAACTTGTAGTTTCCATAATGGTCTTGTAAGCGGGTATAGCCTCCCTGGGCGGAAACGTCGACCTGAAGTTGTTCCGGAGCTTCCCGAAGCCGAAGGTTGATGGCCCCTGCAACAGCATCTGCATCCTGATCCGCCGTGATTGCTTTCATCACTTCAATTCCATCCAGCATATTGGAGGAAATCAGAGAAAGGTCAATACTGCGGTCCCAATCGCCGGTAGAGGGTACACGGACTCCGTTGACGGAAACCGTGCTGAATTTGGGAGACAGACCGCGAACGGCAACCCGGTTGGCTTCACCGCCGGATCTCTGAATTGAAACGCCGGGCAGACGGCCAATTGATTCCGCTGCATTGACATCCGGCAGCTCCTGTATTCTGTCGGCGGATACGATATTGGTAATCGTATTGGAGCGGAGCTGTTCGTTGATCGCACTTACCTGTCCCTGCGCCTGGGCAGAGATAGTCACCCCTTCCCCGGTCAGGCCCATCCACTGCATTTCAAAGTTTACGATATTGGTTTCACCTCCAATAACTTCGACATCCTGACGTACCGGCTCATATCCTATATATGTAGCTACCAGTGTCTGGGTTCCGGCCGGAACATTGCGAATCACAAACTCACCATCCAGATTGGTTGCCGATCCACGGGATGTACCTTGAAGCACGATATGCACACCTATCATTTCTTCGCCATTCGTCGCATCTACAACCGTACCTCTGATGATACCTGTGCCTTGTGCCATAAGATTGCTGAATCCGACCAGCAATAAGGCTACCAATAGAAAAGAGGAGAATTTTGTATACATGTTCATATTGCACGTGATTAGTTTTGAAATTTGATTAAACACACAGCATCAGCAGTATTATGCTGTAAGCGCTTTTCCTCGTAATATCGGACCACGTCCTAATCATTTAACGAGTATTATCAACTGAGAAACCCTTGCCAGGTATTTTTAATATACCCCCTGCTTATCCACTTTCTCCAATAGTGATATAAAAAGATATATTCTAATTAATCAATTTGATTGATGATTGTCAAACAAAAAAGCTCTTTTTTAAAAAATTGTGAAAATCGCAGTCGGGATTGATTATTCATAAGATTGAGCCCGCAAACAGAAATGGTTGTCTGTCTGCGGGCGGAAAAAAAATCACGGGATATAATAAAAGGGCAACGAGTGTTTGTAGGGACGTGAGACATGTGCTTCGTCCGGATCTTCCGGCGGCTCAAACTCAAATCCGAAGCCTCCGATCATGAACCGAATTTCCCCTTCTTCTATACCTCTGATGTAGGTTCCTCTTTCTTCACCATAGCGGACATACGCGAGGTCGTCTGTCGAAATCTCAAACTCCACCCGTTTCTCTTCCCCCGGCTCGAGATGAATCTGCCGGAATGCGCGCAGCCGCCGCAATGGCGGAACGATCGAGGGGTACATGTGACGTGAATAGAGTTCAACGGCTTCATGACCGGCACGGTCGCCGGTATTGGTCACGATCACCGATGCCCGGATGGAATCATCTCCCCGAAGCGTATCCCGGTCAATTTCAAATCCGCTGTATCCAAAGGTGGTGTAGGAGAGGCCGTGTCCGAAGGGGAATTGCGGGTCGTATCCCCCCACTTCGGGCTGTCCGGCGTCATCCTCATAGTTCAATTCGGTCCATTTGTGGTCATACAGTACCAAATCGTGAGGATTGCGCGGGTAGGTAAACGGAAGCTTCCCTCCCGGATTCCAGTCACCGTACAAAACATCGACGATGGCGTTGGCGCCCTCGCTGGCGGGCCTGTATGCCATCAGGATGGCGTCTACCTCGTCGGCGAACTCACGGATAATCCGGGGTCGGCCCTGCGCAAGTACCACCGTTACAGGGGTGCCGGTTTCGGCGGCGGCCAGTGCCAGTGCCGACTGCCTCGGATCGATGGCCAGATCGCGTATGGAGCCCGGTGACTCGGCATAGGAAAACTCACCGAGTACCAGCACGATGTGATCGGCCCTGGCCGCAGCCTGCCGCAACCGTGCGGTGTCGTAATTGGCATCGGCGTAGTAGTCGGGATCCGAGATATTGGTGACATTGTCACTGCCGATACGTGCGGTGAGCGCTTCGAGTACGGTGCGTGTGGTTTCCGGATACAGCTCCGGGACTTGTCCCTGCCACGAGAACGACCAGCTTCCGTGCAGAGCCGGCAGGTTGTCGGCGCCGGGCCCGGCCAGCAGAATGGTTTCCGTGCCGTCCAGCGGCAGGACTCCTCCGTTGTTCTGCAGAAGCGTCATGGTCTGCCTGGCCGCGTCCAGGGCCACCTCCGCGTACTCCTCAAGGCCGAACATTTCAGCCGCTTCCGGCTCCGGGTAGGGGTTGTCAAACAAGCCCAGTTCGAATTTCAGGCGCAGAATACGCCGTACAGAGGCATCCACACTGGCGGCCACTTCCGGGTCTTCGTCATAGAGTTCGATCACGTAGTCGGCAAAATAGAAGTCCTGGGGCGTCATGCTGATGTCGATTCCGGCCATTACGGCTTGCCGTACCGCCTCTTTCAGCGTCGGGGCCACGTTGTGACGCTCATGCAGCCGGTTGACATCCTCCCAGTCGGAGACAATCACCCCTTCGAAACCAAGTTCGTTGCGCAGCACTTCGGTCAGCAGATAGGGATCGCCATGGACCGGCACGCCGTTGACGTCACCCGAGTTGATCATCACGGTAGCGGCGCCGGCATCGATCGCCTTCTGGTAGGCCGGCAGTTCGTATTCGCGGTATTCGATTTCCGGGATCCAGGCCGGGGTCCGGTCTCGGCCGGTGCGCGGATTCGAGTATCCCAGAAAATGCTTCAGTGTGGCGGCAACGGCCGGAGGTTTGGAGAGGTCGCTGCCCTGGTACCCGTCGATGGTGCGCAGGTTCATTTCGGTCACAATATGGGGATCCTCGCCAAACGTCTCCTCAAACCGGGGCCACAGCGGATTGCGTCCGATGTCCAGTACCGGATCAAAATTCCAACGGATACCCGAAGCGCGGGTTTCCCGGGCAGTGATCACCGACGATTCGTACATCAGTTCCGGATTGCGGGATGCGGCCATGCCGATATTGTGGGGAAAAAGCGTCGCGTCGGCGGTATAGTTGGTTCCGTGGATGGCATCAATACCGTAGATTACGGGAATCTGACTCGGGTTTTCCATAGCGGCATCCTGGATAGCCGTGATTATTTCATGCCAGGTTTCTACGTCATAGGGGATGTTGATGTTGTTCAGAATGGATCCAACGTGATATTCATTGACAGCATGTCGGAGCCGCTCGGGATCAATGGAGCCGTCGACATTATAGTAATCACCATCCAGGATCAGGTTCAGGTTGACCTGGGTCATCTGTCCGGCCTTTTCGGCTATGGTCATACCGGCCATTACAGAGTCGATCTTTCTGTCAATATCACTGGTTCTTTGGGCGGTGTCTGTCTGGCAGCCGGATATCATCAATCCTGCAAAAAAAATCAAAATGTAAATCAAGGTATTTCTCATGCTATGCGGTGTATATGATTTGAAAAGATCTTTTGAGATAATAAGCACCCGGCGATCCGCAGACAGAGCGCAGGGTTCTTTTTGTAACGGGTACTGATTGAGGCTGATCTGCCTATCTAATGAGCATCATCTTGCGGGTCCGGACAAAATTACCTGCCTCTGTGCATTCTGCAGAACGTTTCGGGGCGATAACTAAAAGCGCTTCCTCTTTTAATCCCCCGTGTTTGCTTTGGATACATTATGTCTTCCTTCGCTTCTCACACATCCACCCGCCTACCTTTGCAAGTAAGCAAACTTGAATAATAAATTCAAATGATTTTATAAATTATTTGCGGAGGCCGTTTCATTCAGGTCGTGTCTCCTGAAGCAGCGGGTGTACTGCTGTATGTCGTTGCCGTTCATCATGTAAGTCTTTTCCGGGATCTAATTGGTAAATTCATTTGATTTTACCGGGTCGGGATGGTAAACTTTTTTAGCTCTCTTTTCCTCCAAATCCGTATCCCTCATGAATCGCATATCTTCAGAAACGATCTATCGGCCTGCCGGTATGTTATCGATAATCACAGCCTCATGGCTGAGCCTGCTGCTTGCCACGGCCGTTCCCGCCCTGGCCGACAGCCCTCTTTCCGGATTTTTCGACACGTTCGACAGGCCCTCGCCCGACACGGTGTGGAACGGGGAGGTTCATCCGCTGTGGCAGACATCCGCGCCGCAAACCTATCAGCTTGCCACCGGCGACGGCGCGCTGGTGATCGAATACACACGCACCGGTCAAAGTGGTGCGAATGACGGGTTCACCTTCACCCCTCCCCGGCCGATCGATGCCTCGGAAACCCCGCGAGTGTACCTGACCGTCCGTTCGGATATCGATACCGAAATGACCATCCGCGCCCGGTACTCGCGTATCAGTATCGACGACCATGTTATTGACATTCCCGGAGACGGTGTTTGGCACACCCGCATGGTGAGGCTCGGTGACCATGCCCTCAGCCAGACGCTCGACCAGATGCTGTTTTACCTGGATCGCGGCACGACCGCCCCCAACGACGGAACCGTGGAGTTTCGCGATTTTCGGGTCGCCGGGCCCGGCATCCGGATCACCGGTCTGGAGGCTCAAAACAGCGGGGCTGGAGCCATCCGCCTGCAATGGGGCTCCGATAACCCCGACGCGCTATCGCGGTACCATATCCACCGCTCCACCGATCGCCATTTCGAGGCATCCGAAGCAAACCTGGTCGGCACCAGTGAAACCGGCGAATATCTGGATGAGAACCTGGAGATCAACACCTTTTATCATTACCGGGTCAATCCGGTCGACACCCTCGGCGGTATCCATCCCGGTGAACGGGAAATCCGTTTCCCCGCGTTCGATCCGGCGGTTACTCCGGGCGTCTCTGTCAGCGGGAGCTTTCCTGCGGGTGACATCCGGCGCTATGAGCCCATCACCATCAGCGCAACCATCCGGGATGCCGTCTATGAAAATCCGTACGACCCCGACGAAATCGACCTGCGCGCCACCTTTTACGCCCCATCCGGCGACACCTTCCAGGTATTCGGGTTTTATAACGGGGCACCGGAATGGAACACCTGGATGATCCGGTTTTCCCCGATGGAGACCGGCAACTGGGAGTACCGGCTGCATGTGAGCGATATGAGCGGCAGCGACCAGAGCGAAACACGGCAGTTCACGGCTGTCGCGTCCGAGCACCCCGGCATGCTCACCATTTCCCCGGATAATCCCTCCTTTCTGATGCACCACGACAGCACGAGTTTCTATGGCCTGGCGGTCTACTACCCGTGGTCGGTCTCCCAAACAGGGTTGGATCGTTTTCGTGAGTACGGCGGCAACATCTTCGGCTACTGGAACAGCACCTACGACGGGGGTGGCAACCAGGGAGGCCGGTACCTGCTGATGTCGAACGACTCCGGCCTCGGCTATATCGACGAGCGGAAAGCCGCGCGGATCGATGAGGTGCTGGAGTGGTCCGAGGCGCGCGACATGTACGTCATGCTCGCCATCTGGCCGCACGACTGGCTCCGCATTAGAGGCACTCCCTGGAACGTGGAGCACTCGCGGTGGCTGGATGAAAATCCCTTCAGCGAACTCTTCACCCCGGAAGAGTTTTACACCTCCGAAGAGGCCTGGGAAATTCAGGAGAAGCTCTATCGCTACATCATTGCCCGCTGGGGCCACAGCCGCGCCATGGGCATCTGGGAGCTGATCAACGAAATCCACGGTACCACCGGCTTTGTGCACAACGAGCCGGCCGCCGTGGAGTGGACAAACCGGATGCACCGGTACTTCCGCGAATATGACCATTACAATCGGCCCACCACCGCCTCCTACGGCAGCATCGACATCTATAACCGGCGCGATATCCAGCCCGACATCGTCAACCGCCACTATTACGAAGCCCAGGGCGGTTACTCGCGGCCTTATGGCGATGCCGTGCGCGACGGCCTCTACAACATCACCAACGCCTACCGCCAGATGATCGACGTTGGCGAACGGCCCGCAGTGCTCGGTGAGGCGGGCTATTACACCATGTTCGCCGAAGCCGGCAGCGATGAATACACCCGGGAGTTTCACAACGCCTTCTGGGCGGGAGCCGCCATGGGCATGGCAACCACCCCCTTCTGGTGGGACTATACCCAGAACGCCATTTTTACCAATGAGCGGATGGAGATCTACCGGAACCTGGAGCGGTATGTCCGGGATATCAACTACGCGCTGACCCCGTTTACCGACTCCGGGCTGTCCGGCGAAAGCACCAAGGCCTTCGGCCTGTCGGCCGATACGGTCGCGATCGGGTGGCTATGGACCACCGGCAGCGACATCTCCGGAATGCAGGCCCGGCAAAACGGTCTGCAGAACGGTTCGTTTGAGACCGCGTGGTACGACACCCGGACCGGCGACGTGGTCCGTACCGTCATTGGAGCTTCCGTCGATAACACGCACCCGCTGCTGACCACCTCGCTCCCCGACCCACAGCCTGATATCGCCTTCAAGACCCGGCGCATCGAAAACGGCACCGACGCCTCCAGGCTGAACCTGTTTTTCCGCAAAGCGGATGGCGTCAGCGACAACGGTGCGACAGACATCCTGCTCTATGTCAGCGACGCGGAAGGCCGCCTGGTTCCCGGCGAAGAAAACGGCTATCAGGTGGATGTTACTCTGGATGGCGCCGGATCCCTGAGCGCCACCCGTGTCGTCACCACGGACGGCTATGCGGTGATCACCTATGAGCCGGATCCCGGCGCGGGAGGTACGGTCGTCATCACCGTCGAAGCCGACGGACTGGAGCCGGCGGAACTGGTCTATCGTACCGCCACCAGCGCAGGGCCGGAGCATCTCGATGAAGCGCACCCCGGCCGCGTGGAGCTCCATGGCAACTACCCCAATCCGTTCAACGCGTCAACAGTCATCCAATACGCGCTACCGGAGGCGGGTCAGGTCATCCTGAACGTCTATGACGCGCTCGGCCGGGAAGTGCGCCGCCTCGTCGACGGCTATCAGGAAGCCGACACCTATTCTGTTACCTTCGACGGCACGGGCCTGCCCAGCGGTTTGTATATCTTCCGGCTGCGCGCGCCGGGATATGCGGACAAAAGCCGTGCGATGCTGCTCGTGAAATAACGCGCCCCATGCGTCGGGCCGCGGCGGTTTGCCGAGGTTCCCTCCGTGCAGGACGAAGGAGGCCGCAATTCGGCTATTTGCCGGTATATTCCAGATTCCTGCGAATAAAATCGATGCGCTGGAGGGTGCATGCGTGGGAGCGCATGGCGTCGGGTGGCGTGTTTTTGGCATAATCGAGGAGCAGGTCCACGTGCGTGGTCGCCACATGCATCCGGGTATCGGACGACGCGTAATAGAGGAACACCGTCCCGTCATCGTCCTTGATCCAGCCGTTGGTGAAAGTCACATTCAGCACATCGCCGACATACTCGTCACCGCTGGGTGCCAGAAAATAGCCGCCCGGCTCATAGATCACTTTGGAGGGGTCCTGCAGGTCGGTGACAAATACATAGAGAACGTAACGCAGGCCGGCCGCGGTACCCCGCACGCCGTGGGCCATATGGATCCACCCTTCCTTTGATTTGATGGGGGCCGGACCCTGACCGTTTTTTACCTCTTTGATGGTGTGATAAGCGCGGTGGTTGATAATCTTCTCCTCGCCGACCACCGGGTTTTCGATGTCGTCGCACAGTGCCCACCCGATACCGCTGCCGGAACCGGTGTCGATGAAACCGTCCTGTGGACGAGTGTAAAACGCATATTTGCCATCCACAAATTCGGGATGCAGCACCACGTTGCGCTGCTGTTTGGAGTTGGTTTTCAGATCGGGCAGGCGCTCCCAGGTGACCAGGTCTTTTGTCCGTGCGATGCCGGCCTGGGCCACAGCGGCCGACATGTCGTGCATCGGCGCGTCCGGATCCTTGCGCTCGGTGCAGAACAAACCGTAGATCCAGCCATCCTCATGATGCACCAGCCTCATGTCGTAGGTATTGGTATCGGGGTTATCGGTCTCCGGTATCACCAGCGGATAGTCCCAGAACCGAAAGTTGTCGATGCCGTTCGGACTCTCGGCCATCCCGAAGATGGATTTGCGGTCGTTGCCCTCCACCCTGCCGGCCATAAGGTATTTTCCGTTCCATTTGATGGCCCCGGCGTTGCACACGGCGTTAATCCCCATGCGCTCCATGAGGTTGGGATTACTCTCGGGGTTGAGGTCATAGCGCCAGAAAAGCGGCGTGTGATCGGCCGTTAGTACGGGATGGCGATAGCGCCGGTAAATCCCGTTATAACTGTCTTCCGGTTCGTTCTTCCTGGTAATGAGCTGATCGTGCCGGCGCTCAAGTTCCGCCAGCTTTTCCCTGAAACTGTTTTTTGATCCAAATGAAAGTGACATCGTTGCTTTCTGATGACGGGTGAAGGTTTGGACCTAATTAATCAATTTGATTGGTTAATTACAACCTTGAATTTCTATTTCAAGCCCTGAATGCGGCAGAAACAGGCGAATCGAGAGCGTGGTGATTCAATCGGGCAGCGCCTGCCAGGGCTACACCTGCCAGGGCGGCACGTGCCGGGTCCGGTGGCCGGGCGAATTACCGGACGATTTGTTGTAAGGCTATCGTGCCTGGCGCATTTCCTGCATCAGCAGGCGGTGTTGGGGTGCGAACGAGGAGTAAAGCGGCAGGGATGCCACACCAAGGGCGGCGGCATCGATCCCGGCCGAGGCGATCCGGAAGCGGGGCTGCTCCAGCGTACGTTCGATCCGGGATGGCGGCAGAAGTTCCTGGAGCTTGTCCAGCAGCGATCGCAGGATGGAATCGGGCATCCTTCCGCCCAGGAATATGGCTTCGGGATCAAGCAGATAGTCGATACCAAGGATGAGAGGAACCAGCGACCGTGCGCCCGAGGTGATCCATTCATCCAGCACCTGCGGCTCCCGTTCGTATAAGGTCCCCAGTTCCGACATGCTGTGCACATCGTACCCTTTTTTGCGCATTTTCTTCTGGAGGCGCGGCATATCGAAAAAACCGCCCAGGTGATCGTATTCATACTCCTTACCGGATTCCAGAAACGCCGATGTCGGGAAATAGCCCAGCTCGCCGGCGTTAGTGCTGTAACCGGAATAGAGCTGGCCGTTGATCACAATCCCCCCGCCAAGTCCGGCGCCGAAATAGATGTAAAAAAAGGAGTCGATGTGTTTGCCGTCGCCGTACCAGTGCTCGCCGATTGCGGCGGCCGACGCGTTGTTTTCAAGCAGAATCGGCATATGGAGACGTTTTTCCAGCTCTCTGATGATCGGGACATTCTCCCAGCCGGGAAACGCTTCGGGATTCATCACGCGGGTGGAGTCCTCCTGTTCGCTCACCGAAAGCGGGCCCGGAAATCCGAGGCCGACACCCAGAATCAAGTCCCGGTCAATGCCCTCTTCACTGATAATATCCCGGACAAAAGCGCTCATCAACTCGATGGATTCCATCGGTTCGGGAAGTCTGAGGGCGGCGGTCTTCTTCTGGCAGATTCTCCCGTTAAAGTCGACCAGTATGACGGTCAGGTGATCCTTGTCAAAATCGATACCAACAGAGTAGCCCGCCTTTTCATTGACTTTCAGCAAAATGGAAGGGGCTCCGGGTCCGACCGACTCTCTGGAGTCCTCGATCACCAATCCCGCCTTCATCAGCTTCTTGGTGATATTGGTAACGGTCTGGGCCGTCAGCTGGGTTCGCTTTGCTATGCCGACCCGCGAAAGGGGTCCGTACAATCGAATCGTTTCCAGTATGATTCGGTTGTTGTAGGAATTGGCATACTGCAGGTTGGTTCCAATAAGCATAGGCTGTATCTCCGGCCGTTTACGTGCGGCATATTCGGCGCAATATAGTCAATTTATACCAGAACGGCATTCGCTTTCCCCCGCATGTGCCTGCAAAACTGTGCAATTATTCCTGCCTGTTTTGCAGGTTCTGCCAAGCTTGCCAATTCAGCCGGTTCTACCGGTTCTGCCCCCTCCCTTTTCCATTTCAATCGGCGAAAGATTTCGAATATATTGCCATACAGGCCCGGCAAGTAGACATGCATATCAGTGGCCATCCGTCAGAAATCACAATCACCGGCAACCCCTTCCCACCCCAACCATCTGAGCTATGGACTTCATCCGCATCGGAATTCTAAGCACTGCGCAAATCGGAACGAACATGGTGATTCCCGCCATGAAAAGATCGAGTCGATGCAGAGTCACCGCCATTGCCTCACGCGACGGGGAAAAAGCGGAATCCGCCGCCCGGCGCCTGGGGATCCCCAAGCACTATGACTCCTATGAGGCGCTTCTGGAAGACCCGGATATTGACGCGATTTACAACCCGCTGCCCAACCACCTCCATGTCCCGCTCAGTATCAGTGCCATGGAAGCCGGTATCCATGTTCTCTGCGAAAAGCCCCTGTCGATGGATGCCCGCGAGGGCCAAATGCTGCTGGATGCCACCCGCGACTACCCCGCGCTGAAGGTGATGGAGGCCTTCATGTACCGGTTCCAGCCCCGCTGGGACCGTGTCCGGCAGCTGGTACTTGACGGCAGCATCGGCGATCTCAAAACCATCCATTCTTTTTTTTCCTACTACAACGACAATCCGGAGGATATCCGCAACCAGCCCGGCATGGGCGGCGGCGGACTCATGGACATCGGCTGCTATTGCATCAACAGTGCCCGGTACCTGTTCGGATGTGAACCGGGCAACGTCTCCGGCGTGACGGAAACCGAACCGGGCTTTGGTGTGGACCGGCTGGCCTCCGGCCTGCTCGATTTCGGAACCGGCACAGCGGTGTTCAGCTGCACCATGCGCAGCCCGGCGTACCAGTACATGAAAATATTCGGCACAAAAGGACATATCCATCTGGAGTGGCCGTTCACCCCCGACCTCGAAAAAGAGTCGGAGCTCACCCTGGTCACCAGTGACCAAACCCGCACCGAATCCTTCCCTCCGGCAAATCATTACACGATTATGGCAGACCGCTTCGCAAAATCCATCATTCATGACACAGCGGTACCCATCCCGCTTGAAGACGCGGTTGCCAATATGAAGGTGATTGATGTCATTCACGGCCGATAGGCAAAAGCATGGCACCTGTCTCTCTGCTCCCGACACTTCCCGAAATGTATTGATAGGATAACAGCCCTGTCACAGACTGCCACCCTGTTCATCAAGAAACACACATCATCAAGTGAGATTGACGACAACATACAGAGCAGCGCAGCCTCCGGTTCTTACAGCGGAAACGGTGCCGGCAAGTGCTATTCGGAGATCATTTTTGAATTTGAGATGCTTTTGGTTTTCTCTGATATTATCCGACAGAACAAAAAGTATTTCGCAGAACCGGAATCATCCGGCAGAGCCACTATTATCCATTATTAACTCCTGTTGCCATGCAGACCCTCGTACGTTTTGTAGAAGCGCTTGTTGAAGAACACGCCGATCGTCCCTATATGTGGGAAAAACCGCGCATACGTGCCACCGATACCGGGCAGGATTCCGATTCGAAGACAGACGACACCTACCGTCCCACCACGTATCGTGAGACCCTGGAACAGGTATATGATTTCGGGGCCGGACTGATGTCCCTTGGCATCGAGCCCGGCGAGCGGGTCGCCCTGCTCTCGGAGGGGCGTAACGACTGGGTGGTCAGTGAACTGGCGATCCTCTTCAACGGCGCAGTCAATGTGCCGCTCTCGGTCAAGCTCTCGCCCGTTGAGCTTCAGTTCCGCCTGTTCCACTCCGACGCCACCGTACTGATCGTCTCCGAAAATCAGGCTCAGAAAATCACCTCCATTCGCGAGAATCTTCCTCAGCTGCAGCGCATTATCCTGCTGGATTCCAAAGAACAATACGCCGAAGACGAGATCAGCAAAAACCAGGTGGTTCAGATGGGCCGCAAGTTTCTGAAGAAGAACCGGGAGGCGTTTCTGAAGCGCAAGGATGCCGTGCAGCCGGACGATCCCGCCAACATCTCCTACACCTCCGGAACCACCGCCGATCCCAAGGGCATCATCCTCACCCACCGCAACTATACCGCCAATGTCGAGCAGGCGCTCACGCTCATGGACATCCCTCCCACCTACCGCACCCTGCTCATCCTGCCGCTGGATCACTCGTTCGCCCATACCGCCGGCATTTACTCCTTCATGGCGAAAGGGGCCAGCATCGGCATGGTCCAGGCGGGCAAGACCGCCATGGAGACCCTGCGCAACATCCCGAAGAATATCAGGGAATTTAAACCCAATCTGCTGCTGAGCGTCCCCGCTCTGGCCAAAAGTTTCCGGAAGAACATCGAGGCGGCCATCCGCACAAAGGGTCCGTTGATCCAGCGGCTGTTTGACGACGCCCTCCGCACGGCCTACCGCTACAACCGGGAGGGGTACAATAAAAACAAGCGGGATCTGCTCAGCCGCTCCAAGCTGTTTCTCTACGACAAGATCCTGTTCAGCAAGATCCGGGAGAATTTCGGGGGCGAGCTGCGCTTCTTCATCGGTGGCGGCGCTTTGCTGGATATTGAACTGCAGCGCTTCTTTTATGCTCTGGGGATGCCGATGATGCAGGGGTACGGACTTTCGGAAGCCACTCCCATCATATCGTCGAACTCACTGGACCGGCACAAGCTGGGATCCTCCGGCCACCTGGTCAGGCCCCTTGAACTCAGGATCATCGATGACGAAGGCCGGGAGCTTCCTCCAGGGGAGAAGGGAGAGATCATCGTAAAGGGTGAAAATGTCATGAAAGGGTACTGGAAGAATCCCCAGGCTACCCGTGAAACCATCCGAAACGGCTGGCTCCACACCGGCGACATGGGGTATATGGATGAGGACGGCTTTCTCTATGTGCTGGGGCGGTTCAAGAGTCTGCTGATCGGCCACGACGGCGAGAAATACAGTCCGGAGTCGATTGAGGAGACCCTCACCGAGAAATCCCCCTGCATCGAACAGATCATGCTCCACAACAACCAGGACCCCTACACCATCGCCCTGCTTTATCCCTCACCCGAAGCGCTCAGGCGAGCCGTTGACAAGGAGAAGGCCGCCTCTGCCGCGAAGGCCGGCAAAGCCGCGAAAAAGGAGAAACCAGGCGAGTATGGCGGTACCCCGGGCAAGGAGCAGGCTGCCGGGCCCGGCCGTTCATCGGATGATGAGCTTGCCGCCGACGTCGACCTTGCCCTGGATATCATTGAGCGGGAAATCGGCCGGTTCCGGGACGGCGGAGAATTCGGCGACCATTTCCCCGACCGCTGGCTGCCTACGGCGGTCGGTATTCTGCCCGAGGGGTTCACCGAAGCGAACAAGATGATGAACAGCACCATGAAAATCGTGCGCGGCAAGATCAACGACCACTACGAGGAACTGATCCAGTACCTGTACCTTCCCGAGGCGAAGAAGATCCGGAACAGCCGCAACCGCAAGGTCATGGAAGAGCTGCTCAAGCGGCAGGGATCACAGAAGGGCTGATCGGATTACCCTATGACAAGGCCGGTGAGCAGGACTGCATGGCTCAAGCAGCAGGGAGCACAGAAGGGCTGATCGGACCCGCATCCAGCCACTCCGCCCGGATACCGGCCTAATGCGGCTTATCCGGGCGATCCCGCGCACCCGGCGAGTCGCCGGAAACTTGTCGGTTTTCCGGTCGCGGGAACACCATGGAAAACGTGGATCCGCGGTTATGGCCCCCGCTCTTCACACAAATCTCCCCTCCCAGCTCCTTCATATAATTTGAGGCGCTATGCAATCCAAAACCGTACCCGGACTTTTTGGTGGTATACCCGTGAGAGAAGACTCTTGTCAGGTTCTCTTTCTCCACCCCGATTCCACGATCCGATACTTCCAGATAGATATGCTGCTCATCCTGCCGGAGGGAAACGGTTATGAGTTTCTCATCCGGAGGAAGGTGCTGCATCGCTTCGGCGGCGTTCTGAATGAGGTTGACCAGCACGTGCACCAGTTTGGAACGCTCCACTTCGATTTTGTCAACCTGATCAAAGCGGGTCTCCACCCTTACTCCGTCCTTTTCCAGATTCCCGGCCTGCAGCTTGAGGGTGTCTTCCACAAAAATGATCAGCGACAACTTTTCTTTGACTCTCCCAACTCTGGCGAACTGTTGCTGGGCGTAGACCACATCGTTGATCAGCCTGACTTTTTCCACCAGCCGCGCATTGTATTCGACAAGCTGTTCCACTTCCGTCTCAAATGACTTTTCCAGACCCAGATAGTATTCCATCAGCAGCCGGCCTTTCTCGTCCTCCAGGATGAAATGTTCCAGGTTGTTGATGTTATCCTTCAGCAGTTTATTCGCCTTTTTGAAATTATGGAGCTGCGAATTCATGAGCGTCTCTCCGGTCATGCTCACCGAGGTGTTCATGGTATTCAGAATATTGCCCAGATCGTGCAGAACATCGGTTGCCAGATCCGCCATACCCGCCTTGTGCGCCTTCTCGACCAGTTGGCTCCTGGTTTCACCAAGTTCTTCAAGCGCTTCCTTAAGTTCCCTGTTACTCTGACTGAGGTCAGACGTCCGCATCGCCACCTCTTTTTCAAGGCGGCGGTTGATGCGGGTGACGGATTGCATTCTCTGCTGGTAGCCCAGCCCGATGACCCCTGCCACCAGCAGGAAAACCATGACGTAGAACCAGGGGCTTTGCCAGAATGGCGGGACGATCTTCAGGTCCATGGTTGCGACCTGATCCCCCCAGACGCCGGCCAGATTTGCCGTGCGCACTTTGAGGCGGTAATTACCCGGACCCAGGTTGGTATAGGTTGCCGTCCGGTTTCCACCGACATAGTGCCAGTCGGTATCAAACCCTTCCAGCTTGTAGGCATACTCGTTAGGTGAATTGAGGTTGAAGTCCAGTGCTGCAAAGTCGAATGCCAGGATGGCACGGTTATGAGGGAGCTCGATGGCATCCGTCTGGCTGATGTGCCTGTCCAGAACCGATCCGGGCCCTGGGGCAACGGACTGATTGTTGATCCGAAAGTCGGAAAACCGCACCGGTGCGATCCGGTCGTCAATACTCAGGCTGTCCGGATGAAACCGATTGAAGCCGTTTGTGCCTCCGAAATAGAGATAGCCGTCACTGTCGCGGTAGGAGGCGCCACGATTAAACTCGAGTCCCTGCAGGCCGTGCACCATGCTGAATGAGGTGAATACTTCCCGGTCCGGGTCAAATCGAACGATCCCCTGACCGGTGCTCAGCCAGATATTCCCCCTGTCGTCATCCAGGATTCCGAAAATGTCAAGCGAGGGGAGTCCGTCGGCAAACGAATAGGAATGCATGTACCCGGAGTCGCGGTCCAAAAGCAGAAGCCCGCCTCCCACCGTACCGACCCAGAGGTTGTCCCGGCGGTCTTCGTGAAGCACTATAACGACATGACTGGTGAGTCCCTGGTCGCCATAATAGTAGTACTTCAGGATTTCCTCGCGATGCGGATCGATGGCACGCAGTCCGCCTCCGTACGAGCCCACCCAGAACGTCCCGCGGGAGTCTTCAAGCAGGGCTCTGGTGGCGTCATTGCCGTTGGAAAACTCCCTGAGACGTACGAAGCGGTCGTTTTCGGCATCATAGCGGTTGACTCCGCCGCCATTGGTGCCGATATAAATGTCTCCGCTGCTATGCTCCATAATGCTGAATACATGGTCGCTTGCCGGGGTATGCGGGTCGTCGGGGTCATGCCGATAGCGTGTGAACCGGCCGGTTTCGGCATCAAGGCGAATCACTCCGCCGTTGTAGTAGCCCGCCCATTTATTGCCGCGGCTGTCCTCCATCAGCGCCAGTACGGCATCGCCTTCCGATGGATCCTTTTCTCCGCGTTCATGATAGTGTTCGGACCCAAACCGCCGGGCCTGACGATCAAATACGTTGATTCCCAGGCCGGTACCGACAAAGAACCTGCCATCGCGATCCTCCAGGAAAGAGGTCACAGAATTGTCGCTGAGGGTATTATCCATATAGGGGCGGCGCATGTAGTGCTCGAACCCGGAAGATTTCAGCTCAAGCAGATTGACGCCTCCGGTTTCGGTTCCGACCCACAAAAGTCGGTTATCGCTCTCAAAGACCGCATAGATGACATTACTGGTGAGACTTGCGGGGTTGTCGCTGTCGGCGGTCAGTGTCTGAAAGTTCTGTGTCCCTGGAAGCAGCATGTTCAGTCCGCTGCCACTGGTACCTGTCCACAGTCTGCCGGCGGAATCCCTGAAAATGGCGGTTATGTGATTTCCGCTGATGCTGCCGGCAACCTGCTCATCCGCCTTGTAATGCTCAAAACGGCCTTCCTCCGGATAAAAACGATTGAGTCCGCCGCCTTCGGTTCCAACCCAGAATTTCCCGAAGCAATCTTCATAGAGCACGGTTACATGATTGTGGCTGAGACTGTTCGGATCATGCGGATCGTGCTTGAAATGTCGGAACACCCCGTTTATGTGATCCCAATAGTTGAGGCCATCCACCGTGCCGACCCACAAGAAGCCATCGCGATCATCCATCAAGGCGGTAATATGGCTGCTTGAGGGACTTCCCTCCCACTCTTCGGTTTCAAAAAAATGGATAAACTCCTCCGTTTCCGGATCAAACACGTTGAGCCCGGCGGTTGTTCCGATCCATATTTCACCGTTGCGGTCTTCCAGAATGGAGGTGACGGTATTATCGCTGATACTGGAGGCGTGATCCACATAATCGGTCTGAAAGCGGGTGAATGTTTCCAGGTTACGGTCAAAGCGGCTGATGCCGCCGCCCGCTGTTCCAATCCAGAGCGTCTGTTCGCTGTCTTCGTAAATAACGGAAATATTGTTTCCGCCTATGGATGTGGAGTCGAGTGGATCGCGTCGAAAAATATCAATCTCCTCACCGTTGTAGCGGTTCAGGCCATTCCATGTGCCAATCCACATGTAGCCCTGGTGATCCTGGAGAAATGCATTTACGGCACTCTGCGAAAGGCCGTCCTGCCTGCCCAGATGTTTGAATTCCATCGGAATCGGATCCGGCTGTGCCGCAACATCGACAGTACAGGTCCCCGCAATCAGAACGAACCCGGCAATTGAAACAGCCTTGATCAATGTAACCCTCATACAGCATTTTTGTATGAACCGGTTTGCCAAGAGTAAACCGGCACTTTATGCAGACATCCAGTGCAGCTCGCTCCTTGTGGAGCGTATCCGCCGACTTCACTTATCGGCGCATCATTAAAATAATTTAATCACTAGCCAAGTGAATTTCACGCAGTATTTTATGTTTCTTTTACACATAGAGTGCGACAGACGAGAATTGCGTTACAACCGGAAATGTTCTTCAAGCATATATGCATGAATCCAAATTACTTATGATAAAGTGTTGCAAATCAACGACCCTTGTAACAACGATCCTGATTTATGCTTTGGCGGCCGGAGGAACCGGGCGGGCATGGGCCGCGGAAATCGACGCTATTGGCCCGGAGAGCGGCGCTTCGGCCGGGACTGAGCAAGTGACGGTTGGGGTGCGGGTCGTCCCGCCGTTTGTGATCGCCGAGCCGGACGGCTCGTACAGCGGTCTGACGATCGCCCTGTGGGAGCATATCGCCGATCAGCTCGGCATTGCCTACCAACTGGAAGAGCGTGATATCCAGGGACTGCTTGACGGGGTGCGGATTGTGGAGGACACCCTCCGGCACGCCCCGGAGCTGTTTGCCGCAGCCTCGGCCCTGACCATCACCGCCGAGCGGGAGGAGATGCTGGATTTCACCCACCCTTTTCTGGTCACCGGCCTGGGCATTGCCGCCACCTATACTCCATCCGGACTGTGGCAGGCTTTCATGGCAATATTTTCCCCGGAGTTTCTCTGGATCGTCGCGCTGCTGATTCTGCTGTTGCTCTTCTGGGGCGTGCTGGCCTGGTGGTTTGAGCGACGGCACAATCCCGACCACTTCGGGGGAACGCCGGCTGAGGGTATCGGCAGCGGTTTCTGGTGGGCGGCGGTGACCATGACCACCGTCGGTTACGGCGACAAAGCGCCGGTCACGTTCGCGGGCCGCACCGTCGGTTTCATCTGGATGTTTGCGGGCATTATTCTGGTTTCGTTTTTCACCGCATCGATCGCTTCCAGTCTGACCGTCACCCGGCTGGACAGCCGCATATCGGGTCCGCAGGATCTTCCCCATGTGCGTGTCGGCGCCCTTCAGCATTCCGCCACCCTTGATTACCTGGATGAGAACCGTATCCGCTACCAGACGTTTGAAACCATATCCGACGGCCTGCGCGCCGTTTCCGAGGATGCCATCGACGCGTTCGTCCATGACGCTCCGATCATCCGCTATTACGCGACCAACGAGTTTCCCAACAAGGTACGTGTGCTGCCCCGGACGTTCAACGAGCAGTACTACGGCATCGCTCTTCCGCTGGATTCCCCCTGGCGCAACGACATCAACCGGGTGATGCTGGAGTACATCGGCAGTGATGAGTGGGAGGCGCTGAACCGTCGCTATCTGGGCAACTGACAGCTACCTCCTGTCGGCGCGAAAGGCCTGTTTTTATTTCGCACGCTCCGCGCGTATGACGGGTTCTGTTCTTCCGGCCCCGGTGATCTCGAACCGGTCGAGCAGCCGTGCGCCTTCGTCAAACATCTCCACCCGCAGATCATCGCCGTCGATCTCCACCACGGCAAAATTGAATACCGAATCGGCTTTGGCAATGTACCAGGGCAGGTTTCCCTCCTCATCGGTACGCGGCTGCCGGAGCCGGACTCCCCAGGCCCCGTCGCCGACATAATAGATCCCGGTTTCGTCTATTTGATTATTTCTGATCGGATGGGTCCGTTTGAAGGTATGGTCGTGGTGCTCCAGGGCCAGCCGCACGCCATGATCCTCAAAACGCGGCACCCACTGCTCCCGGACGGTGCGTGACAGGAAGGAGTCCTTATCACGGAAAGAGGGCCAGGCGGGCACATGATAGACCGGAATGATGTGCCGGGTGTCCGGGCGCCGGGACAGTTCGTACTCCAGCCACTCCGTCTGCCGGCCTTCGATAAAATTCAGGTGTCCGGAATCCAGAATAAACAGGCTGAGATATTCACCGAAATCCAGCACCCCATACCCCTGCGCCCCTGGAAACGGGATAAAGCGGGAGAAATAGGGCGCCTCGCGCAGGGCAAAGTCCGGCCGTTCGTATTCCGCCGCCGGGTATCGGTACACGAACTGTTCGACCACTTCGTGATTGCCGATCGCCGCAATGTGGGGGATCACTCTTCCGGTGGGGGTAATCATGGTCTCGGACCATACCTCGAAATAGTCGAACCAGCGAAACGCCTTGCGCGCCAGGCCGTCGGCATAGGCCAGGTCACCGCCGAGAACGGCAAAATCGGCCTCCTCTCCGGTCACCTGCATTGCCGCTTCCGCGGTACGCTGCATCCACTGGCGGTGGTGCATGACATCTCCGCCTGCGATAAAGCGGATGGGGCGATCGGCTTGCCGTGGCATGGTCCGGAACGAGTATACCGGATCGGCGCCGGAGAATCGAAATTCATAATAGGACTGCGGTTCCAGGCCTGTGAGCTCTTCACGCATCAACCGGCGCGGTGATCCGGGGATCGTCAGGGACGCGCCCTCCGCGAAGATCCACTCATCCTCCCCCCGCTTGCGATATTCCAGCCAGCTGTGGGCATCCGCTTCGGGATGCCAGTCGATGGTCATGGTCGTCGCCGGATCCTGCTGCCAGGAAAGCAGAAACGACCCCGGAGGCTCGGGCGTCACACTGGAGGAAAAGGTGCACCCGCCTACAAAAACCAGAAGTACTAAAACAATGAATACCATAGGTTTGTCCTATTGTTTACATGAAATTGTGCCTGTGAAAACACTTCGGTTGGGCATTCCGTGCATTATTTTTTTTTAATAAATCACAAAGGTGCCGGATAAGCAACAAAATGGGCCATTTTAATTTGCAGAAGAACTATGCAACGCGCTGCGTTTTTTGTAATATAGTTTAATAGTCAACCAGATATATTAATTCTTTATCTATCTGTTTTTTATACATATTCATCACTCATTACTATTGTGGGTATCATTGTGATCAAGAACAGCAACATATGCAGCGAGTGCGGCATGCCCATGATGCGCATCAAGAGAAAACGGTGGCACAGGGCGCTTAGTCTTATTGTACCTGTGGTTCACATGGAGTGCTGCGGCAGGAAGTATCTGGTACGCAAATCCGGGATTTTCAAGAACGGCTCCGGACAGCACCACCGGCCGGGTGACAAAACCGCGGCCAAGCATAAAGAAACCATCGAGTGATGGCCGGGAGGGGCGGGCCGTCAGGCATACCTGGTCGTGTTTGCCCGCATGTCAAACAATCACCGGATGAGTGTCATTTTCCCGTGCCCGATCCAATCCGGTGTTTCCACGCGATACAGGTACATGCCGCTGGAGAGTCCCGAGGCATCCACACGGATGGCATGGTGTCCCGCAGAAAGCCGCATCCGTTCCCGGACCCTCATCACCTTCCGGCCGCTCACGTCAAACAGTGAAACGGCGACCGTTGTCTCCTCCTCGAGCTGAAACTGAATGAACGTGTTCTGGTTGAACGGGTTCGGATAATTGGCCAGCACCCGGTTCTTCTCGACAGGCTGCCCGTCGTATTCCCGGGCGTACCGTCCGGTCACATGAATCTCCCCTACCCGCAGGCGTGAACGCGCCCCGCTCTCATCGTCCTTGCGGATTCCGGTGTAGTAATATTTCCAGCGCAACTCCACCCTGGGTTTGTTGGCCGTGGCGTCCGGCAGCCGGATATCGCGGAAACGCCGGCTGTGCCCCGCTTCATGGTGGCGTTCGTACTCAACCGGCTCGCCCGACTCATCGACGACATCCCGGAACTCGCCGTCACTGCCTATCCGATGCTGCAGACGCAGGTGATATACTCTGGAGTTCGGCTCCACGGTGCCTCCGGTCCAGCTCACGCTCACCTCCTTCATTTCGCGGGTATCCAGAGCCAGAACCGCCGCTCCGAGCCGCAGGCCGGGGAAGCCCGGATTGCCCTCCAGGCTGGATGTGTTTATAAATGAGAACCCCTTTTCCCCCATTCCGTTAATACGTGTTCTGGAAGAAAGATTATAGGCTCCGCCGGCCACTCCTGCGGCGGGGGAGTCCAGTCCGGGTTCGGGATCGGCCATATACTGGAAGACCATATTGTCGGGCCATGAACCCGGATCGGCATCCGGATCCCAGCGATCCATCCGGTAATCTCCTTCGACCAGCGGGTGTGCGGCGGGAAGGCCCGGCAGGGATGTTTCATCAGGGACAAACACCGCTTTGAGTTCGACATGCCGGTCGGGGGCGAAAATCAGCGTGAGGGTATCGGAATCGATGGCGGAGGATCCGCTGTAGCCCGACACAATGGAGGCATTTTTGATGCCGGTCCCCTCCCAGTGTGAAAACCGGTACCCGTCGTACGGCAGG
This sequence comes from Balneolales bacterium ANBcel1, assembly GCA_029688905.1. NCBI lineage: Bacteria > Pseudomonadati > Balneolota > Balneolia > Balneolales > Balneolales bacterium ANBcel1. The sequence goes on along the minus strand of JARULB010000002.1, from coordinate 84,130 downwards.
ACGGTGACCCGGACCGGGACATCGGCAAAGTAACGGCCTTTCCACGGGTAGGGACTTTCGCGGCGCGCTGCGGGCCCTTCAGTCTCGCCATCGATCACAAGGCGGTTCACCTGCACCCTGCCCTTGTGCAGCCCGGACACGTCGACAGTCAGGTCGGCCATCCCCCGCAACCCGAAATGCCTGCGGATGTGCTCCCTGTTATAGCCGGGCCGTTTTCGGGCAAATTCGCGCATGCGCTCGACATTGAAATGCCAGCGCTCTTTGGACGCGATCTGCCCCCAGCGGCGGATATGTTCCTCGATCACCGGCTCCAGGTTCTCCTCGAACCGGTCAATCAGCGGAATCACGTGGTCGGGGTGAAACAGGGTGTTCATGTAATCGGCCGACCGGTTGATAAACTCGTTGCGAAACTCCTCGTACCTCATCATGCGGCGGATCAGCCGGGTGGACCATTCGGGGTTGGGCCAGTCGTCGTACCGGTCGCTGGTCATGTGGTTGATCATATCGAAGCTTTCCACCCTCCAGGGGTTCAGCAGGCCGAACCCGGCGTCGGTGTCGATCATGAGCCACCGCCATCGGCCGTCGTGGCCGGGCGGCGTGTCGGGATCGTACTCCGTATCGAGCCGCCAGTACTCGATATTGTTGCCGGGCCAGTCCACATTGCGGATAAACGCTTGCGCCACCAGATAATCCAGGTAGTTGTCGACATCCATCATGGTGCGGATGTGTTCATAATTCGCCGGGTCGGCGGGATCACGCTCCGCGACAAAGTCCATCATCGCCAGATAGTGTTCGTTGCTGCCGATATCCACCTCCGCACTATCGTTCAGCATCTGCACACGGCCGGGATCCACGCCGTAGGTTCGCGCCAGGTAATCTTCGTCGTACCGCTCCCGAATGTTGTGGATCCCCCAGTATTCGCCGTTGATAAACACGACGGAAGGCCGGTAGGCCTGGGTGTCGAAATTGAGTCCCCCAATGAGCTTCTGCATGAAGGCGTCGCGGAACATGGTGGAGCGCACGAAGAAATCCTGGCCGGAATTACGAAGAATAAGCCGGTTGTACTCCCGGTGCGGGAGATCCGGGAACACCTGAAAACGGAACCGGTTCTCTCCATATTCGTTGCGGGCATAGAGGCGCAGCGACTTCTGGGTCAGCGCCCTGGAGCCGCCGCCGTGAATCCGGATACCGATATCCTGGGAGTGGACGCGTCCGCCCTGCTCGTCAAAAAACTCAAACGAGGCGGGCCGCTCCCAGTCATGTCCACGCTGACTGTAATTGCCCACCAGGTGCTCATCGGCATCATAGAGCTTCTCATACACCTCAAACGGGAGTTCGTCAAGCCGGTCGCGGTAGTCGTGAACGATACCCGGAACATAGATGCCGGTTTCGTAACCAAACAGGTGGAGCGAATCGGTGACGATAGAGACCACCGGCATATGGTAGCGGTCGCCGCCGCGCCTGTCCACAAAAAAGGAGTGCGTGGCGGTGCGGGAAGGCCGGCTTCCGGGGCGGAACACTCGGGCTCGCACCACATTGCCCTTGAACACCTGCCCGTCGGGCCACTCGGGATAAAATCCCAGAATATGCACACCGTCCAGGGGCGCCGTTACGATCATGGAGAGGTTGTTGGGCAGCGGGGTGCGGTCGGTGATGCGGATGGGTCCATCCAGCACCGGACTGGTACTGTCGGGTTCGGAGCCGTCCAGCGTGTAGCGGATCACCGCTCCGGTGGATGGGGTTGAAAGCTCCAGATCGAAGTCCTCCGTGTAGAAACCTCCGGTATGGGAAAACGAAGGCGGTTCAAGCAGTTCGTCGAATCCGGATGAGACATTGGGTTCGCCGGGAGTCGGCCGGTCGAAAAACTCCAGGTGATCCGAGCCGTCGGGATAGCGGCCGTACGATACGTCGGTGGGGATAAATGTGGGCGGGATGTGGTCGATCCGCCGGCCGTTGACATCGGTAAGCACCACCTCCTCCCCCGACTGGCTGACGCGGAAGTTGGTGTGCAGGGGCGCGGCCGGATCCGACCGGTTCTTTCCGGAGGCGAAGATCAACAGAAACTCACCGGGCTGGAGGGTGACATCCGGCATCACCCAGCGCCAGGGCCGCGAGTAATCGTCAGACAGTCCGTAATAGTGCAGGGAGACCGGCTGGTCGCCGGCGTTATAAAGTTCGATCCAGGGGACAGTATCGCCGTCCTCGTCCTCGATACCGCTTCCGTTGGAGGAAAGCACCTCGTTAATAACGACACCGGTCATTTCGCCTCCGCCTTCGTTTCCGATGGCGGTGCCGGTACCTGCCGTAAAGGCAAGAAAAAGAAACGCAAACAGTGCCGCTGCATTTGCGGTGATGGCCATTGTTGCCGATAGCGGGGCTATTCCGCGATCAGGTGGCGGCAGGCGGTGCCGGGAGCTTTGAATTTCAGTACAATGAGACATCAAAAGGTCCTTCCAAAGCTGAGGCCGGGAATCATGCGAAACCCTTTAAAATCGAGGTAATCATGCAGGTCGAGGGCGCCGCGATCTTTCAGTTCATCAAAAAAGCCGGAAAGTTCGCTGTTGATGGTGATCATGTAATGCGGAGAGAGTCCGATTCGAAACAGGTAGTTGTGGACCGACACGCGGTAGCCGATGACTGTGGTCACGGCCACTCCCTTGTAGCGGTTCCCCAGTTCCACATCATTATAACCGAGGTCGAACGGTCCGCCCTCGAACTTCATCGAGAAAAACGTGAGGCCGACCCCGAGTTCCAGCTGGTTGATTCCTTCGAAGAGGGTGAGGCTGAGTCCGGCCGGAATGGTATACAGATCGAAAAACAGGTCTTCGCCGCGATCCTCATACCGGACCTGGTCCGAGTAGCCGATCCAGGACGCGCCGATTCTGGCGTGGAGGTTCTCTCGCAGGGCGCGTTCATAATAAATGGCGTAGAGGTTGATCGCGCTGCCCAGCACCTCGGCAAACACGGCGTTGCGTCCGGTTCTCTGCAGCGGGGACGCGGCCCGAAGTGCGGTTTCATGAATGGTGTCGGCGGATGGGTTCGGCGCCTCCGGGCCATGCGCATCGTCGGCTTCCGCCGCTGTCAGCGTGTCGCCCCCATCGGGCGGCTCCGGTGTCGCGTCGTTACCGCTTGCCGCGGTATTACCGAACTCGCCATCATTGGCGGGATCAACTTCCGCATCCTCGTGGAGGACATTCAGCGTATCCTGCCGTTCCGCTTCAAAAAGCGCATGTTCGGCGTATTGTCCGGCGCTCACAGAGGCAAATAATAACAGAGCGGCCGAAGTAAAAAAAAGAGCCTTGGGAAGGGGAATCATGGTGAGGGGGTGATGAGTGTTGCTACAGCCTTCAAATTTACACCGCTTTCGTGAAACGGTCAAATGCGAGACCTCACAATGCGTCTGTGCGCCGAAACCACCTACGACACCGGGCAATGGTGGTCCCGGGTACGGGTACGCCATGTCCTGACCCAGGAGCGCATCGCCGAAGCCGAAGATGAGACCGGCGGTTGTATGCTCACCGAGGTCTCCGAAGACGCGTGGCTCACCTACTTCAACAATGTCATTTGCAGGGTTTCATGGTGTGGCCCTGCTTGCAGGTGCAGGAGGTAGATGCCGCTGGGACGGTTGCCTGCATCAAACATTTCCGAGTAAATACCAGGCGGTTTGATGTCATCCACCAGGGTGGCTACCCGACGGCCCAGCGTATTGTAAACATACAGTTTAACACGAACCTGTTCAGGGATCGAGTACTGAATCCGGGTAATCGGGTTGAAGGGGTTCGGATAATTCTGATAGAGTTTGAAGTCCATTGGTGCAGGCTCCGGGTCCGAGGCGACCGGCATAAATGTTGTAAAATGGCGAACATCAGACCAGTTGCTGTAGCCACTGCGGTTTGCGGCCCGGATGCGCCAATAATAGGTGGTGCCTTCCGCCAGTTCCCCGGTCACCTGATGTTCCAGACCCTCGATGGATTCCATATCCAGCACCTGATGGTTGAAATTCACATCATCCGAAAGCTGCAAATGGTACGTTTCCGCGCGATCCGAAGCGCTCCATACCAGCAACGGTGTAAGTGACACGTTATCCTCGCCGTTGCATGGCTCCCAGTAAGGTGTTTCGGGAACGCGCAATTCGGTCGTAAAGCTCCATACAGGAGACCAGCCGGTCACATGATCATCCACCCTGGCACGAACTCTCCAGAAGTAAGCGGTGGCGTCTTTAAGATCCGGGAGTTCATAACGGGTACCATCAAATTCGTAAACGGCATAGGCGTATTCAAAAGACGATGCTTCCGATACATGCAGGTCATAGGTGCCGGCCCGGTCAAATGCATTCCATTCGATCACGGCAGGCAGTGGGGCATCAACCATTTCATTGGCCGGAGCTGCGGGAGTCACCGTAGCTGTAATGGGCGGTCCGGCCGTAGTAAAACTGCGGGTTTCACTCCAATCGCTGAAAACATCTCCGGCTGCCGCTCTGACCTGCCAGTAATATCGGGTATCATAATCGGGTATTTCGACGGTTTTGGCAACCATCCATCCGGCGGATTCCGGCAGCCCTCCGGCTTGCTTCGGAGAATCGGAGGCGATCACTTCCGCACCGGCCGGATCCAGACCGATCAGGGATTCAAAAGAGGCACTGGTCGAAATCTGAAGTTCATAATCTGCGGCATGCAGCACAGGCGACCATGTAAAGGTTACGTTTGTACCCTGGTCGATGGATTCATGCTCCGGCTGCAGCAAATCGGGTGACTGAAGGACCAACTGCTCATCCTCATCCTCGTCGTCATCGGCAGGTTCCACGACCCGGAAAACAACCTTTCTTTTGGCATAGAGCCCCATTTCCCCAAGCCCGTCTTCATAGGCATAGAGAATTACAGGCCAATCTCCCGTTTCAGCAGGAACTCCGGAGATGTGCGGTGCTTCCTCCGTAAGCGGTACCCCCCAGCTGGTCGTATTTCTGGTAACCCCCGGCGGGAGGTCAACACCAACTTCCAGATTTGTTCTGAGCCGGTCGGGGTTGAATCCGATTGTATGTACGGTATGTTCAAAAGGCTGGTTTATCACAAGATCGACGATATCCGGCCCGGTTATGGCGGGGTATCCGCCGGCATGTTCGTAGGGCGCGTAAAAAATCCCGACATCACCGGCCAGGACAAAACCTTCCTCTCCGGCGGCAACCCCTCTGATATTGCCACGCGAAATATCGGGGTCAGCGGAAGCGATGCGGTAGATATTGGAAATATTCCGTTCCAGATCCGTGGAATACCTCGCGCGGGTAGGTGACGTATAATCCCCCCGGTCGGGTATCATGTACATTCCGTTGCCATAGGCAATGCCGGTTCCCCTTCCCTGCGAAATATCCTGCCAGGCCACCCCGTCATAAGAGATGCTCATTCCGGAACTGCTCAGAGTAACAAAATGGTCATTGAGAAACTGGAGGTCGTCGGAAGTGGGCTGATCCGGAAGAGTGGTCCATACCATTCCGTCGGTGGAATAAGCCATGGTAATGGCCCAGGATCTGGATATGGTATTCAAGGCTACAAAAATGCCGTTGCCGTAAGCTACTTTCTGCAAGCCGAACTGATCGGAGTCGGTGACTTTGGCAAACGAACCAATCCCCCCGGTAGAGATGTAAAGGTGTTCGTTGATGGCGGCAACAAACGCGCCATCCCCATAGGTGATATCCATGACGCCAAACTGCGTATTCCCATCCACTATTTCGGAGAACGCCTCCGACCATCCGATACCATTGGCCGAAGTCCAGATGGTGCTGTACTCAGGCATCCACATATCCTCCACATCCCTCCATTTGCCAAACACGTAAAACGTGCCTTCCAGGAATGTGACGCCCTGAATGGTGGCATCCTCGAGTTCATGCGTCAAGCTCCAGTTCCTGCCATCCTCCGAAACGTAAATACCGGGAGGGTCTCCGCTCCCCTCGCGTTCAACAGCTACAAAAACACCGTTACCGTAGGCGACATCCTGGATATCGGCACCCAATTCAGCCCTTGTTTGAACCTGTTCGAAATAGGCGGGATCGGCTGAAGTTGTGGTTATCAGAAAAAACAGTACAAATAATTTCATGGCAACCTCCTGTATAATATGAAATACCTCTGGATAGGCGAGTCAGGAAATACGTTGTACCGATATGGTATTAATATATTTTAACAAAAAAAACCCGTTGATGTCAGTTAACCGTTTATCAACGGGGCGAATCTGCAAGTCGCAAAATGAAATTATTTGATAACGGACATACGGCGGGTCAACGACACCAATCCGGTATCAAGCCGGTAGAGCTTTGGCAGAGGTACGTCTGGTTATAAGATATTTTACCGGATTCTTGACTCTTCGCCAAGATAACGCTTGTTATGTCTGAACGGCAGTTTTCAAAGCTGAAACATGCTTTTTAGGCCTATGAGCCGACAAATCATAAGCGACTTGAAGGTTGAGCCAAAATTGCGGGGAAGTATTAAAAGCTTCAGAAAAGAGCCATGCTGTGTCAGGAGAAATACCCCGTTTGCCTTTTACAATTTCATTGACTCGTTGAACAGGTATGCCCAGATGGTTGGCAAGTTGTTTTTGGCTCAACCCCATAGGCTCAAGATATTCCTTGAGCAAAATGGTACCGGGATGGGTTGCTATTCTGTTTTTGGGGATCATGGGAATTCAAAGACAATTATTTGTGATAATCTATTATCTGAACGTCAAAGGCATTGGATTCATGCCATCGGAAAACAATTCGCCACTGAGAATTAATTCTGATGCTGTGAAAGCCCTGGAAATTGCCATGCAAAACTTCAAGTCGATTACCAGGTGGCGAACGCAAATCATCAAGTGAAGATGCTGCATTGAGAATATCAAGCTTGAGGTAAGCAGTATCCAGGATCTGATTCGGAAGACTTCGAACTTTTCGGCTGGATATGCCATGAAATAAGTCTGATGTAGCCTTGTCATTGAATGATTTGACCATGAATGCAAATTAATGCATTCCCGGTAATCATGCAATGAATTTGAATAGTGAAGACATAACAATAGCATAGCCACGCAACGGATGTCAACTCCGGGTGTTTCGAATGGCGACGAATAAAAATCAGCCGATCCGTGTCAGCAGCGTCTCATCCTTGTAGGGCACCGGCGGATCCAGCCTGCCGGAAGATTTCAGCTCCAGCAGGATGTCCACGATGCGTTCGGCGGTTCGGCCGTCCCATTTCTCGGGGATGGATCCCTGCTTCCAGTTTCCGCTCATCAGCCGTTCCAGCACCGGTGTAACCGCGCCGGGATCGGTGCCCACCAGCTCGTTGGTCCCCTGGATCACGGTTTCCGGTCGTTCGGTATTGTCGCGCAGGGTCAGGCACGGTATGCCGAGCACGGTCGCTTCCTCGGTGATGCCGCCCGAATCGGTGATCACGGCCCGTGCCCGCTTCACCAGATAAATAAACTCAAGGTAGCCGAGCGGATCCACATAATGCAGGTTCGGCCAGGAGAGTCCCAGGCGGTTCAGAATATTCCGCGTGCGCGGATGGGTGGGGAAGATGACGGGCTCACCGGCGGCGCCGTCAACGATTGACGCGATCAGTTCGCGCAATTTTTCTTCCTGATCGACATTGGCCGGGCGGTGCAACGTCATCACAAAATAGCCTCCCTCCTGCAGCCTTTTCTCCTCCCAGACGGCGGGTTTCTGCAGCCGGTCGAGCTGGGCGTAGAGCGTATCGATCATGGTGTTGCCGACAAAGAAAATCGCGTCATCGGCCACGCCTTCCGCGCGCAGATTGCGGTTGGCCGCCTCGGAGGTCGTAAAAAAGAAATCGGTGATACTGTCTGTTACGATGCGGTTGATCTCTTCGGGCATGGTCCAGTCGCGGGAGCGGATCCCCCCCTCAATATGCGCCACCCGCACGCCCAGCTTTTTGGCCGTGATGGAGCAGGCCATGGTGGATGTTACATCACCGACGACGATGCAGATGTCCGGGGTCCCCTTCTCCGTCAGAAGCTTTTCATAGCCGGTCATGATCGCCGCCGTCTGTTCGGCCTGTGACCCGCCGCCGGCTCCCAGATTGGCATCCGGATCGGGGATGTCGAGCTGACGAAAAAAATCGTCGCTCATGTTCTTGTCGTAGTGTTGACCGGTGTGGATCAGGCGAAAGCGGACCGGCTCGCGCCCTTCTTCGTCGCGGCGCTGCTGAACTTTCTGAATAGCATGGGTGACGGGCGCAATTTTCATGAAGTTGGGACGTGCGCCGGCAATCAGGTCAATTAGCATGTAACTGTGATTAACTGTGATGTGGGATGAGCTCTGTCAGATGGAGTTTCCGGGTGTTTCCCTGGTGGATAACTGTTTCTGCGGAAGCGGGTTATCACCGCGGTAAATAGTAGCGATTTATCACTTTAGTGGCAACCCGGATTCGCCGGATCCGGTGCTTTCCCGTGACACCAGCCGGTCGAATGTGCGGCGGATGGCGTCCAGGCGCGAAGCGCTGAAACGTTCGAGGGCGTGAAGGCAGGCGAAGCGGGTACGGCCTGCAGCTATGCGGCTCAGTTTGCGGCGCAGGATAAACCCGAAATCGTTCTCGCCGTTGATCATCACATATCCACCGGTATCGCGCAGTTCGGCCTTGCCGGCGGCAATCTCCAGATGGTGCGCCAGGAAGATGCCGCTGAACTGCTTTTCGCTGCGGAATTGGTAGGCGATATTCTCCTCCAGCACATCGGGGCGGGTGTCGAACCAGGCGCGGAGCGTCTCTGTGCGGACCGCATGCGGGATGTGGGTGGTCCGGAAATAGCGGCCGGTATGGCCGGCGAGCCGGGCCGAGCGGATCTGCAGCAGCAGGTTCATCGAGCGGGTGATGCCGAGCAGCCGTTTGGAAAGCCGGGTGGCGATGCCGTTCAGTTTCAGGCGGATTGGGCCGTAGCGCGTCATCGCGTTCCATTTCCCGTGGATGACGACCCCGTCGTCGGTGAAAAAGTCACCGGGCGAAACGGGGGCTGTGAGCACAAAATCGTCATTAAAATAGAGAAACCGCGGGGCCAGGCCGGGGATGCGCCAAAGGGCGGTTTCGATCGACCGGCTGTTGAACGTCGGCAGATGATGCTCGTACGGGGCGAAGATCTCGCGGTGGCCGACCATGGTGACGCCAAGCCGCTGCCGTTCCTCATGCGTCAGGAACGGCGGGGTCTGATCGGCGGTGACCAGGAAGATGGTGCGGATCCAGGGGGCGAATTTGCGGATGGACCGGATACAATAGAACAATTCGCCGTTATCCAGAAACCGGGTGGGGTCGCGCGAGGTCCGCACTTCATGGGTTTGCAGCGCTCCGGTTCGGGCGATGACTTCCTGCATGCTGCGCCGATGCTGCTCGTCGTTGCCGTCCACCCAGGTGATGACGGCGTCGATATTGGGAGAGGGTGTTTTCAAGGAATATCTCTATCTGCGGGATGTGATATGGCAGATGAGAAAATGCGAGGATCCACGGTAGCAATCAAGACGTTAACAAGCGTGGTGTCCAGGCCAGGTGGCAGAACACCTGAAAACGGAACCAGGCAGTTTGGGGAAAGCGTACCAGGAACCAGTGGCAGAACACCTGATCCGTTGGATGTCAACGGGAAAGCACCGCTTTAAAAAAAAACAGCTCGCGGCTAATTGAGCGATCAGAAAAAAATTATTCGCTGCCGACGCACAGCAATTCCACTTCGGCGAGACTCAATTCTTTATCAGCGGAATAATTTTCCTGATGCCGAGAAGCTGCGGAAATATTTTCTTTTTTGTTCTGAAGACTTTCACGTCTCCTGAACTCCTTTTCGTAGATCTCAATCTCCTTTGCGGACAAATCAAACATGAGAACCTCCTTTACTTCAATAATTAATATAATTTAATATTCACATTTCCATATACAAGTGCAAGCGCCGTACCAATTTTTTTTAAGAAAGTTTAATATTACTCATCAAGCGGTTCGGGATTCTCCACATAAATTTCGAAAGTGACCGATGAGAGGGATCCGAACAACCCTCTGCCCCCCTTTACATTGGTGATGGTGTGTTCAACCTGTCCGGGTATCAGAGTTGAGCCGCCTGCCTGCACATACTGGGAGCGATAATAATCATAGACATTGTCATCGATCGCGTGAATCGTTACCCGGCTTGGGCCGAACCACGAAATTTCCGACCATGGGTAGCGTATGGTTACCGTTTCATCGTGATTTCGTACGAAATTGGCCTCCGACAGGATTTTGGACGTTTGGCGCTGGCGTGCTGACCGGTTTGAAGAATTGTTCGTGTGATAGTACGGGGTCATGGGATAGTCATCCGGCGCGAGGGCTCTGGTTTCGAAAATGAACATATTCTGCCGGCCGGGAAACCAGCTGCGAGACAAGGTCACCTCTATCTGCTCATCCGACAGATACACGGCGCTGTTTTCTTCAAAACGCACAATCCGGAACGTATCGGGTACGGTTGTAAACGCGCGCAATGTGACCTGGTCCGGAGTAATCACTTCCAGTTCGTAGGTCTGGCGTGGCTGCGGTATCAACTCGCCGTCAACAGTATAATACCCTGTGCCGCTTTCACTCAGGATGTAGGAGTCGGCCCTGTTACCATCGGAATCGAGGCGAAAGATCGTTACATCCGCCCCGCAGACGCGAGAATCGCTCTTTGTATACTCTTCATCAAATGCTGCGGTTTTGGAGAGCTGGACTCTGTTAAATGGTTCGCCGGCCACCAGGAAGCCTTCGACAAAATACTCATTTTCATACGGCTCCATGTTGTAAACATCACAGGAAGAAAATAATGCAACGAGTGTTATCAGCAGTAAAAGCCGGGGTATTGAGGATGTGTACATGGTCCGATTGACTAAAACTCAATGGTGTAGGTAACCGATGGAAGAATGGGGAGCAGCGGCATTTCCTGTTTCTGGGGAGGGTTCTGATTGTAGTCGAACGTATAGAACCAGACATTGCGGCGGGAATAGACATTGATGACCTGTATTTGCAGCTCTGCCTGTGCAATGCCGAAGAAGGAGCCCCGACGTGTTGCCGCAATATCCAGCCGGTGATAGGCCGGCATCCGGGCACCGTTCACACGGTCAACTACCATGTGATTCAGCCGGCCATTTTGCAGCGGATTTCCTGACAACATGGAACGGCCAACAGGCTGCGTGTAGGGTTGACCGGTCTGGTAGGTGAAGGTTGTTGAAAACCGCCAGCTCGAACTGACTCTGTAGTTCAGTGCTGTAGTAAGGTCATGAGTGCGATCGAAGCGCGGCGGAAAAAACCGTCCCTGGTTGTATTCGGGAAAGCGCCGCCAGGTTCGTCCAAAGGTATAGCCGACATATCCGGTGAGGCGCCCTTTGGTGCGTTCCACCATCGCTTCCAATCCGTAGGCGTACCCGTCCCCTGTCCGGAAAAGTTCATGATATTCGAAACCGGCGACATCCCCCAGGAGCGGGTCAAACTCAAAGAGATCGTTCATGGTTCTGTAGTAGCCTTCCACTTCCACTTCCCAACCGGCTCGCGGTTCGTACTTGAGACCCACCGCGAACTGGTCGCTGCAGGATGGCGCGACCTTCTCACCTGCCATCACCCAGACATCAAATCCGGAGAATGTCGGGTTGCTGACCAGGCTCAGATACTGATAATACCGGCCATACCCTGCCTGGAGGCGGAGGTCCGGAGTCAGGAAAACGTCGGTGGATACTCTCGGGCCAAGTTTCCAGTAATCGCCGGTCCCATAATGCTCGACGCGAACACCGGAGTTGATACGCACGCGATCCACCGGCCGCCACTCTCCCTGCACATAGAATGCGGAATTCCACGAGCGAATTTCCGTATCCAGGGTGGCGATGCCGTTGAAGCTGTCGACAAGGGAGTAGGACATGCGTCCGACTTCTGCGCCTGCGCTCAGTTCATATCTTGTGTTCGGAAACCAGACCAGGGCGGCATTCATCTTCCCTTCACTCAGGCGGTTGTTTCGGTCGAACGGGGTCCCTCCCATATCCGTGAAGGGATAATTAAAATACTGAGAGCCGGTCAGGCTTATCCTGGAGAGCAGGCTGGATCCTGAGAAATGGGTCCAGGTGGTATTAAACGTGCGATTTCCATATCGGAAATTAAAAATCATCTGATCATCAAACGGCAATTGCACATCATCGGTACCCGAATAGATCGAGGCGTTCACACGATTCCGGCCGTTGAGGTCATAGGAGACCCTGGCATTCAGGTCATAGAAATAAAACTGATCGGGCACTCCGTCCACTTCGCCCTGCATGACGTGCAGGATCGGCTCCATGGTCGACCGGCGGAACGCTGCCAGGTAAGACCCTTTTCCGTTCAACGGACCTTCCGCCATGATTCGTGAGGAGAGCATGCCAAGGCTGAGCACACCGCCATGGCTTTCCCTGCTGCCGTCTCTGTTGCTGATGTCGATCACGGATCCAAGTCTTCCTCCATATTCGGCCGGGTAGGTGCCTTTGTAGAGATCCACATCACTTATGGCGTCGCTGTTAAACGTGGAAAAAAAGCCAAAGAAATGGCTGGGGTTGTATACCGTTGCCTGATCCAGCCGGATTAGGGTCTGGTCGGTGCCGCCTCCCCGTATATGCAGGCCACTGGAAAAATCGGAGGCTGCCGCCACGCCGGGCAGCAGCTGAATAGACCGGAACAGGTCATCCTGAAGCACGGAGGGTGTTTGGATAGATTCCTCAACAGAGATCCGGCGACGCCCCAGGTTGCGTTGCTCCATACGGTTTCTGGATGACGTTACGGTCACTTCATCCATTTCGTAGCGGGAAGGATACAATTTGATATCCAGCCGTTTCTCTTGTCCATGAACGATGGTAATCTCCCGTTCCACAGACTCATAATTGAGATAGGAAATGCGAAAAGTATACGTCCCGGGAGAGAGGCGGTCAATTTGGAAATATCCGATCGGATCTGACGAGGCACCGGTGGTAGTGCCGGGTAGGTAAATCCCGGCGCCGGTCAGGGGCTCTCCTGTTTCAACATCCTCGACATAACCGAACAAGGCGGCGGGTGCCAGTTCGCCATGGGCCGTCTCTTTTTCTGAAGACGGATTGACGGGATCCGGGTTGCCTGATGATCGGGGGGGCACAATCAGAATCACCAGGTACAGCAGGCTGAAAATCAGTAAGCATCTGTGGGGCAGTATTGCCATGGGAACCGCGATTTGAATCTGCAAGGTGACAAAGGGCGTGCACGGGGGGATGCACTACCGCATTTATCGAGCAAATTCAGGCAATACTGAAGCTTTTCAGCCTCTCAAACACCAATAAACTGTGTTTATATCTCTAAATAAATATTCTTAAAAGATTGCTATATAATAATTTACAACGGCTCTGAAATGTTAATAAGTTTATTAATAAATTTTAATTAAGATTGCTTAACAAGTAAATATTGGCTATCTGGCGGTCCATCTGAGCGAGATCATCAGGCCGAGATTATCCTTGTACACTTCGCCGGTATCGAGGGCGAGTGCGGCGCCGGCGACGAGAGATGGGTGGAAGGCTCCGGTTTCCAGTTCCAGCATGAATGACCACTGGTCGCGGCGCTCATTGGGCAGCTGCACGCGGGTTCCATCCAGCCGGGTGACACGTCCTGCTCCATAATTCCGGCTGTAGGTAGTAAACACGCGCCAGTCAATGGGGCCGGCATGACCCATGGCACCGGCGTGGTGTGCAATGATGATGTTATTAACGACTCCCAGGTAGTCGGGATCCCCAAAAAAAAGAGGGTTACCGAGGGATCGTCCGTAGTAGGTCCACCCGCCTCTGTACGAAGAGTGGTTATAATAATTAAAATAGCTGGTCATGTCCCGGTGTGGAAAGCGGGGAATCCCCTCTTTGGTATCGAGGTATTCGTAATGGACGGCTCTGAGCAGCGGGCGGTGGGGCGTGGCGACTCTGTCGTTGGGGAGATTGGACCGCCACCGGGTCCGGCTATCGGGCCTGAGCTCGACATAAGCGCCCCAGAGGCCATCCCACGGAGTACCAAACCGGGCGTTCGGGGTGTCCTCCAAAATAAACTGCCGGCTTATCGATACCCGGTATTGCCCCAGGTTTAGCCGCAGGTTAAAATCGTAGGAGCCCATGTGGTTCTGCTGGCTGTTCAGCAGTTCACCGCCTTCGAAAATTTCTTTGGAGTCGGCTGCCAGTGAAAAAAACACATCCCGGAAGGCGCGCAGGTTTTTCGGAGACCGGCCGAAAACCGGCGAGTCTCCCCCCCACTGGGCGAAATGTTTCAGGCCGCCCCGGCCCACGACAGGCGCGTCGTCACTGAATATCTGCAGATAGAGGTATTTCTGATGAAGCCATACATCGTCGACAAAGCGGTGGTTGGTGTCATTCATCCATCCGTGAGAGATACCGGCCTTATAATTAAGTACGCGCCTGGTTCCTGGAACTTGCTGGAAGCCATCGGTCTCAAAAGTGATTTTCGGGATGGGCCTGGCATTGTGGGACAGGTCGGTAGTACCCATGGAAAGATGCGGGTGCACCATTCCGAAATTCTCGCGTTTACGTCCCGCCCACAAAATAAAATGGCTGTACCCGGCTTCAAGATACGCTTCCTGCAGGCAGGCATCCGACGAAGCGGCTGCTCGAAGCAGCAGATTGCCTCCGGCTTTCAGGTGAATTCCCGAATCAAAACGATGCGACCAACTGCCAAACAGGTGTGTAGCCAGGTTGGCGCTCTCCTGATCGAGGGTGCCCAGCCTGTTGGAATGAATCCAGAATGGGAGCGGGCCGGCGGTTGAGGCTGCCGCACGTATCATCCAGCCATAAGAATAGGCGCCGGGCTCCTCTGTGCCGGTAATCCCGGCACCCTGGAAATACGGGTTTTCCTGTTCGGCGGGAAGGTCAGGAGCCTTGTTTGTGGCGGCGGTTGCCATCCCCCCATGAAAAAAAAGAAATATAAAAAGTGTGAATGCGCGCATAGAAACAAATAGCGTATTTAATTTCGGTAAATCGAGAAGTAAATAAGGTACCGCTTTTCCGGTACATACTCAGGGGCTTTTCCGGAAAAAAACTACCGGGCTACTTCAATATTACCGCATGGTTATGCGGTTGTAACTCATTGTGTTAAATGTTCTTAATTAATCTGGATATTCGTATTACAAACAATATATTTATGAGCACCAAACATTCTACAATGCAAGAAGAGTGGCTACGCCAAAACAGGATTTGGCAGCAACCAATGATGTTCTTTAAATATCTGAAACAGAGTTGCACATGGATAACACAATTACAATAGATAGGCGTGTTACGGATACCCCCTTGGATATTGGGCGCAAAAAGGAGATTTCGTACACCGGATGCAGGGAAGCCGACCTGTTCATCGAAGAAGCTACGTGGGTGCGCGGGGAAGTTTTTTTCCTGCTGCGTGAGTCTTCGAACCATGCCGCTTCCCATTTGGCAGTGAATGACTCTCCTGGTGTGATATGCCACCAGAAAATTAACAATGTACGGTACCTCAATAAATTTTTCGAAACCGTAAACGAGTCACTCAATATTGGCGATAAGTTTATCGGGTGCGTGGAGACCAATCATCAGTTTCGCTCCCGCATCAAAAAGAACTACCCGTTCTTCATCGTACAGCCCTATCTGTTCCTCCACTTTCTGGTCAAGCGGGTACTGCCAAAGTGGTCGGTATCCAAGCGGCTTTACTTTTTTATCACCCGGGGCCGGGGGCGCATGCTCTCTCTTACCGAAGTACTTGGACGGCTGGTTTCCTGCGGATTTGTGATAGACTCATACCGCCATATTAACGGACTCACCTGGTTCTCTGTGACCAAAAAAAGCACCCCTCTGTACGATATGGATCCGACCTACGGTCCATTGGTCAGATTAAAAAGAACCGGCAGGAACGGCAAAATCATCAAGATGTACAAGTTTCGCACCATGCATCCCTATGCCGAATACCTGCAGGAGTACATAGTAAATAAAAACGGCCTGGACAAGGGGGACAAGATCAGGGATGACTACAGGGTTACCAGCTGGGGCAAGATCATGAGAAAATTCTGGATAGACGAGCTCCCCATGTTTCTCAACTTTTTCAAGGGAGACCTGAAGCTGTTTGGTGTGCGGCCGTTGAGCAGTCACAAGCTCAGTCTCTACTCTCCTGATTTTCAAAAAATGCGGAACCGCCACAAACCCGGGTTGATTCCTCCGTTCTATGTGGATTTACCGGACTCCTTCGAGGGGCTGGAAGAATCCGAACACAGGTACCTCGTGCAATACGAACAAAGTCCATGGAAAACCGACTTTGTCTATTTCTGGAAGGCGCTTTACAACATTTTCATCAAGCGTGCAAGAAGCGCGTAGTGCTTGAAGATTGTGTTTGCCGGTGATCGAATGATTTTTAAAACATTCGCAGGCAGATACTTACTTGCGATAATACTCGCGATACCAGGTTACGAAGTTGGCTATCCCTTCGCGGATGCCTATTTGCGGTTTATAGCCGGTGTATTCAAACAAGTCACTCACATCCGCCCAGGTTTTCGGCACATCACCGGGCTGGATCTCCATGAAATTCTTCTTCGCCTCAATACCCAGGTTGCGCTCGATCTCGGTGATAAAATCCATTAGTCGCACGGGATTATTGTTCCCGATGTTAAACAGCTGGTATGGGGCAAAACTTGTGGCCGGGTCGGGTCTGTCGCCGTTCCATTCCGAATTGCCCTCAGGGGGAAGCGGAAGCAGCCTGGCGATACTTTCAATGATATCATCGACATAGGTGAAATCACGCTCCATCTCGCCGTGGTTGTAAACATCGATAGATTTGCCGGAGGTCATCAGATCGGCAAACTTAAAATAAGCCATATCCGGACGACCCCAGGGACCATATACCGTGAAGAATCGCAGGCCGGTGACCGGAACACCATATAAATGCGAGTAGGTATGCGCCATGAGCTCATTTGCTTTCTTGCTGGCGGCATATAGGGAAACCGGATGGTCCACATTATGCTTCACCGAAAATGGCAAGTTGGTATTGGCCCCATACACCGAACTGGACGAAGCATAAATCAAATGTTCCACGGGATGGTGCCTGCAGCCTTCCAGTATATTCAGAAATCCGGTGATATTGCTATCGGCATAGGCATGGGGATTCTCCAGGCTGTATCGCACTCCCGCCTGTGCTGCAAGATGAATAACGGCATCAAACGACTCTGCCTCAAATACCGTAGAAACCAAACTGCGATCGGCGATATCCGCTTTTAAAAACCTGAAGTTTTCGCGGGTTTGGCTTGTCACGATCTGCTTCTCTCTGATGTTCTCCTTGCGAATACCTAACTGTGCGAGCCGATCATACTTCAAACCGACCGTATAGTAGTCGTTTACAACATCCAGTCCCAGAACTCGATGGCCTTCCCCGAGCAGTTTATTTGCGGTATAATAACCAATAAAACCAGCTGCGCCGGTTACCAGTATGTTCATACGAAATAGTTACTACGAAATGTAATCTTCAATTAGTTTTTGGCTTAACACTTGGCACATTATGCTTTCCAAACCTGGCCGTCCTTAACCCCTTCGCGACCGTTCATAGCGTTTCTTGTGTCGACTATGCAGTCAGCCCAATGTGCCAATGTATCATAATCAACATCAGCGTGATCGGTGGCTATCACTACGCAGTCGAAACCGCTTATCGAATTTTCATTCCATCCGACTGATTTTGTTCCGGCCCAGTGCGCATGTTCTCTCGTTTTTCGTATAACCGGCACGTAGGGATCATAATAGGCTACCTCGGCGCCCAACTCCTTGAAATTGTCCATCAGCTTATAGGTGGGCGATTCGCGATCATCGTCCACATTGGGCTTGTAGGCCAGGCCGAGCAGCAAAATACGGCTGCCATTGACCGCTTTCTTGTGAGCATTAAGCGCTTCAATAGTTCGCCGCACCACGTAACGGGGCATTTCCGTGTTAATTTCGCCGGCCAGTTCAATAAAACGGGTGTTCTGCTCATATTCTCGCGCCTTCCAGGTGAGATAAAACGGATCGATGGGAATACAGTGACCGCCCAGGCCGGGTCCCGGAGTGAATTTCATGAATCCGAACGGTTTGGTCGCCGCGGCATCAAGCACCTCGTGAACATCAATTCCCATTTTATGAAACACCACCTTCAGTTCGTTGACCAGTGCGATGTTGACCGACCGGAAGATGTTCTCGGTCAGTTTCACCGCTTCGGCGGTTCGTGTATCGCTGACCGGCACGGTTTGCACGATGGCGGTGTCGTAGAGCGCGGTGGCCAGCTTGAGGGCATCGGCGCCGTGGCCGCCCACCACTTTGGGAATTTTGGCGGTGTTGAAGTCGGCATTGCCGGGATCTTCGCGTTCGGGGCTATAGGCCACATAAAAATCGGTGCCCGCGGAAAGTCCGGAAAGCTCTTCCAGCAGCGGGATAATCAGTTCCTCGGTGGTACCGGGGTAGGTTGTCGATTCCAGGATCACCAGATGGCCCTTGCGCAAGTGCGGACCGATGGTTCGTACGGTGCCTTCCACAAAACTCATATCCGGTTCCCGGTGTCCGTCAAGTGGCGTCGGAACGCACAGGAGAATGGCATCGGCCTCCGTAAGCCGGGAAAAGTCGGTCGTTGCGTCGCAGATCTCCGAAGCGGCCAGTTTGCCCATCATCTCCTCGCCAAGATGTTTGATGTAGGGGGTACCGGCGGCAATGTGGTCGATCTTGCTCTGATCGATATCAAATCCCAGTACGGGCATCTGTTTCTGGTGGAAGGTCCACATTAATGGCAGGCCGACATAGCCCAGGCCAACGATACCTACGGTGTAAGTTCTGTTATCGATGCACTCAAGCAATTTATCAATTTTCATTTCTTTAATTTCATTTGTCGAATTGTTCAAATATAAACTCATTAATCGTTTAAGATGCAATGTCAAATTGCAAGTATACAACTCACTTTTTGTTAGTTAGGACTTGTATAGGACGAATATTCCTTCCATTCACCTGTTCCGCATTGATCGCATCAATTATCGGAGCAATCTTCATAAAGTTGGGACGTGCTCCGGCAATTAGATCAATTCTCATAGATATTTTATGATTTTATGTTATTTATGTAGTTATACAAGAAGTCAGCAACGTTAATTTTTTCAGACAACATTACATTCCTTCTCTCTTGAAACTTATTAGTAACATTCTTGTCAGATGCCAATTCTTCTGCTTTTTGAAGCAGACGGTCTGATTGATCGGATGGAATACCAAATCCAAGTTTATATATCTCTTCCAATTCTTTTAAATATCCAATTCTTCCTACAAAGTCATTAAAACGAATAAAAGGGGTTCCCAGAACTCCAGCCTCTGCTGCCATCGTTTGACTATCTCCGATCACAATTTTTGCGAATGCCAGCAAATGATGCATATCCGAGGGGTTTACAGGCAATCTAAAAGGCTCCAAATCTTCGGATAATTCTCTCTCAGATGTGATTAATACATTCCCATGAAATTTAAGCTTCTCAATGAGTTTCAAAGCAATCTCATCGGTAATGCCCTTGATACCAACATCATGATGTGCATGTAAATTGGCAAACCTCAACACGAAATATGGTCTCTGAAGAGAAACATATTGCTCTACAATTTTTTTATCCGGGTTAAAAAGCTCCGGATGCAGATATGCCAATTCATGATATCCAGCATACGTAATTGTTTTTTTTTGCCATCGGCCATTATTACAGCTATCAGGACTTATAATGGCCGTGGCCCAGGGGTAAGCTATCCAGGCATGCAAGGGTATTACTGAAGCATCATCTTCGTTCACGTTCACTGCGGGTACACCAAGCATTTTACCCACATAAGATATATCGGCTGAAGTGCCTATCAAAAGATCCGGTCGATGTTCTTTGCAATAACGAAGTATTCGACGACCACGCCGTAACAAGTCTATTACAAGTCCAGTCTTTCCATGGCTTTTTCCCTCAGGTAGAATGTTTGCATATTGAAATCCACCATCATCCAAAAGTCTTTTCAATACATCCTTTTCTTTTATCAAAATGTGTGGGTCATGATCTGCTTTTAACAGTTTATTTATTACATTTTTAAATAAATGAAAGTGTGCAGGGTGACCAAAATGAAATAGAATTTTCATGATTTATTGTTATATATTAAATCTGTCAATGCCAGATACATCCATGCCTGTGACCAGCGCATGTATGGTATTTTAATTGTATACCATTTATGTTTTTGGTAATGAAAGTAGCCGTTTTTATCCTGCATGTTTTTTATGGTCCACTCTGCAATAGTTTTGGCAAAGAGTCTATAGGATGCAGAAAAGTTTTGCAACTTGCTGAACGTAATTATCCCCTGACTCTGATTGTGAATTTCCACGGGCCAAATTCTTGGTAATCGCCATAGTGAACGGCCATCGGGATAAAACTGCATTTCTTTGTAAAAAGACAGTCCTTTTTTCAGATAGTCATTATAAGTATCACCAAATTTGCACAATGAAATGATAAGCCAAGCGGATTCCAGCACATATCCTTGATGAAAATCGATTTGCTCTCTTTCCTTTCCGGTTTCCAAATTGAGACTATAATTCCATCTCCCGTCTTCATGCTGATAATGCACGGTAAAATCTAATGCCTGTCGTGCGAGTGTTCGATATTCTTCAACCCCTGTAAGTGAATAGGCATATCCGAGAATTTCGGCACCCAGCAGGTTGGCATTATAGCAAATATCCATTTGGATATCCGTATAGCTGATGCATATACCATGCTCGTTTTGGTAACGAGGCAAATCCTCGAGAACATACTGTGACGCACTGATGATGAGTTCTTTCGCTTGTAAGTCTCCAGTTGCCTTATAATAACTGAATAACCCTTTCACAATAAAAGCAGTGCACACAACGGAGGGGGTAAAAGCGGGCACAACTTTGATTGGGCTTGCCCAGTCAAAGTTGTATCCCCAGCAAGCATGAGTGTAACCTTTCGCAGTATGTTGAGAAAGCCAGCATATCATTTCACGGCAATGATTCAGATACTTTTGATCTCCTGTCATCATATATTGTTTACTGAAGGCATTGATGAACAAACCATAAGCTTTAGGGTTAATTTCCTTTTGGATACCCAATAGAGGACGGATATTAACCGGATTACGTTTCTGAAATTGTGTTGCCAGAATGGGAATCCACTTGCCCAATTTCTTAAATGGAAATTTTGCATTTAAGGTATCGTAGGGATCGTATCCAATAAAGTGCTCACTTTGTACATAGGAATACAATTGCTCAAGTGATGAGTAAGAAGCCGACATAGAAAAAGACCCTGAATCAGGAATGTGCATATACATCATCAACAATATTCTCCAATCTCTTAGCCACTTTACTGGCATAGAAATGTTCTTTAGCATATGTGTAATTGTAACGAGACATCTGCTCCATCAAATCCGGTCGATCAAGTAAAAATTCAATACGTTCGGCGATGTGCTCTGGATCCGTAGATTCCAGAAACAAACCCATTTTGCTATCTTCAAAAAAATCTGGTATGCCTCCAACACGCGTAGTCAAAACAGGCAATCCGAAAGCCATGGCCTCCAATAGTGCATTGGGCATACCTTCACCATGGGTTGAGGGAAAAACGAAGATGTCTGAGGTTATAAAAACTCTGGACTTCTCATCTCCAATCACATATCCGTGAAAATTAATATTTGAAATTCCAGTGACAGAATTATATAATTCTGCGTATGCCGTACCGTTTCCAACTATATCAATCGCCATATATTCATTTCTTTTAGCACTTACAATTTTAAAGGCTGAAATTAATTCAAAAACACCTTTATTCCTCTCCAATCTAGATAGAAATAGTAATCTAGTATTTTGATTGAAAGATTTCACTTGAATTTCGTGATGATATTTAGCGGTCAATTCATCGTCTACAATTGTGCTGTCAATGTATACGGGTTTGTTTACTTCCCAACTGTGCAGTTTTTCTTGAAATGATCTAGAGAGTACGATAAAAGCATTAGATTTGCTGTTGTATACGAAGTTAAATATAAGTCTGTATAATTTGTTTTTTTCTATTTTATCAGCAAACTTTTCATCCCACCCACGGAAAAAAATAATGACTTTTCCTTTTCCAGTAGATAATAAGCGCATTTGAATTAAGTCTCTGATCCATGAATATCCACCCAGTGATGGATTAAACACAGTTACCGTCGCTTTTCTCTGTAGCTTAAACAATTTAATTTGCGCCCGAAAATACTCCAGCATAAACCTTAAAAAGGTGTTTTTCTTAATAGAATAAGTTGCATCCAATAAGTAGAAATGATTTGTGTACTTTCGTAGTGTCCTGTAATAGCCTCCCACTCCCCCGCCATACTTACTCTTCTCTGATAACGTTTTGTTTACAATCAGCTTCATATGTAATAACGGTTATTATCTATTTTATACATTATTTTGTGAATTTTATAGCCAGCTTTAATCGCTGCTTTAATCTGCGGTATATTATCGAATGCGGCTTTACTTATGATAGTGTTATAATTTTTCTCGATAATTATTTTCAGCAATTCTGATCGCATAGCTTTTGATAAGTTTTGGCCTCGATAGGATTCTTTTACAAATGCTGGCCCAATCACCACAAATTTGGTGTAGTCAGTCTGGATTTCATGAAGTGGATCAAAATCAAAATGAGCCCACATGTAACCAATTATTTGTTCTTGATCTTTGGTAACAATCAATACAGACCTTTCATCGAATCTATTGACCAATACTGGTAACTCTCCACACATTCTATATAATGAACTTAGTGAGAATGGATAGTTACATACCACAAGATTGAATTCAGATTGAAAATTTGATTGTAAGTCCTTAGATGATATCTGACGCTCAAAAATAAGTAACAGGTTGTTAAAGCCAAGTAATGGTAAAAACTTTTTGACTATAAACCTTATAAACAAACGGATTTTTGAATTTTTAATCATTTGCAAACAGATAATTAATCAATGGAGCCAAAACCGGAAGCGGGTCATACCATCTGAAATGTAATTTATCAGATTTAATTACAGCCATTAACCTTTGAAAAATACCTGCATCACTTTGACAATTTGAAAGATCTTTCAAAAAGTTTACGGCAACAATCGACTCATTCGCAGTCCGAAAATGCAAAAAATCCATACTACCCCATGGCCGAGCATTACATTCAAGGAAATAGAGCTTTTGTTGTTTCAGATCTTCAATAAATTCAAATTGTACAAATCCGGTAACTGGAAAATGTTTCATGATCTCGTCAATTATCAGATAAAAATCTGAAACCCACTTTCCATCATACCGATGAAGCATAGAAGCCATACCTACCGGATTCTGGCGAACCTCTTCTGCTATTACATGTTCATTTAGCTTCCCGTTTTGAAACCAACCACCCAAATGATAAAATTTACTTGAAGATATGTACGGTTGAAATACCAAGCTTTCTGCATAGCCGGCATACAAATTTGAAAAGGTCTTCCAATTAGAATAATTTGATAGGATTTTTGTTTTGAATATTGCTTGAGCTGAACTATCCCACTTGGCCAGTACTGGGAATCCATCATAGGTTGACATTTGACTCCATGAATACGTCGGCAGATAAAAATAATTCAGATTTTTTTGTTCAGCCAGCCAACCGGTAATTTTCTTTTTATGATTTAATACACGTAAACTTGAAAAGGGATGAGGAAATATATTGACTATAGCATCATCTAGATTGGTAATGGCAAAATCAAGAGAAGAGCCACCACTGATCAGTACCGGTGTATCACTCCCGAACTGCTCTCGAATATCTTCCACAGCTTGTCGTATAGAAGCATAATTGGTGCGAATTATCTTATTACCGAAACGTGACAAATACGCATAATAACTTTTTGAACCAATAAGATAAATCTTCTTACCAGTGTTTTGTAGACTCCTGAGCAAAAACAAAGCCTGAGGCCCCATACCAAGAATGATTACAGCTTCGGAGTTTGTTGAAGCATCGATATGATCGGTCCAGGTCATAGATTATGAGTAACGTATTCCAGAGTAGTAGAAAACCGAACTTCGGAATCGACTGCTATATGGCGTAAAAAGTGTTCAAAATTATTAAAGTCCAAAAAACTTTTAGAGTGTGTTAGCAATGTGATGTATGGTTCCTTCATAAAACCAACTGAATGGTAAATTGATTGTACCTGATAAATATATTTTAATAAATGGCGGTAATGCATGTAGCCAAAACTACCGTAATACTCTTTTTTACGGCCGGATATAACCGGATTCATACCTTTTCGCCCTATTCCCGGTTGTTGTTTTCTTTTTTGATAAATTCGATAATAATGAAGCGGCTGAAATGCCGTTTTAAGCAAATATAGACTCTGTGGCAAGGTTGAAGTTGTAGTATATACAGGTAACTCCCACACACCACTTCCACTTTTTTCTCTAGCAAAGTTTCCCGGATCAACCTCCCAGGGTTCATATCGTGAAACCGCATTTCTAAAATCTACATAGCTGTTATCTTCATATATAGCATAACGTCCTTTCATTACTGAAACATCACAAATAATTCCATTGTTCCTCAACGCATAGTATAATGCATTTGACGGTTGACAAAGCCAGCCACCTGCTCGGTAACTAACAACTTTATAACTGGTATTTGATTGACATAGGAGTGATTCAAGATATTTTTTTCCCTTCCCAATCCATTGATCCAATAATAGATCTTCAACATGTCCGGTATGCCATTTTGAATAATCAAGATGCCACTCCCCCTTTTTTTGTTCAGCCCCAATCCATTGTGGATGAAAATGCAGTTGTACGTCATGTCCACGATTTACGGCATCAACTAAGATCTCCTCCCATAAATTAGCAATCTTCTGCCATTTTGTTTGAGGAGCATTGCGCATACATAGTTGTTGACCAATTTCAGCATAGAATGTGTATTTTGCCTCATAACGATCACAAATATCAAGAATACGTTTTGCCGGTTCAAACATAAGTTTATGAGGATCACCAGTCCCATCTCCATAAATTTCCCAGTCATCGTGGAGAAGCAAATTCATCTTATTGTATTTTATTATTTGATACCTCCATTGCATACCTACTTATCATTGCATAATACATCATCAAGCAGGTCAATGATGATATTACATAATATTGACCCGAGTAAGAAATGATAATATTGGCTGCTGTAATAGCTGCAAATAATGCTATAAGCTCTCTTCTTAAAGAGGTTTTTTTTATGTTTTTTATATTTCTAAGAAATTGAATCCATATTGATATAAATATATTAAGATATAACAGAAATCCAATTATACCACCACCTAATAAATAGGTGACATAGTCAGTATGTAAAGGCCTTCTGACATTTGCAAAATTTGGGTAATCAAAAAGTTCAGCTCCAAAAAGTATAAATGACACATCAGAATTTTTATAGATATCTGCTAGCCAAGTAAATTCCAGTGTTCGCCCTGTTTCCACAAAGTCTGAATAATCTGTAGGTCGTTGCTCCAAAACAATCTCCAATCTATCAAAGTAAAGTGGAGATGAAATTACCATTATAAAAAAAAGACCTAATAAAAATAAAACAAGTTTCCCTTTATAGGGAGTTAGTATAATATATACTAAAAAACCTAACATTAGCCCAAGCACAGCTCCTCTTCTGAAGATTAGTATGATTGGTATGAGAGATATAAAATATATGATAATTTGTATTTTACTAACTCCCTTATTTAAAATATAGTGAAGAAATGGCATAAATAGAAGAAGATATACAATGTTAAATGTCTGATGCACATCCCCCCATCCTGTATGGATATCAATATTCATTCTATATGGCACACGTCCAATATTAAAAAATTGTGCGAAAATAAAATGAACACCGATTATCAAAAGAAGTATTATGCTAATATTATAAATCCAATTATAATGACATTTTTTATATATATACCTATATGTGACTGGATACATTAATAAACTAATTGCAACTGATACCCATATTCCCATTGCTGGTTGAATGCGTTCATTTGTAATGACAAGTAGTAGAAAGTATGAAAGCGCAATGATAATTGAGTAAAGAACTCTTTCTTTATATACTGACATCATTAGTACTGGAATAGTAATAATCATTAAACCTGCTCTAATAATACCAGAATGAATAGACGCATCTTCAATTATTGAAACAGTAAATATTACAACTATATTCAATACATATATTAATAATACCAAGAATGATTTCGATATTTTTATATTTTTTAAATACAATTTAGTATGTGATAATATTTATAATTGTAATCATATTTTTATTAACCTATTCATAATAGTAATACTTATATTTGAATATGTTATTTTTTTATTATTTTATTGTTTATTGTTTTTATAACCTTTAACACATTGTTCACGATGTAGTCAAATAGCATATAATGTACTTTCGTCTTACGCACAATATTTATGTTTTTAAAATATTCTAGTACTTTTATAGCATTATAATTAGAGTTGTACTTAGCGTTTAAGTATTCTCTATTTTTTTTTGATTGCCCAGCATTATATAATATTACTTTAATTTTTTCGTATTCTTTTATTTCATTTTTTCCACTATAGTTATTTCTTAATGAGAAGTTATATTCTTCAAATATATTATAATTATATTCGTCTACAACAATAGGAATATTATATTTATTAGATATACCTAATACATTCTTATGCTCAGATACTGCCTCCATAAACCCTCTACCAACACCAACTACTAAATCAAATAATGGTATATATTCTCTAGCATTATATGTATACTTATAATCAGTTAGAAGTACAATATTACAATTATTATT
The DNA here is from genome assembly GCA_029688905.1 of Balneolales bacterium ANBcel1. NCBI lineage: Bacteria > Pseudomonadati > Balneolota > Balneolia > Balneolales > Balneolales bacterium ANBcel1. Next base: position 57,354 of record JARULB010000002.1, on the reverse strand, counting down.
AATTAACTTTATTAGTTTATTATATGCTTCTTCACACTCAATTATCCCTATTATTACTGTATTGACTTTGATATTATCCTTAGATAATCTATTATGTAGATTAATTGTTTTAACAAATGAATCATAGTATTTATTACCAATTTTTGATATTCGTAGAATATTTATGTGATTATCTAGATGATATTCAAATTCATTTATTCTTTTTCTATTTATAGGAATCTCTAATACTCTGTTTGATAATTTAGTTATAATAGAAGTACTACGATATATATACGACTTCTTAAACCATTGATAATTTTCAATAGAAAAACAAATAATATAATCATAATATGGAAAATAATATTTTGGATTACTTCCCCCTGGCTTAACACCAATTACTGGTGCCCCCTTTTTTATTAGCTGATATTTAATTAGTTGAGACTTACTACTGTTTGAAAAAAAAACACCGATGTCAACTTTTTTAATAAGATTGTATGTATCAATATCATCATTGCTACTAATATTAATTATATTGCATTCTTCTATTATTACTTCATCAAGTAGAGTATTATTTAAATCATTAATATGAATTACAGTAATATTATAAGTATTTTTTAAGACATATATATATGTTAATAAACTATAGTAGTGACCCCCAAATCCCGTATTGGCATATCTAGATGTAGAAATAACAAACACCAGATTTTTCATATTCTATATATAATAAAACAAATAATTATAGTAACTTAGTTTATTACTTTAGATTTACGTTGTCACGAGTCACAACTATTTCACACACCGGACAACTATGATTCGTAATTATAATTGATATTATATATCTACTAAATGAGCTCTCAGTAGTTTTCCATTTGGTGTCACATAAATTACTTCTGCATCAATAGCAACTCCGGTTTTCTCAATTATGCTCAAACGAATATTCTTAATAATTTGTAAAACGTCATTTGATTTTGCATTTCCCAAATTATTTATAAAATTTCCGTGTTCATTAGAAACGACTGCATCTCCAACCCTATATCCCTTAAATCCTAATTCTTCAATTATTTTACCAGGTGGGCCTATCTTATTATAGAGATCTGAATTACTGATAAATGTAGAACCGCAATTAGGCATTTTGTTTGGGAATTTTTTTCTTCTTGATTTCAGGATTTCTAGCATTTCATCTCGTATGACTTCATACAATTGGTTCTTATCAAAAGCTAATTCTATTTCTGTAATGATATTACCATTGCGTTGAAACACAGATGTACGATATCCAAAACAACAATCAGCATTTGAAAAAAACACCACTTCTCCTTGTGGCGAAACAGCCGTTACACTTATAACCCTACGACCTATATCTTTTCTTTGACTTCCCCCATTCATGCATACCAATCCTCCCAAAGTTCCCGGAATACCAACCGTATGTTCAATTCCACTTAGTTTGGCCTTTGCAACATTTTTGGCAAAACCTGGCACCCAAACCCCTGATTGAGCCCATACATTCGTATTATTAATATGGTAATCAGACATATCATTTCCAATTTGAATACATACTGCCCGAAGCCCATCATCCGAAAAAAGAATATTGCTTGTTGAACCAATCACTACGTATGGAAGATCATGTTTATATAGATACTTGATAACTGATGAGACTTCTTCTGTTCCTGTTGGGCGTACTAAACAGTCTGCAATACCTCCAATTTTCCATCGACTAATTTTCGATAGATCAACATCTTCTTCTATACCACCACGGACAAGTTTGCTTATTTCTAGTTTCCTTTTGATATTTAAGGATTTATATCTCATTTTTTACACTATCATCGATCCATTATTTATTTTAAATGAATAACCCAAGCCATGAAGTTTTTCATCCAACTTGTTATAACCACGAAAAGCCATTTGGATATTGTCAATTACTGATTCTCCTTTTTTTTCTGAAAGAAGTGCCGCCATGAGTACTGCCATACTTCCTCTTAAATCCGTTGAGTTGACATGAGCGGGCTTAAAGATCACTTTTCCTGTTGTTTGTATCTCACCTTTTTTCCACTTTAGACCACCATCAGTATGTTTTGCCAACTCTTTTAAATATGTTATTCGCTCAGGGTATCTGTAATCATAAATTCGGCTAATTCCATTTGCCTTTAGCCCTAATAGCACATAAAATGGCTGCATATCGGATATAACACCAGGATGAGTTCCAGTAGCAAGTTCAAATGGCTGAATACCGTTTGGCATACACTCTTGTGAAATCATTACAGAATTCTGATTTGCAAAGAAATCAACTCCAGCCTCTTGAAGATGAGTAAGAGGTATTTCCATATCTTTAAAGGGCACATTCTCAATCAACATTGGTTTTTCAGCAATTGCTGAAAAAATCATCCAGGTAATCGCTTCAATCCGATCTGAAATTATTCTGTGACTCGTTCCCCTGTGGTAAGTTGTTCCATGTACTTTAATGAAACTATTTCCAACCACCTCAATATCTACACCAATGGAACGAAGAAAGCGGATCAAATCGAATACCTCTGGAGAAATATAGGCATTTCGAATAACTGTGGTACCTTTTGCCACAGATCCGCAAATTAGTGCTGTCTCAGTACCACCAATTGTCGTAATTGGGAAGTCAATTTCAGCTGCATGTAACTGTTTTGCAGTAACTTTTATATAGTTCGACTTTTCTTCTACAGTTGCCCCCATCTTTTTCCAAACCATCAGATGAAGATCAAATCCTCGATTTCCGATTTTACAACCACCCGGATAAGGAACTTTAGCTTCACCTGTTTTTTTTAATAATCCAGGAACTAACAAATAAGTCGTACGTATAGGATAATTGTAATGGTCTAATACCTTATTATTTAAATTTTTACTTTCTATTTCTGCAATCTCTTTTTCATCATCTAACCTAATATTTCCACCTACATTTTCTATAAATAATTTTTTGTAATATGCATCAACTAGACTGGTGGGAAAATTATATAATGTTGTCTTTTCATCACAAATAAGAGAGGCGGCCATTAAACGTGTCGCAGAATTTTTTGCTCCACTTATACTGATTTTTTTTAATTCATTTGTATACATAGTATTAGATCCTATTATTTTATAATTTTATAAACCTGGTATCCAGTGAATATATAATGTCCACTGATAGATATCGTATACATTAGTAAAGTTTGATATACATCCATATTCCAATTATAAGCCATTCCAAATACTACCCCAACAATAATTATTCTTACTATATTAATTTCCAAAAACTTACGTTGCATATTGTAAACAGTGAATATATTTACAAGTGGAGTTGTGATAAACTGAATAAATAAGTAAAAAGCCAGTATGCTTGTGAATTCTCCGGCTTGAATCCACTCTGCTCCAAAAATAAATTGAAATAGAAAGGGAGAAAATAATAACAATATTAAAGTGGGAATAAGACTTAATAAAAATAATCTCTTTGTTATAGACTTTGTTACACTTAATATCTTTTCTCTTTGCTTAGCTCCTATCATTGCGATTTCAGCATAGTATGCTTTTGCCGTTGTTGTACCAATAAGTCCCATCGGTATCCCAACAAATAATATTGATAAACCTAATTGTCCTGTAGTTTCTGCCCCGTATTGGAATGCAAAGAATAGAACCGGCATTTTTGTTGCAAAAACCAATAAAAATTGAGATGGTAATCTATATAATGGAAGGTCCCGGTAATACTTAAAAATAAATATTATCCTTTTAGGTGTCACCTTATCGATATTCTCTTTAAAATCATTAAGAAAATATCTCATTAAAGAAAAGACTCCGCTTCCTCTTTGAGCAACAACACCTATTAACAGCCCCATTGGCTTTAAACCTGCGTATCCCAATCCAATTTTTGTGATTGCAGAAATTGATGATTGCCAAATATTGGTTTTGGCTATCGGTGTAAAGCTTTTCTTTCGAGTTGCCCAATTTGATAATAGTTCATAAAAAGAAGCACCCAATATCCCAATTATTAGAAGCCACCAATAAGAAGCAATCTCATTCATATTGAAAAAGCCAAAAACCGCTTCACCAGCAACTACAAACATTCCACTCAAAATCAACGAAAGAGCAATTATTAACAAACTTCCCAAAACGAAAATATTCATTGCCATTACATCTGTTTTGGGTAATGGAAGTGTAATGGAATACCTCATGGTTGCAAATGGAACAAGTATAGTAATAGCCGACGTAAACACAGCCATTACACCAAAATCAGCAGGAGAATAAATTCGGGTAATCACCGGATAAGTGGCAAGGCCTATGACTTTTGCAGCTCCTGAACCGGAAGCAAGGATACTCATGTTTTTTAAAACACTTCCGCTACTCCCACTTCCTGCAAGCTTTTGCAAGTAATACTTAATTTTAGCATTAATTGAATCGAAATGTTTCAAATATATTTTATTCTATTCATATATTCTCATAAATTTCTTCAGCCAAAAAAACTTGACCACTTATTCATTTATTTGCAGCAACTTCATTATTTATAATTCCTTCGCAATAGCCTAATTCTTCTCTTGGCATTTATTCGCTGCACCACAATTCAATAGCCTTTTCCTGATCAAGTCGTTTTGTAAAACGCTTAAACTCTTGTTCATTTAAAACAAGTGTTCGAATTTTCCTGTCGACCAGTTTCTCCGCTTTACTTACCAGTTTGTGTAGATAACCACTGTCGATACTACCGACGATAACCAGATCGATAATTCCGGAATCTATGCCCTTGGCATAGTCTCCTGTTATGAGTGCCCGCTCTACTGTTCCCAGTCGCTCAACAACCTGTTGTATCCGGTCAAGTCCCAGGTATTTTCTGGCGACACTTTTCAACTCCGGATAGAGAGGATGTTTTTTGTTGGCCATATATACCTTTTTCCGGCCATCCGTTTCGGAGGTTATCAAGTTGGCTTCGGATAATCGGTTCAGTTCCAGCCGTACCGCGTTGGTGGATTCCCCAAATTCTTCCGCCAGCCCCCGTAAATACCCCTGATTCTTGCTGTTGGTGAAAAACTTCAGCAACAGCTGGACACGGGTTTTTGATGTAATGAGTGAGTCTAACAAATATTATGGGCGGACACAGCTCCGCCTTGTGAGTCCCATGCCTGGTGGCCAGACAACGACAAAAGTGTATCACCGGCAATTGACCCGGTGTTGTTAGTGTAAACTATCTACTCGTTAATGAGTGCTATTTGGTACTCATTAATGATTTAAAAGTAGAGATTTTACCGCCCGATGTCCAACGATTTTCCGTTAGATTGTATTAACAAAAGGGTCGTTTAAGTGATTGGATTCGCGTCAGTTGCCTCGCACCCGGTCGTACAACAAGATGGTGCTAAGCAATAGCGTTACCGCCGGTGCGACAACCTGTACATAGTCGCGGAATATGGGGCGGCGTCTCACTTGCAGCGACACCATGTCGTCTCCGCGAAGCTTGAAGGTGCGGAGCTCATCCGGAATGGGTTCGTTGTAGGTATAGCGGAAATTATATACCTCCTCCATACCCGTCTCTCTGTTGTAGCGTGAAATGGCAATTTCAATACGCACTTGTGACCAGTCCAGGGTTGTTTCTCCCGTACGCAAACTGATAGGCCCGCGGGCGTAGGAGATTAGTTCCGGTACGGTAGTGCCCCTGGGAACGATATACCGGCCCGGAGCGGAAACATCGCCCCATAGGTTCAGCGTATCGGCCAGTTGGCCCGGTTCGGCAATTCGTACCATCCCTTCTCCCAGACGAAACATCTGGCTTTGCGGGGTCTCTCTAATGGTTGTTTGCGCTTCTGTCAGGGTCGGAACGGCAAGGATGCACACCAGCATCCCGATGCATACAAAATTTCTCATGAGTAATGAACAGGTCTGCGATAATGGTGAATAAAACGGATTAAAGGCGTATGCATGAATGGGGGTCAGGACTTCTCTTCCACATACGCGTTGTAATCGGTGTAAGCGTACCGGTAGTAGGTACTGGTATAGTAGTAACCGGTCGCTTTTTTGTGGTCAAACGCGTTCATCACAACGCCGATAATGTTAGCCCGAATATTGCGAAGGTTCTCGATAGTCTGATCGAGATCCGCCTCCCTGGTCTGGTTAAACCGGGTAACCAGCAACACTCCGTCGGCCCTGGTCATAATGGGCGCGGCATCGGTGATGATGCCATAGGGCGGCGCGTCAATCAACACAAAGTCGTATCTCTCCTTAAGGCTGTCGATCAACTCGCCCAGCTTCGCGCTGCGAGAGATCCCCGCCGGGTTGGGCGTCCGCTTGCCGGCGGGAATCACATCCACTCCGTCCACCAGGGTCGGACGGATAATTGCCGTTTCCGGAACTTCATCAAACAGATAATCCACCACACCCGGAATAGTCTCCACGCCGAACTCCTTGTGCACCCGCTGCCGGCGGAAGTCGCAGTCCATAAGCACCACCCGCTTGCCCGATTCGGCCAGGGTCACCGCCAGATTGGACATCACCGTGGTTTTTCCTTCCGACTTGCTGGGGCTTGAAGCGCAAATCACCCGGTAGGGTTTGTCGGGCTGCGAGTAGATCAGGTTGCTCTGAAGCCGCCGGTACGCTTCCGCCGTGGGCGAAATGGAATCCAGAACGGAGACCATATCCGTGGAGATGGTATGCCCGCTGATGTTCACCAGCGGCCGGCCATCGTAATGCTCCTTCACAAACGGGCGCAGATCCGGAATAACGGAAAGAACCGGCAGCTTGCGCTCTTTCAGCTTGTCGATACTGTTGATCTCGGTAGTCGTCATTTCACGTACAAAGGCATATCCAACTCCTGCCATTCCTCCAATTATGAATCCAATCATCAGCAATACTGGTACCCGTGGACTGACCGGAGAAATTGGTAAAACCGAATAATCCACCACACGCCCGTAGCCCATCTGCGTCTGTTCCCACACCCCCAGCTCCGCCGTCTGTTGGGAGATGGTCAGGTAGAGTTGCTCCTGCACCTTCATGTCCCGTTGCAGGCGGGCCATCTCCACCATGTTATCCGGTACCCGATCGAAGAACTGCTCCTCATCGGCAATGCGTTCATCCAGCACCCGCGCCTGGGCGTCCAGCTGGCTCTGCTCCACACGCAGCTGCAACAGCTCCTGACGCATCTCCGCCAGGCGGCTGGTTACGCCGCCCCCCTGGGTATCCAGAAAACCCAGAAAACGTTCGTCGTGCTCCATCAGGTCGGCCGTAAGGGCGCGGATCTCCCGGCGAAACTCTTCGGCCTGGTCTTGCAGCCGCACATAGGACGGTTCCAGCCGGGGGTTTTCGCGCAATTCCGGATTCCGGGAGACCATCAGCATTTTCTCGGTCTCCAGCTCGGCCAATTGAAACTGATACCGCACCAGCCGCTGGGAACGGCTCGCCGAGAACTGGTCCGCCAGGCCGGGCCGGATCGCCTCCAGCTCACTCTCGTAACTGTCGATGGCCGAATTGACCGCCACCATATTTACTTCCACCGACTTGCGCTCCGCCTCCAGTTCGGAGAGGGTCTGCACCAACCGGGTGGACTGGGCATCCAGCTGAATCACTCCCTCCCTGCTCATGAAATCGCGCAGACGGTTTTCACTCTCGGCCAGTCGTTCTCGCAACTGGGCCTCCTCCCGTTCGAGAAACTCGATGGCAGAACGGGCTTGTACGCGGTTTTGCCGGGTGGAAAAATCGTAGTATTCATCCAGCACCAGGTTCACCACCTGCCGGGCTTCCTCCCGGGAGGGGCTTTCGAAAGTGATCTGCACCACATCGGTATCACGGTTTTTCAACTCTGCGGTCAGGTATTCTCGTATGCGATGAATCACCCGCTGCCGGTCGACAATCGTTGAATCTTCCGGATACTCCTCCCACAGCACCGGCCATATCCGTCCGTCCGGCTGGTAAGGATCCGACAGCAGCCTATCGGCAATCTCCCCGGCGAAGCGTCGTGACCGGATCACTTCCAGCTCGTTGTGGAGCCGGCTCGATTGACCGATACCGAAACTGGTGGTGAGCAGACTTCCCAGGTCACTGCCGGCCATGGAGTAGCGGCTGCGGTCCTCGGTGATCAGCATACTCCCCTCGCCGCGAAAAATGGGGGTCTGGCTCGAGGCGTAGAAATATCCGGCGGCGGTACCGAGAATCAGGCAGGCCAGAATAATCCATTTGTACCGAAAAATGGTAAAGAAAAGCTTCTTTACATCCAGTTCGTCATCGTCCTGCCAGGCCGGCTGTCCGGTGTTGTTGGTTCCCGGGAGCTCTCCGTGATAGCGGCCGTTTGAGGAGCCGTTGGGGTGAGGGTGTTCGTTCGGACTCATGCGTTATGCGCAGATTAGTATGTGTCGAATAGCAAACCTGAATCAGCGGGGGTCACCGTTTCGTCCGGAAGCGTCGGCAAGGCTGGTTTCCGCTTTTGTTTTCGCGCTGTTTCCAGCGTCTGTCGTAGTGTCCGTACCACTGTTCAAGTGCCAATCTCCTGTTTCGAATGATGAATATACGGTGAAGGTCAACCCAATGCTTGTTAGAATATAATAACGTTTTCTCCGCAATATCAACGGGTTCCAGTATGTTTACGCTCGCCACCTGCCTCTCACCGCAGCACCCGGAATTCCTTAACAAATTCTAATTCAAAACAGACGGTCTCCTCCTCCTGTAAATCCACTTTATTTCATTGTTATACAGTAACTTGAAGCACCTGCACCGAATCACGTCCGCGATTTGGCGCACTCCTCTTTTTCTGTCTAAATTTATTACCCATGTGTAAGCGCTTACAGACTAGTGCATCTATCTGTTTATAATCCCTGTCACCAAATCCATCCAACGTGATGAAGCATTTTTTACTGTTCGCAGCCCTGGTCACCGGACTCCTGCTTTCCACCCATACCCTTTCACCCGCTCAACCCGGCGACCGCACCATGATGCAAGGTTTCTACTGGGATGTCTCCCCCGGCGGAGTCTGGTACGACTCCCTCTCCTACTACTCGGTGGAGCTAGGGCGTGCCGGTTTCGACGCCATCTGGCTGCCCCCGCCCAGCAAGGGAGGCGGCGGAAGCTTTGATGTCGGCTATACCCCCTACGACTATTATGACCTCGGAGAGTACGACAGCCAGCCCGGTGACATCAGCCCCGGCGACGGGTCCGGCATCCCGACCCGGTACGGCACCCGCGCACAGCTGGAACAGGCCATCAGCGACCTCAAGGACGCCGGCATGGAGATCTACATGGACATCGTGCTCAACCACCGGTCAGGCGGCATCCTCGAAGACAACCCCTACTCGAACTTTTACACCGACCGCAGCGGCGGCTCCCTCTTCTCTCCCGACGGAGATTCGACCTATACCGCTTTCCCGCTTACACACGGTTCAGGCCGTATCGCCTGGCCCGCCGGCGAGGGCGGCGATTTCTTTTTCCCGAACGCGGTCCGCAATCAGAATAACACCGGCGACTTTTTTGCCGACAACCAGATTGCCGGCTTCCATCAGATGTATATCAATAATTTCGGCTACCAGAACGCCCTGCACGATGGCGACGGCTCCACGCTGCCCATGGGCGACAGCCTGAAGGTCTGGGGCGACTGGCTCACCACTACTCTGGACCTCGACGGCTACCGTTTTGATTTCGTCAAGGGCATCCACCCCGAATACCTGAAAAACTGGGTGGAGTATGGTGCCAACGCCGGCCGCTTTCATGTACACGAACTGTACGACGGCGACATCGGCCGCCTGATAACCTATCTGGACCTGCTCTCCGGCACCACCAAAGAGCCCGCCATATTTGATTTCAACATCCGCTTTGCCTACAAGGCATGGTCCGACAACGGAGTGGACTACGACATCCGAAACCTCCACACCAGCGGCCTCTACAACCACGGCGTACCCTACGAACAGATCGTGCCATTCGTGGAGAATCACGATTTCGACCGAAACGATTATACCGGTACCGACAACCACTACGGCCACGCGCCCATCATAAACCAGAAAAACCTGATCTACGCGCACATGCTCACCCACCCCGGTTTCGCGCAGGTCTGGTGGCGTGACTATTTCTATTACGGCCTTCGCGATGAAATCAATCTGCTGATGGCCATCCGGCAACAGTTCGCCTCCGGCGGTCATCATATTCTCACTGCCCGGGGGGATGTGCACTGGCCCGGCTTTCAATCCACCGACGAGCGGCAGGTCTACGTGATGCAACGGGACGGAACCGACGACTACACCGGCCTGATCGTCGCCATCAACAAGCACCCCGAGTTTAATATCGGTGTATGGGTGACCAACATCCGCGACGACTGGCGCAACAGGCAGCTGGTTGACATCACCGGAAATGTGAGCGATACCCTGACCGTCTTTGGCGACAGCCGTGTGCTGATACCCACCCGGTCGAACTCCTATTCCATCTTTGTGCCGGTGGATTATGACTTCGAACTGGATACCGGTGTACGCCTGACCGGCCTCAGCGGCCTGCATGCCGAGTATCTGACAGGCGAGGAGATTCTGGCCGGCGCCGACCTGGCGAGCGATGCCACTCTGCAGCAGGAGGTAACCGTAGCGCTGACCGTAACACGGGAGTCCGGGCAGGGCAAGGCGGTCAGTACCGACTCCAAAAGCGGGCATTCCGTGGTTCTGAACAACACCGAAATTGTCCATACCGATACGGTGACGGTGAACCTGGGCGGCGGAGAGCAGCGCAACGTCTCTTTTGACGGATTTTCGCTGGATGACGCCGACACGTATACGGTCACCGCGCAGCTGGTTCACCACGGCAACGGCGAGCACACCTCCGCCTCCGAAACCATCAGCGTGCTGGATCCCTCCGAGGCACCGCCCGTCCGGGTGAACGGACGCCTGAACGACCCCGGGTACCGGATGCTGGCCTCCCGCCTGAACGACAACCTCGGCTTTGGCGCCGGCAAAACCGTTGACGCCCTCTATTTCTACGACGACGCCGATTCGGTCTATATCGGCGTTGACGCAACGCTGGTACTCAGCGACAGCGACGCCATCGGCATCATGCTCGATTTTTCGGAACGCAACGGTGTGGCTCCGGGTCAGCCGCTGGGCGGTGTGCCGGGGGCAGCGGGCTTCCTTGCCGCTTCTGGGAATCAATCGCCTGAAGGCTACCCATCCGGCTCCTTTACCATGGATTTCGAGGTGGATTTGGGCATGACCCTCTACGGCGCGCCCGGTCCGGACGGCGTAGGGCGACGGGTAGTGCTCTCCATGGCCGACTACAGCGGTGCCGTAAATGGCGCGGACGCCTCCGGCTTTCTGGTGCTCCCTGCGTCGGATGGCGCCGAAGACGGCGGAGGTTCGGTTACGGGTCCTGCTGCGGCGGATGTCTTCCCGGCCGGGTCTGTCACCTACGCGGTGCTGAACAGCGGCAATGAGCGGCAGGGCTACGAAATCGCCATTTCCAAAGAGGCGCTTGGGCTGGACGGCCTTCCCACCGTGAGTGTGCGGGGCATGGCGTTCATCGTATCGAATTCGGGTTTCTTTTCGGATGTAACCGTCCCCGGGTATCTCGACGGAAACGCCGGCTTCGGCGCGCGGCTCCACGAGGCCGATGGCGGACCCTTTACCGGTCCTGCGCTGCAATTTGGGGAAAGCGATGAGGCCTTTATGGTGGCTCTCACCGGCACCCCCGGTTTCCGGATGCTCTCCGCTCCTGCGGAGGTCACCATGTCGGCGCTGCTGGATCCGATCTGGACCCAGGGCCCGCTCAATTCCAATGTCCCCGGGGCAGCCGAATCGAATGTGTTTGTATGGGATGAGACATCCGGCGACTGGACGGCGGCCGATGATCTTGATCAGACCATTGCCCCGGGCACCGGTCTGCTGGCCTATGTATTTGAAGACGACGACCCCAACGATTCCGGTTCGCACTACGGCTTTCCGAAAATGCTGGCCGTGACCGGAGCGGGAAATACCGCGGACCACACCGCCGACGTGAATGAAACCGAAGACGGATGGTCGCTGCTGGGCAACCCCTACAGCGCCCCGGTCCGGTTCGATGACCTGGGCCGCACGGGACTCTCCGATGTGGCCTATGTCTGGGATGTCAATTACGACAGCGGCATGGAACAAACCGGGGAGAATGATCCCGGAGCCGGAAGCTGGCGGACCTGGTCGGGTGGTGTCGGAGCCGGTGACCTCTCCGACGGTATCATCGCTCCGTTCCAGGCCTTTTTTGTGCATAATGAGGCGGGAGGCAGCGCTTCGGTAGCGTTTCATGATCAGGCTCGAACCAGCGGCGGGTCGTTTCTGGGGAAACAGGCGGACAGAGACCTGGTGCGGCTGGAACTCAGCGGAGAGGGAATGCGCAACTCCGCCTGGTTCGGATTTGGTCCGCAGGGCTCGCTTGACCGCGTTTACGGCGATGCCTACCAACTGATGCCCATGTCGGTGCAGTACGTCCTGCTGGCCGGACAGAAAGGCGACGAGCTGCTGGACATCAGCGTGCTTCCGGATCCGGGATCGCTGACGGACCGCAACGGGCTTCGGTACCCGCTTCATGTTGAGGCGTCACAACCCGGCACCTACACCCTTACCGCCACCGATGTGCAGCTCGGTTTCCGGGATGGGCTTTATCTGGAGGACCGCCGGACCGGGGCGCGTCTGCCGGTGGTCGGCGGCATGGAATATGAGTTCACACTGGATGGGCCTGCCGCCAAGGCACCCGCACGGCCGGATGCGCGGCCTGCTCCCTCCGGTCCACAGAAAGCTTCCGGGCATGACCTCGCTGCTGCCAACGGACCTGAGCTGTATCTCACGTACGGGTCTCCCCTTCCCGCCGAACCACCCTCCGGATTGCCTTCAGAAACGGCTTTGTCACAGAATTACCCCAATCCGTTCAATCCGGTCACAGTGATCCGGTACGAACTTGCGGAAAGCGGTCCGGTGAGCCTGACGGTTTACGACCTGCTGGGACGGCGGGTCAGCACGCTGGTCGGTGAGACCCGGCAGGCTGGGCGCCATCAGGTATCGTTCGACGCTTCCGGACTGTCGAGCGGCATCTATATGTACCGCCTGGAAGCCGGAGGAATCACCCTCACCCGGCAGATGACGGTCGTCAAATAGCCTTGCGCCGCCTCGTGACCCGGCCTCGCGGGGCGGCCCATTGCAACAGAACTTCGGGTCTAACGGCGCAGCCGACCCACAACGAACTTCCGGGCCTGCTCAAAGGTTGCGGTATCCCGGCCCAATGAATTAGCTGATACGATTCCAACACACAAACCACGATCCTCATGAAACATGTAATACCATCCAAATCCATTCTTACGCTGCTGCTTGCTGGCTTTCTGGCCTGGGGTACGGCGGATGAATCGAGTGCACAATTTACCATCGCAGAAGATGAAGCGGCCAATTACTCGGGCTGGACCAACGGAAGCAACGAAGGGTTCGGTTTTGGTGAGTGGTCTATCACTTCCGGCGACGGTACTGGTTCTGCCGGTGCCTTCACTGGCGATCCCGGTGACGCCGATATCTCCGGCCTCGGTGACCCATCATTTGCGCTGTTCGCAAATCCGGACGGATCCGGCGCGTTTGTCAACGCCGATCGGAGTCTGCAGCAGCCCCTCTCGGTCGGACAAACCTTGCAGTTCGACTGGGGGGTGAACTGGGATTCCGACGGTTCCGGGAACAAGGGATTTAACCTGTACGTCGGGGGAACGGGCGGAGACCAGGTCATCAACGTCAATATGGGTGGTAGCGCCACGATCACCATCAACGGCGATCCGATGTTCGAAAATTATGGTACCCAGGCCATGACCATCCACATCGAACGGACCTCCGAAACGGAACTGCGCATTCATGCCACGGGGCGGGACGGTTCCGAAAGCTATGACCAGACATTTACGCTGACAAGCTCTGCCGTTGACGCGTTCCGGTTCTATGCTTCGGATCTCGCCTCAGGTGATAACCGCCAGCCCTATTTCAACAACTTTCTGGTAACGGCCAGTGAGGTTTCGGTCGCCTTGGACGGTGCGGAGGGCTACCGGCTGCTCTCCGCTCCTGCGGAGGTCACGATGTCGGCGCTGCTGGACCCGATCTGGACCCAGGGCGCAACAAGCGGTGGAAACAGCAGCGAAGGATCTCCCAATGTGTACACCTGGAACGCCGATGCTGCCGGCAACGACGCGACAAACTGGAACCCGCTTGCAGATCTTACCCAGAACACCTCTCCCGGAACCGGGTTCCTGGTATATGTTTTTGAGGACGACGACCCCGGAGTGGAGGGCGTCAGCGGAGGCTTCCCCAAAACACTTGCCGTTACCGGCAGTGAACCGGCAGAGGCGGTCACTCCCGACATCAACAGCAATGCGGATGGATGGTCGCTTGCCGGCAACCCGTTTGCCGCTCCCATCCGGTTTGCCCAGCTCGATAAAACTAACCTGACCGATGTTGTCTATGTCTGGGATGTAAATGACGGTGGCGGCGCGAGTGGTGGCAGTGACGTGGGGGCAGGAAGCTGGCAAAGTTATTCCGAGGGTGCCGGAACCGGTGACCTTGTGGATGGTGTGATTGCCCCGTTTCAGGGGTTTTTCGTCCATAGTGCCGGTACCGGTGGTTCCCTCACCATCCCCCTTGATGCCCGGGGCAATGGCGGCGAGTTCATGGGCAAACAGCAGCCGGACAACCGGATCAGGCTCGAGTTGACCGGTGAGGGCATGCGCAACTCCGCCTGGCTCGTATTTGGTCAGGGCGGATCCATGGAGCAAGCCTACGGCGACGCACATCAGCTTATGCCGCTGAGCTCCGATTACGCTCTGATTGCCTCCGAGAAAGCGGGAGATCTGTTCGACATCGGGATGATGCCGCTGCCTTCGACTACCGCGGATAAATCGCTGGAAATCCCGTTGCATGTGGAAGCCTCACTCCCCGGAACCTACACCATCACCGCTACCGATGTGGATGTTGCGTTTGCGGAGAGTCTCTTTCTGGAGGATCGCAGCCTGGGCATCGTCAAACCGATCTCGCCCTCCTTCTCTTACGAATTCACCATCGAAACCGGCGCAGTGGCCAGGCGTACCGTTTCGCCTACCGCTCTTTCCGGAGGCGAGTTGGCCAAGGCCGAAGCGGGTACCGCAACGGAACGGTTTTATGTAACGGCCGGTTCGGTTGCCGATGCCGGGGAGGGCGGCCCGGCGTTGCCGCATCGGACGACTTTGTCACAGAATTACCCCAATCCGTTCAACCCGGTCACGGTGATCCGGTACGAACTTGCGGAAAGCGGTCCGGTGAGCCTGACGGTTTACGACCTGTTGGGACGGCGGGTCAGCACGCTGGTCAGTGAAACCCGGCAAGCTGGGCGCCATCAGGTATCGTTCGACGCCACCGGACTGTCGAGCGGCATCTACATGTACCGCCTGGAAGCCGGAGGAGTCATCCTCACCCGGCAGATGACGGTCGTCAAATAGCCGCAGCCGAACCATTCTCCAATGCCATTTTTCACACTTTGACGTATATTACACCATGAAATCACAAAAAATGAATCGAGATTTAATGAACGACAGCAAAGCAGCAGATGCAGGTCGGCGCAACAGCGATGCGCCCGTCCGAAAAGCCTGGAAGAAACCGCAGATTGTGGAGGAGCATTTGAGCCGCACCGAAGCCCAGGCCCCACCGATGCTGCCGAACGCTCCGGAGCAGGTTTCCTGACACCGGCGGAAAATGTTTTCTGCACATGTCACAGCTGGATGCCCAACCCGATCGAATGACCTGTAGCGGTTCCGATGAATCGCAGGAAGGCTCCTTTCCGCAGGATTTGCCGCGCGATTTCCGGGGGTATCGGCTGTATGGCATGCGGGTGCTGAGTCAGTATCCGTTGTCGGAACACGGCATCAGGCAATTGCCTGGTGCCGGTTGCTCCGATGATGCTTCGCCCCGGCAGCATCCTCATCCTCCCGACATAACCATCACTTACAGGGGTATTGTGCCCAGGGAGACCGACGATCCCGCCAAAGCGGATCCGCCGCCCGATGCACTGGGCCGCGTGTGGGCAGATACCGGTAGCCACCGGATGCTGCGCTTCTACGGGCGTTATGGCCATACAATAGATTTCCTGATCGATCCCGACGGCAGCGGGATCCAGGTATCCCAAAGCTGGCCGGAGTGGCGCGACACGTTCTTCGGCCTGGCCAACGGTGCCATAACTGCAGCGCTGCACCTCAAAGGATTCCGGGCGCTGCACGCCTCTTCGCTGATCGCCAACAGCCATTCGTATCTGGTGATGGGGGTGAGCGGCGCCGGCAAGTCGAGCCTTTCGGCCGCCCTGGCCGCGGAAGGCATGGCGATGCATTCCGACGATATCGCCATCCCTATGGAGGCCGGCACTGTCGCCATGAACATAAATGGGACGCCCCGCCCCTGGGAAGGACACGCTCCTCCCCATATAGCGGCGGGATATGGGCGCATCAAAATCTCCCCCATGCTTGCCGAAACGCTGGGGCTGCCGGGCGATGAACTGGTTCCCGTGCAGGCGCGGCGTTCTGATAACGTGTTGCCGCGCAAGACCGGGATTGCAAGCCATCCCCCTGAAAACCACGTGGCCGACACTGAAGAGGATACCGACTCCGCCAATACGGAACTCTGGGTTTCGGCACATCTCCTTCCCGGGGACTTCCACCCCGACCCGGCTCCGCTGGGCGCCATACTTGTACTTGGAAATCGCCGGACCGGACTCTCTCATCCCGTCATCGAGCCTCTGCAGGGCATGCCTGCGGTAATCGCGTTGTCCAACCATTTCTACGGGCGCGACTGGCTGCAGCCTCCCTCACCGCAGGATCCGGAGTTTTGCCGCCGTCTGGCGGAGCACGTTCCCGTCTACCGTATTACCATGCCGGACGACCTCTCGCTGCTGCGCGCCTCGGCGCGGCACATCATGACGCGTGTGATGGAACCATCCCGCCCGGAGTCGCCGTCATGAAACCAGGGGGCGTCATACCGGCCGTTTCGCAATTCCTGCGAAAACCCTTCGCCGAACAGCGGATCTATGCGGAGGCGCTGCTGCTGACGGCGATCTTCCGCTTTATGATCCTGTTCCTGCCGTTTCGGGTGCTGCTGCGTTTCCTGGGCAAGACCGTTGCGGTGGAGGATAACGGACATGGCAGTGCCGCTATCAGCCCGGAGGTACTGCCTGTCATCCGGGCCGTGAAGGCCGTGAGCCGTCGGGTGCCCTGGGACAGCAAGTGTCTGGTGCAGGCTTCGGCCGGCAAGATCATGCTGCGCCGGCGCGGGATTGCCGGCATCATCCACCTGGGGGTGCGCCGCGACCTGACCAGGAGCAAAGCGATGAAGCCGCATGCCTGGCTCACTTCCGATGGACAGGTGCTGCTGGGCGGCGGCCGCCTGGATCAATACGCGGAGGTCTCCAGAATACGCTGAGAAGACGTTCCGATTTATCCCTTTTCGTGAGCGAACGTGATGCGGAGGGATGAACCCAGAGGGGAAGCCAATCCGGTGCAATACGATAAATAATCGCCCTTAAGTATTTCCGGACAGAGCCGATAACATTATTGTAATAGAATATTTATATTGGCCCAGGTTGCACGTTCAAGCATATCCAGAGACATGTCAGGCATAGCCAGGCCCCGACCCGGCTATCGAATAAAATATCAGGTACTTATGAGTCAGGCCAAAGAGTCCCCGGCGCGCTACGCCAGGGTTAAAATTGAGGGTTCAAAGCACCTTGTAACAATTCCGGTATCCTACAACAAACCGGAAATTCCCGAGGCGGTTCAGCAGAAGTGGCAGAAACTGATTGACCTTACCGCCGAAATTATCGGAGTTCCCGGCGGACTCATCAACCGCTTTACCTCCGAAAACCTGGAGGTGGTCGTGGCCAGCAGCTCCGATGAGAATCCCTACACCAACGAAGCCTATGACACGCTGGGGATCGGCATGTTCTGCGAATCGGTGGTCGGAAAAAAACAGCCGGTCATCGTAGAGAACACCGAAGATTCAGATTTCTGGCGGAATAACCCGCATGCCGAATTCGGCATGAAATCCTACCTCGGCGTGCCCCTTGAGTGGCAGGACGGACAGCTGTTCGGCACGCTTTGTGTACTGGACAACAAGGCCAACCCCTACTCCCAGACTTTCGTGAAGCTGGTGAATCAGTTCAAGGAACTCATCGAAACCGACCTGCAGAATATCCTGCTTATAGAGGAGCTCAAGAAACGGGTCAGCTACCAGGAGATTCGCCTGCGGGATGTGCACCACCGGCTCAAGAACCAGTTCAACACCCTGATCAGCTATATCAGCCTGCGGCTCATGGATGACGCGGACCGGCCCATGGATGAGCTGCTCAATGACATCACCCACCGTATCGAGGTGATGGTTTCGCTGCATGACGAAGTGTGCCGCTCCACGGATCTGGATGTTCCAGCCCTTGACACCTATATCCCCATGCTGTGCCGGGCCCAGATCAAGGGGTACTCCGATATCGCGCCTGAACTTGTGTTTTCGATTGAGCCGTTGCAGCTCTCCATGCAAAATACCGTAACGCTGGGACTCATCGTCTCCGAACTGGTGTCCAACTCGCTGAAGCACGCGTTTTCCGGGGTGCGGGATAAAAAAATTGAAATCAGTCTGCAGCGAACCGACGACGGCCTGATCTCACTGACCTACCGCGATAACGGCCATGGCCTGCCGGACGGATTTGATCCGGCCAGGGTGACTTCCACCGGCATGACCCTCATCCGGGGATTTACTGCCCAGCTGAACGGAACTATGACGATGAAATCCGGCGCCGGAGAACCGATATCATTCACGTTTGAGTTGTAGTGGAGGGTGTCCGGACCTCGAGTGTGATGATGTAGCCGGCCGGTTTTTGTAAATGCACCGATACCATCTTCCCGAAGGCTTTGTTGTTAAGCGGTGAAGCGTTGCAATCCCCGCAAAAGCTGCGCTTACTCCATCATCCAGTCACGGAGCCTGTTTTTCCTGTCGACGATGCCGGTAAGGGTTTTGTCTCCCCGGTAGATGCGGATCGTTCTGAGCGCGTATGTTGCCATGAGTCTGCCGAACCGGTCCAGATAATAGTACCACATCCATGGGGAGCCGGGCCTGACCGGGTACAGGCCTGCCATCCGTTCCTGTGACGGAAATACCTGGCTCCAGATAGTCCGGATTTTGTCACGGATGCGATTCTGCCGTATGGCTTCCGCCAGCGTGGGCGGCACCGAAGCCGCAAGCTGTTTTTCTGTGAACAGTTGTTCCATGGCGATTTGGCGGATTTCCGCGGGGTCCGGTCCGTTTTTCGGCTGAAGGGATTCAAGCACATCTTCCGGCACCTCCGCCCCGGTGAGTTCCCGTGCCATGGAGAGTGCCATCCAGACGCCCTTGTCCCAGCGATACGCTTTGGCGCGCTGAACCAGGGTCATCCAGTCGAGCCGTTCCCGGTCATGCCGGATCACGGCGGCGATGTCGCAGAACGGGCGCAGCCCGAAGGAGAACAGATGCTGGTACGAAGTATGAAGGCACAGATGGAGCAGGCGGTCAATTGGACAGAGAACCATGGCCGGCTTGCCGTTGACGGTGATGCTTTCGGCGCGCTCCCACAGCGGTTCCGGATCGATATAATAGCTCCGGCCGGGCCTGGTGATGTTCCAGTGCAGCTCAAGCACCGCCACGCCCTTTTTCATGAGCGGTGCCAGATGATGGCTTCGGCGCACCTGTTCATCGACCCGTACGGGCAGGTCGGCGTGGTAGCCCAGGCTTTCGGCCAGACGCAGCGCTTCGGGCAGGTGGTCGGCATGGAACATCAGGTCCATGTCGTTCATTTCCCGCATGCCCATGCCGGGGTACACCTCGTGGGCCAGCCAGATGCCCTTCAGCAGTATGACCGGGATGCCGGCCTTTTCCAGTTCCCCGAGGTAGGCATCAAGCTCGGCGAAAAACCGGAGGTTGTTGCGGGCCACTTCACGGACATAAGGCGCAAGATGCTCGCGACCGTGTTCCGGGGCGAGCCGCTGATGGAGCAGCGGCACGACCCGGTGTTCGACGGCGAGTTGGAACAGCTGCTCCCTGCCGGCCGCATCCAGTCCGTTGAGGCGGGTTTCCGGATAGCGGCCGGGATCCTGGTGCAGCACATCAAGAAACACCTTGTCCATCATGGCCGGAGGCCCCGGTAAGGGGCCGGATCAATCAGGAGACTCCCTGATCTCCGGGAGAGTTCGGCAGCATCGGTGGCGGAAAATCTTCCGTGTTCGTGAATGAGTCCTCGATTACTTCCGGCTTGCTCCAGGGACGCTTCTCGTCGGTTTTCATATCTCTGTTTTTCATCTCGAAAAAATTTTGATTTGTAATGTCAGATAGAATGACATTCAATATTATTTAAAAGGTTGCGGGATCCGGGCCAGTTACTTGACCAGGGTCATGCGCCGTGTGAGAGTATGGCTGCCGGCTTCCAAACGGTAGATATAGATACCGCTGGAAAGCTCTGAGGCGTCAAAAGAGACCTGATAGCGTCCCGTGGATTGCCTTTCATTGACCAGGGTGGCCACTTGCCGTCCCAGCAGGTCATAGACCGCCAGCCGGACATCACTGTTCTCCGGCAGCGCGTAGCCGATTATTGTCACCGGGTTGAACGGATTGGGATAATTCTGTGCGAGTTCAAGGGCGACGGGTACTTCGCCGGGCTGATCGGTATTCAGCGGTTCACCGGCCACGATATAGAGATCCGGGCCTGCGGCGTTATCGGCTTCCGCCAGGGCGGTCATCGGCCGGGGCTGCAGCGATTCCGGTCCCTCTACCGGCCGTTTCGCGGCGGGCACTTCGATGTCAAACGAATACGTCATCCCCTGCTCAATGGGGATTCGCTCGCCGCTGCGTCGATTTTCGAGCATGAGCGGCATCTGGAACGCGAGATCCACATCGGTTGCCGTGATGGTGTAGGTACCGGAGCGGGATGCCTGCACACGGAGCGGAATCTCAAACGACTCCTCCGGTTCGGGCAGTATGCTGATATCGAACAGTGAGCCGGCCTTTTCGGTGGCCAGTATCGCGAAGTCGGCAGAAAGCGGCGCGAGCTGCTGCGCGTCGCCGTACACCCGTTCCAGCGCGCCATGCTCTCTGAAGCTCAGCCACGTGGAGTTGCGCATGCCGCTGCCTTCCAGCTCCAGCCGGACGATATCGCGGGAAGTCTGCTTGCCGAGGAAACCATCCGTGTTGCCCTGTTTTGCCGCCTCGGTGAAAGTGACCGTTCCTGCTTCAGTATCGTTATTCTGGACGAAGAAGCCCTGGAACGGGGCGATATGTCCGTTGGTGAGTTCACCGCCATTACCCGGCCCTGACCACGTCTTCCAGCTTCCGGCTCCAGGGTCGGTTTCGCCGGTTGCATCAACGCCGGTCTCGTCGTTCACATCCCAGACATAGGCAACGCCGGTGAAGTTCTCCATGTCGAGATCATCAAAGGCAACGGTTTCGGCAAACGGATTTCCCAGGAGTGTGAAACCGTCGGTATTGCTGTTGATGGTGGGTTCAACCGATGCCTGATTTTCAATACCGGTTACCGACAGCGTTTTGGGGAAGCCGCCGGTGACGCCTTCCTCGGTGGGATCGTCGTCCTCATACACATATACCAGGAAGCCGGTACCGGCACTTACGGTCGTGTTGCCGAGATTCGTCACGGCATTCCAGTTTCCATCGCCTCCGTCGGTGGCGGTATTATCCCACAAGAAGACGGTTGGACTGCTGTTCGGCGCATCGGCATCGTCGGCGCCCTGGGTCCATATCCCGGACAGAAAATCGGCGAGGTTTACTTCCACCGGGGTGGAAAGCATCCGGAAGCCGGTCGTGCCGGTGAGGGTGAGGGTCTTTTCCGCAGGTTGAATATCGGCAAGAGAACGCGGGGCAAGGTTGAGCCCATTATTGTTTTCCTGTATCACACCGGTGATATTTACCGGTACTGATGGGATAGTACTACCGGTAATATCCGACTCGCCGAATACATTGCGGAACAAACCGTTAAACCCTTCAATACTTGGATCGGTAATATCGGTAGTGAATCCACCACCACCAAACGCATCACCATCATCTTCAAATTCAACAGTCGCTACGAGCACCAGTCTCGATTGATCATCCGAAGTCAGATTATCCAGTGTGCGTATGACCGGTGTAACGATATTTTCTGTTGAAACCGGTGCGCCAGGATCAAGGGCCGGAACCAGTTGAAGTTGTTCCTGGAACACACCAAGTGTACCAACCAGTTCGGCAACATTATCTCCTGCATTGTATGATGTGGAGATAACTTCGCCGATATCATCAATCTGTATCCCGTATCCGGAGTTGTCCTGAAAGAATTTCGTGTTTCGGAAATCGGTTCCGGCGGTAAATGTAGCTTCGTTGTTCAGCCGGAGGAGTGTTGAACCATCGGCGGTCTGTGAGCGAAGCGCAGCTATGTCGGCGACATTAATAGGAAATATATATTCAGCAGTAGTGACATTCGTGGTTTCGGCACCGTCGATCGCTATCGCTTTCAGAGTGATCGGCCCGTTACCATCTGCAAGAAGAATTCCCTCGGAATGGTCATATTCGTCACTTTCGCTGTCGGGATCTTCTCCATCAAGCGTGTAGAAGACCGATACCGATGACTCATAATCCTCATAGTTATCTACAAACACGGTTTGATTTTCAAAATAGGTGCCCGCTGCAAGGTCAAATACCGGGTCATCAAGTGCCGGTTCCACATAAGTTACCGTCTCTCCATCAATGCGGACATCGTTTATTCTGAAATCACCACCTCCGCTCGTTGATCTTGAGCCATTGTCCCAGCCTTTGACACGCACCTCAACATCGGTCAGATTTGTAAAGCCGGTTAGCGATTCTGAAAACTGATCCTGTGCATTTGAACCAGAGTCAAATGTGGCAACTTCCTGGCCATTGATTTCAACCGTAATTGCCGATGGCCCTGCTCCCGTTGTTCGCCATTCGAAGGAGATATTGCTCAGGTCGAAAGCGAAAGTCTCATCGGCATTGATATCAAAATAGAAGTATTTGGCGTCTTCTTTATTTTCAACACTCCATCCACCGC
Organism: Balneolales bacterium ANBcel1; assembly: GCA_029688905.1. NCBI lineage: Bacteria > Pseudomonadati > Balneolota > Balneolia > Balneolales > Balneolales bacterium ANBcel1. The sequence continues at coordinate 34,368 of JARULB010000002.1, read as the reverse complement.
TTCCCTGGGCATAGGGTGTGCCGGATCCACTCCAGGTGCCAGCGGTGCCAAATGAGATATTGCCTGAACTGATCTGAAAATCTGATGTAGTAGCGTTTTGTGGTTCTTGATTTGGCTGAACCGACTCTCCTGTAAAATGATAAACAAGAAAAATTGGTTCTAATACTTCCCCACTTAAAGAAACGGTTTCATCCAATTCACCACTAGATATTGTGATATCCCCCGAGTAGGTGTCAATTGACAAGTCAGCAACCAAACGTACATATATATTAGTTGTTCCGACCTCTCCATCGACTTCGTTCAAAACGATTGGATCAGAAACAAAGCCATCGGATTCACTTTCAGAAATTTCAAAATTAGCTGGTGGTGATATAGAAATGTCATTGACTAGATTAGAACCGCTAACAGTAAATGATTTTGGGTCAGAAGGACCCGATCCCTCTGTATAAGCCAGGTCTGAAACTGTTGATACTGATACTGAAATTACCGGCTCTTCTGTTGAAAATCCTGTCCAGGATATTTCACCTATTGAAACTCGGTCATCAGACCCGCTAGGTTGCCCTACTTCGACCGTTACATTTCCGGCGATATTTACATCGCTAAGTGTAGTAGTCTGTGGCTCATCGCTATATGGAACCGTTCCAACCTCTACTCCATTTACTTTAACTGGAAGTGTTCCACTAACACCATCAAAAAAACGTTGAGTTGTAATTGTAATATCTCCAAGCCCACCACTATATATCGGGCTAAGGATGGTTCCATTTCGAATCAAAACAGAGGTACCAAACCCATCAATAGGTTGATCAATTCTTGAATCAAAAGATTGCCACGTACCACCCTGATCACCAGTCCATTCACGATCCCTGTATTGACCCACAGGTTGACCATCATCACCGGCATTTCCGAATGTTTCAGTTACCTGCGCTTCTGCACTAAATGTCAAAGCACCAATAAAAACCACCGCCAACATCGCTGTCAGCCATTGTGAACTGCTGCATTTTTTTTTCATAAAGCCTTCATTTGGTTTGTCTGAGTTGTATTGCCTTGCTGCCGGCCCGTACCCTCTTGCATGATAGCCATTCGGCAGGGTACGGGTTGTGCTGTTTGATTGCTATCTGTACTACTGTGATACTATTTCACCAGCATCATCTGGCGTGTGGCGCTCTGTCCCGCCGTTTCCAGACGGAACAGATAGATTCCGCTGGAAAGCGATGCTCCGTCGAAGGTCACCTCATACCAGCCCGAGCCGCGGATGTCGTCCACCAGCGTTTCGATGTGTTGCCCCAAAGAGTTGTAAACCGACAGGCGTACATGGGTTTGCTCAGGGATGGCGTAACGGATCTTTGTGGACGGGTTGAACGGGTTCGGGTAGTTCTGCTTGAGCTCGAACATCTCGGGCCGGTCCACACCGGCAATACCCGTCGGCACTACCGTCGTGAATTCCCACGCCGGACTCCAGTCGCCCTCGCCGCTTTCGTTCACTCCACGGACCCGCCAGAAGTAGGTGCGGTCGTGACTGAGCTCATCCGGCAATGTGTAATTGGTCTCTTCCAGACCCGCTACCATCACCTCCGGGGTGGCGAATCCGTTGTCGGATGCGACCTCAAGCTCGTAGGTATCCGCCCAATCGGCTTCTTCCCAACTGAACGGGGGCTGCAGCGCGATGCTTTCGGCCCCGTTCTCGGGCATCAGCAGCACTACCGGCTCCGGAACAGGTATCGGAGCGTCTTCGGTCGTGAAACTCCATACCGCGCTCCATTCACCCTCGCCGCCTTCGTTGACCCCGCGAACCCGCCAGAAGTAGACGGTTTCGTAGTCCAGAGATTCGGTCAGGGCGTATTCGGCAACCTCCAGACCGGCGGCCTCGGCCACCAAATCGTCAAAGTCCGCGTCGGACGCCAGCTGCATCGTGTAGCTGGCGGCGTCATCGGCCGCCTCCCACGCAAATTCCGGCAGCAGGGAGACATCCACCGCGTCATCGGCGGGCGAGCTCAGCGCAATCGCGCCCGGCGCCGGGGGCGGAGGTGGTGGCGGCTCCTCTTCGGTCGTAAAACTCCATACCGCGCTCCATTCACCCTCGCCGCCTTCGTTCACACCGCGAACCCGCCAGAAGTAGGTGGTCTCCCAAGCCAGGGATTCGGTCAGGGCGTATTCGGCGGCCTCCAGTCCGGCGACTTCGGCCACCAGATCGTCAAAGTCCGCGTCGGACGCCAGCTGCATGGTATAGCTGTCGGTGTCATCGGCCGCTTCCCACGCAAATTCCGGCAGCAGGGAGACCTCCACCGAGCCGTCTTCGGGGGTCAGCAGCAGCACCGGCTCAGGCACCGGTTCGGGATCCTGGTCGGCCGGCTCTTCTTCGGTCGTAAAGCTCCACACCGCGCTCCATTCGCCGTCGCCGCCGTCGTTCACACCGCGAACCCGCCAGAAGTAGACGGTTTCATAGTCCAAAGAGTCGGTCAGGGCGAACCCGGCAGATTCCAGTCCCGGGGCCTCGGCCACCATTTCGGCAAAGTCCGCGTCGGTCGCCAGTTGCATCGTATAGCTGTCGGCGTCATCGGCCGCCTCCCACGCAAATTCCGGAAGCAGGGAGACCTCCACCGCGTCATCGGCCGGCGCGCTCAGCGTGATTGCGCCCGGCGCCGGGGGCGGAGGGGGCGGCGGCTCCTCTTCGGTCGTGAAACGCCACACCGCGCTCCATTCACCCTCGCCGCCTTCGTTCACCCCGCGAACCCGCCAGAAGTAGGCGGTCTCCCAGGACAGAGAGTCGGACAGGGCGTATTCAGCGACCTCCAGATCGGCGGCTTCGGCCACCAGATCATCAAAACCATCGTCGGAAGCCAGCTGCATCGTATAGCTGTCGGCGTCATCGGCTGCTTCCCAGGCAAATTCCGGAAGCAGGGAGACCTCAACCGCTTCATCGGCCGGCGCGCTCAGCGTAATTACGCCCGGCGCCGGGGGCGGAGGGGGCGGCGGTTCCTCTTCGGTTGTAAAGCTCCATACTGCGCTCCATTCGCCCTCGCCGCCTTCGTTGACACCGCGAACCCGCCAGAAGTAGACGGTTTCGTAGTCCAAAGAGTCGGACAGGGCGTATTCGGCGGCCTCCAAATCGGCAGCCTCGGCCACCAGATCCTCAAAATCATCGTCGGACGCCAGCTGCATCGTATAGCTGTCGGCGTCATCGGCCGCTTCCCAGGCAAATTCCGGCAGCAGGGAGACCTCCACCGCCTCATCGGCCGGCGAGCTCAGTGTAATAGCGTCCGGCGCCGGGGGCGGCGGCTCCTCTTCGGTCGTGAAACTCCATACCGCGCTCCATTCACCGTCGCCGCCTTCGTTGACCCCGCGAACCCGCCAGAAGTAGACGGTTTCCCAGGCCAGCGAGTCGATCAGGGCGTACTCGGCGACCTCCAGATCGGCGGCCTCGGCTACCAGATCGTCAAAGCCCGCGTCGGAAGCCAGCTGCATCGTGTAGCTGTCGGCGTCACCGGCCGCTTCCCACGTAAATTCCGGCAGCACAGAGACATACACCGCGTCGTCGGCCGGCGAGCTCAGCGCAATCGCGCCAGGCGCCGGGGGCGGAGGTGGCGGGGGCGGCGGGGAATCGTCCTCGATATCGGCCAGCGACCGCGGACTCACATTCAGCCCGTTGCTGTTTTCCTGAATGACACCGGTAATATTGACCGGTCCGTCGGGAATGTCGGCTCCGGTAATATCCGACTCGCCGAACACATTGCGGAACCATCCGTTGAACCCGGAGATACTTGGATCGGTGATATTTGTACTGGTCCCACCGCTACCAAATGTTCCGCCGGCCTCTTCAAACTCCACATTCTCAATCCACACCAGCCGCGCCTGATCCGACGCACTCAACTGCGACAACGTACGCACCACTACCGAAGGCTCATTGCCCGTGGACACCGGAGCGCCCGGATCCTGCTCGGGCGTAAACTGAAGCTGCCCCTGGTATACACTCAGCGTTCCGACCAGTCCGTAGACATTGTCACCCGTACTATATGATGTAGTGATGGTACCTCCGGGATCGTCGATCTGTATCCCGTAGCCGGAGTTGTCCTGGAAAAATTTGGTGTTTCGGAAACCGGTACCTCCCGTAAACGTAGCCTCGTTGGCCAGCCGGTACAGCGTGGATCCGTCGGAGGTCTGCGAACGCAGCGCCTGGATATCAGGGACATTAAGCGGAAATGTGTACGTGGCGGAAGCGACCTGACTCGGATCCTTCTGACCCGTATCGTCAAAGGCGCGCACTCTCAACTGCACTACCCCGTTGCCGTCGGCCACGGTAAAGGGACCGGTATAGGCCTGACTGCTCTCGTTGGGCGTGGAGCCGTTGGTCGTGTAATAGATAGTCTTGTTGCTGCCGTCAACATCCAGTGTGACGGTCAGATCTTCAAAGTAGGTTCCCGACGACGGCACAATGGTGGGGATGGCCACCTCCCCGTCTCCGGCCGCGGGTTCGCCGGAAATAACCACATCGCGAAGACGCTTGCGGGACGGGCTGTCCGGACGAATCCACCGTATCCTTACATTATCACCCGATACGTTAATGGCGGTCGGACCGCTGGTGAGATAGGTAGCGTCGGTCGGAACCGGCGAATCAAATTGCTGGGCGGTCCAGGTGCTGCCGCCGTCATTGGACACCTGCACGGTGAGCGGCCCGTCGCCACCCGACCCCCACTTGGCGACATCAAAGGTAAGCGTGACATTCTGATAGCCGGAAAGATCCAATACCGGTGTAACCAGTTCTGCAGCAATATCATCGAACCGGGCATACCCTCCGGCGGGTTCCTCAAACGAGATGTCCGGATGGGTCCACCCCGACGGGGCCGATCCTCCGCGAAGGCTCTCGTTCAGTATTTCCTGCGGTTGCGCATGTGCCATACCGCCAATCATCATGAACAGGGCAAGCAGCGCTATACCCCCTGTTGAAAATAGCCTGTACTTGTGTTTCATGGAATCACTTCAATTGATAGAAAGGGATCGTGGTGTCATGGAAATTATTATCCTGCCGGAACAACACTGACAGGTACTGATTTTGCGGCAAAACCTGGTGACACTGAAAACAAACCGCACCGGACACGTGTTAGTCATTCTTTTCTCCGGCAATGGGTTGGACTGCGCAATGAAACTGACCTCGTGGGTTTCGCTGCATGATATAATACTGATTCAAAATTGCTTGGCGACAGATTACCAATTATGAAACAGGGGTTCAAATTAAGAAAACTTTAAGCACCCGGAATCCGCCCCAGCCGCCCTCAAATCCTTTTTTTTCTTCTGATTTTTTTTCGGCGCGGTATTTTTTGGATGGAATCGATACTTTTGGAACTGCCCGGATTGTGATACCGCAGCTTGTCCCGTTGTTCACGTGACCGTATGCCTTGATTTTCAGGAAGGCCCATTCCGGACGCCGATTTGACAAAATCGTATCCTTTTCAGGCAAGCCTTTTTCGGGCACCGATTTTACAACACCGTACCATTTTCACACTCTGGAATGCCATGATGAATCCCGACACCAAAGTAACCCGGTCCGACAAAGCCCTGGGCACCCCTATCGACGACGAGCTGGTCATGTTCGACTCCGGTGCCGGCAAGTATTACGGCCTCAATGAAGTAGCCACCGAAATCTGGCGGCATCTGGAGCAGTCGATTACCGTGGATGAGCTGTGCGCGCGCCTCACCGCCGACTTCGACCTGTCGCGTGACGAGTGCCTGGCGGATGTGCTCCCTTTTCTGGAAAAGCTGAAGGAACGGGGTCTGGTGAAGGTTTCCGACGATTAGGCTGTACGCTCCGGCGCGCTTCTCCGAATGCTTCCCTTTCACTTCTCCCTGTAATCGGCCTGATCCCGCAGCGACGGTACCGAAGCCATCAGCTCCTCAAAGGTACCCTGACCCGCCAGACGCCCCTCTTCCAGCAGGAAGATACGGTCGGCATTGCGGATCGTGGAAAGCCGGTGCGCCACCAGCACAATAGTCACCTCTCCCCTTAGCCGGCGGATGCTTTCGTGGATGAACTGCTCGGAGCCGATGTCGAGAGCGCTGGTCGCCTCATCCAGAATGAGGACAGCAGGACGGCGGTAGAGCTCCCTGGCAATGGCAATACGCTGTTTTTGTCCGCCGGAAAGCCGCACGCCGCGGTCCCCGACCAGGGTATCGAGTCCGTCGGGCAGCTCCTCGGCAAACTCCATCACATACGCCTGTTCGGCGGCTTCCAGGGCGCGTTGGTCGCGGTCGGCCTCTTCCGACCAAAGGTGGATGTTGTTGGCGATGGTATCATCGAAGATGACGATCTCCTGCGGCACAAAACCGATGCAGCTGCGCCAGGAGTGCCGATGGATGCGCTGGTGAGGCAATTCATCCACATAGAGCGTTCCCTGCTGCGGTTGCAGCAACAGCGTCAGCAGGTCGACAAGCGTCGATTTGCCGGAGCCCGACGGACCAAACAGGGCCACCGTGCTGTGAGCCTCAATCTGCAGCGAGAGGTTGCGCAGAGCCGGCTCTTCGCGTCCGGGGTAGGTATAGGCGACGTTTTCGAGGCGGATGCTTTCGCTGAACTCTTTGAGGCGGACCTCCCCCGGCGCTTCCTGCCACTGCTCCGCCCGGTCAAACTCCTCTTCCACAATTTCGAGTCCGCCGATCATGTTCATCACCTGCTGCCAGGAGGCCTGGATCGCGAACACATGTCCCATGGCGCGGTGAATCAGCAGCAGCGATACCAGTATGGGAGCGATGGGTGCCTCAAACACAGAGATCTGCAGAATCACGATGCCCAGGACCAGCAGTATGGAGACCGGCTCGCGCACGGACGATGTGAAGGCGTGCGCGATCTGCTGGTTGCGGTAATACCCGGTGAGCCGGTGGATGCTGCCGGCGGCCTTGTCACGGAGCCTGCCGAACCGGCCGGTGGCGCTCACCCAGGGAAACGCGTGCAGCGTCTGCACCAGAAAGCTGTAGAGCGTGGAATACTCGTCGGAGGTCTTGCGGGAGAGGTTTTTCGCGTAGGCATTGAGACGGCGAAACAGCAGCAGGATGAGCACACCCGCCACGGCCGCCATCAGCGCGAACATCCAGGAGATCAAAAACGCGAACAGGAAGTAAATCGCACAGATGATGATCTGTGACAGGAACTTCTTGAACGCTTCGAACGCCTGAAGCAGCCGGTTGATCTGCACGGAGATGACGTTGATGAAGTGGCCGGTGTTGCGGCTGGTGTACCAGGCGTAGTCCATGGTACTGTAGCGGTCCAGCAGCCTGCTCTTCATCTCCCTGAGCAGGTCGGCGGTGAGCACCGCCTTGTAGCTCCCTTCGCCGAAGCGGATGAGGCCCTTGACCACAAACGCCATCGCGATAAACAGAAGGATGCCGGTCATGGATCCCGAGATACCGAACAGATCCAGGAACCGGACCAGCTGCCGGGTGACAAAGGGGGCATCGGCCGGAACTTCGCCTGCACCGCCGGCCGAAACCTCACCGGAGGCGCCGCCGGGTACATCCGCGGCGGAAACGGCGGAAGCTCCTCCCGCTCCCGGAGAATCCATCAAATCCAGCAGCGGGAGCAGCAGGGCGATACCCAGCGCCTCGGCCGATACGGCCAGCGCCGTGAGCAGAAACACGATGTACAGGCGGTTTCCAAGATGCTTCCTGAAAATCCGGAGGTAGCCGATAATTTCTTTGAGCAGCGTCAATCGAAAGCCGGTAGTGGGTGGATGGAGCCACGGTTAGCGCATGGCGACAATCCGTGATCACCATAATAGTACGCGATCACAGGTATCATCATCCGCGATCGCCGTGATGGTCCGTGGTGCCGGTGGAAACGTTCGCAATATAGCGCCGCGGCCGGAAAATGACCAGCCGCACTATTTGACGATCGTCATCCTGCGCTGCACCACCGTTCCGGCGGCTTCGAGCCGGTAGAGGTACACTCCGCTGGAGAGCCGCGAGGCGTCGAAGGTTACCCGGTGGCGGCCCGCCTGCTGCGTTTCGCTGACCGGCATCGCCACCCGGCGCCCGAGCAGGTCATAGACCGCAAGCCGAACCGGTCCGCTCTGCGGCAGTTCGTAGGCGATCACCGTGACCGGGTTGAACGGGTTGGGATAGTTTTGATGCAGCGTTACGTGGTCGGGCAGCTGTCCGTCGCGGGAGTCGGCGTCCGTTGGCGCTGCAAGACCCGCATGCAGTACGAAACGCGGTTCCCCGTCATCGGGGTGGAAGGTTTCGGTCTCCGTGAAGGTCCATTTACCGGACTCTGCAATCGCGATCAGCTCGCCGGTGAGGCGGTCTTCCAGGGTTAATTCCAGATCAGTGGAAAGATTCACCGCGCCTTCCCAACGTAGCTCGAATTCTCCCGACATGTCACTGCGCTCCAGCACTATGGGGATACTGAAGCCGGTCTCGCCCGGTGTTCGCGCCAGCTGGGCCATCTGCCCTCTGTGGCCATCCTGAAACGCAATTACCGCATGGCGGCTTTGCACGCCATGGCCCCGGCCGAGCGGCGGGAGCTTGGGCATGTCGTAGGTCCGTGTTGCCGCCCCCTCCGGCAGCAGTACCAGCGACAGGGCGTGATCGACCGTCCGGTAGCCGTCACCGGCATCGGTACCCGACAGGGAGAACCGGATGTGGCAGGCGCCGTATTCCCCGGCATCCGCGATTCCGGGCTGTTCCGGGTTGATCGCGCCGCTCTTGCGGGCCACCGGGCGCCCTTCCATGTTGTGATGGACGGCGTCGCCGCCATAGGTCAGCGGGGTGTCGCTATTGCCGGCATCATTGACTCCGTCAATCCGGAACCGCACACGGTCGGCTCCGTTCGGCTGAACCACGAACCCCTGCCATGCGGAAATCGGTTCGTCGGGATCCGGGATGCGGTAGGAACCGAGTCCGCCGCCGGCTTCGGGATCCCAAACCTGCAGGGCCGTAACCTGACCCGTTTCGTTGCCCTGCGCATCCAGGTAAACAATGGACGAGCGATCAAGGGAGCGTCCAAACGGGTTGCCCAGCAGATTCCAGCCGGGTTCAAGCGTGATCTCCACATCGGTTTCATGGGCGCCGCCCTCCGCTTTCAACAGGAAAGGAAACGCCTTCGAGGGACCCTGGTCGGTGTTGAAGAAATACCAGATGAAGCCGGAGCCCGGTGTGATTTCGTCATAGATATCCCTGGGCGCGGCCCACTCCCGGGCATCACCATTGCGCGCAAACAGAAACAGATTGGAGCCTGAGCCATGTTCCAGACCGGCCCCGGGAAAGGCGACCTCGTAGCATTCGTCCAGTCCGGTGATGCCCTGCACCCGGTTCTGCAGGGCGAGGTCGCACCAGGTGACGCCGCCGGCCGGCATACTCATCATGCGCCAGCCTCTGTAATCGCTGTCGATATTGATCCGGAACACCCCGGCGGGATCGGTCGGCTCCTGTTTCAGTTGACCGCCGACGTGCAGCTCGTTGATGCTCATGGTCCCTGCCCCGGATGATGCCTCCCACCCGTAAAGCCGGAACTCCAGTTCCCCGGCTTCCTCTTCCGGCGGATGAAAGGTGATTTCGCGCTGGTAATCGCTGGTGCCGGTGAGGGTGCCCGACTCCAGTTCCCGGAACTGGCCGCCATCCACCCGGTAATACCAGGCAAACTGCCGCGGACCGGTGGCCGAACGCAGCAGGGTATAGCGGAAAGAGGCCGGTTGCGACAGATCCATCAAACGACTGCCGGAGGTTATGGTGAAATGGGCATAATGGCTTTCGCTGCGCTCCGCCGATGCGGGCCACTGCCGGCTGTTGAAGCGTGAGGCCCCCGTATTGCAGGAGATGCCTTCCCGCTGCATGGGGGACGCGTTCACGCGGTTGTCCGGTATCACCGGATCCGCGTTTTCGTCGCCGCAGCCCGAGCCGCCTGCAAAAGTGAAGGTGACCAGGAATTCGTCCGGGTCTTCAAGGTCGTGACCGTCGGAGGGATCCCACTGTTCGTAATTCTCGAAATAGGCGCGCCGGATGAGGGTGGTGTCGATGACAAAGGGATTGGGCTTGCCGTCCTGCACTTCGGCCACCTCCATGGTCCAGCCAACCTCTTCTTCATTCACCGGATCGATGTTGTGGTAGCTGCGCAGATCATCCATCTGCAGATAGAGATAGTTGGGGTCGGCGGAACGGGCCTCATCCGGGTACATCGTGTAAAAATAGAACATGGCGCGGGCCACATCTCCCTTGAACCCATCCATCACTTCAAAGCGGGGAGGCGAAGTGCTGCGGGTGCGGCTCCATTCGGACAGGTCACCGTCGGGAATGGATGTCTGTGACACGTTGCCGCGCCACCAGCGAGTGACTTCCGCCGGCTCCAGAAACGTGAAGGGGTAGTTGCTGCGGGAGGTGTTGACATCCGCGCGGATCGGCCGGAGATGGTGCAGATCCACCCTGGCGTTCCCGCTCCCGGCACCCATCGACTGCGGCCAGATGTGCTCGGTATTCCACCCCTCCTGCTGCGCGAAAGCGCGGGCAGTGAGGCCCGAGTTGGGATTCCAGGTGATGCGGTCGCCGCTGTATACGCAGGTAAGGGTATTGTTTTCGTCGAGATGAACCACACCGAACATATGGTCACGCGCCTGGTCGTAGCCCGACATCACATAGGAGGGCCGGTAATGGACCCGGAGGCTGTCCACCAGTTCGTTGCCCGTAAGACCCGGAAAGAGGGTCTGGTGCTGCGCCGCCGCCGGCCCGGGCACTGTGGCATACAATGAAGCCACGAGTACCGGAATGAGCGCCTTGAGTAGTACTGCCCGGTTGCCTGACTTGTTCATAAAGGTACCGACTGATGGTCATGGAGGGTGGGCATCAACCGTGTTTTTTCCGGAGATACCGTTTGGTTTTTTAAGGTACCAAATTGTGACTTCTCCGGCAAAGCGCGAGGGGTCGGAACTTCTCTTTTTGTGCGGCATTCCGGCAGGCCGTGACGGTAGCTCTTTTCTGGCCTCGCATTAATCCGTACCTTTGGCTTTGGCATTTGCCCGGCCATCCGCCATCCGAATTTTCCGAAGCTTTCCGGCGCCTCGAAAGCATCCGGAGCGCAGGTGCCGGCTTTTAGTTTTTACGATAATTATTTCCCAGGTATGCGCTTAGCCATATTATCCGACATCCACGCCAACCTCCCCGCTCTGGAAGCCTGCCTCAGAAAGCTGGATCAGCTGGAATATGACCGGGTAATCAGCCTGGGCGATCAGGTAGGCTACGGGCCGTATCCCAACGAGGTGATCAGTCTGCTGCGCGAACGGGAGATCCCGACGGTACTGGGAAATCATGATGCCGGCGCCGTGGAACGCATTCCGCTGACCATGTTCCGGGAACCCAACCACTCGCTGCTGACCTGGACCCGGGACCATCTCACTCCGGAAAACCGCGCCTGGCTTGCCGAGGCTCCCTGGACCCTGGAGGGCGATGACTGGATCGCCTCCCACGCCTCGCCGGTCGATCCGCAGCACTGGACCTATCTGGATTCGGCTCCCCGGTGCCGGGAAGTGCTCTCACGTATCCCCCATCGCTACTGCCTGGTGGGCCACACCCACATCCCGGCCGTTGTCGCCGAACAAATCGGGGTCTTTCGCGTGAAAACGGGGCACCGTTACGTGATTAATCCCGGCAGTGTGGGTCAGCCGCGGGATTACAGCCGCACCTCGTCGTTCGGCATCCTCGATACCGGCAACCACACGTGGGAAAGTTATCAGGCCACCTGGCCGGAAGAAGTGGCGCTCGAAGGGTTTGCCAAAACCGGCCTGGACGAGGCAACCGGCCGCCGGCTGCTGATGCTGTAAGAAGGGGAAATTGAGGCACCGAACCTCCGGGGCTCCTTAATTTACGAGGCTCCTCAATCTCCGGGGCTCAGGATCCGCGATTTCAAAAGCCGGCAACGGTCTCCGGTTGCGGGCCGGGTTCTTCAAACATCGCCTTTTCAGGCGGATTCAGAAAACCAGCGTCACTGTCAGTCCACGGCTCTGGCCCGTGTCCCGGCTATGATCTTCGACATCGCGGCCGCCGCCATCAGAACGGAACGCTATGCTGCCCCGAAGCTGGCGCGCCAGTCCGTGGATAATCGTGTAGCCGAACGAGGACGGGTCCCGCAAGGCGGCAAGATTGGCAACCCCGTGTCCGTCGTCCCGCACTTCCAGGCGGTACTCATCACCGACACGATGAAAACAGACCGAGATAACGCCTTCATCACGGCCGGCAAACGCGTGCTTGAACGCGTTGGTTACCAGTTCGTTCACCAGCAGGGTAAACGGGATGGATCGCGTCATATCCAGCAGAATCGGTTCCGCGTCAAGGTCCAGCCGGATACTTTGACGGCCCGTGACATAAGATCTTGAAAGCTGCTGCAACAGGCGCTGCAGCAATTCGCTCATGTCGATTTCCGCGTAATTGTCCTGCTCGTAAACTATTTCGTGCAACAGGGCCATGGACCGCACACGTGCCTCCGTATCGACCAGTACTTCAACAAGCTCCGGGTCGGACTGCCGATCGGATTGAAGCGTCAGCAAGCTGGATACGATCGCCATGTTGTTTTTTACACGGTGATGGATCTCGGACAGCAGCACGGTTTTCTCCCGCAGCGACCTCGCCAGCTCTTTCTGGGTTCGTTTCAACTCGGTGATGTTCCGCCCCACTCCGACCAGCCCGATAATCTCGCCGCCGCTTTTGCGGATCGGCGACAGGCGGGTCTGGAAAAACGCCTTCTCTTTGCCGACCGGTACAAACCACTCATATTCAATCACCTCACCCTTCAAGGCCAATCGGTATTTCTTCTCGTGATACTGTGCTGTATCCGGACCCAGAACATCCGACGCCGTTTTCCCCAGAAAATCTTCCGGTGTCATTCCCGACTTCTCGACCCATGAACCGAATACACCGGTATGCCGCATTTCGGTGTCCATGGTAAAGATCACATCGTCGGTCGATTCCACCAGCAGCCGGAACCGTTCCTCGCTTGCGGCGAGATCGTGCAATTGTTTCTTTTGCTGCTGCTGATCCTGCAGGATTCTGCCGATCAGCATGGTGATAATCGGGTAAACCACCATGATCGTCAGAATAACGTTGGTTATCACTTCCGAACGAATCTCGCCTGGCAACCCAAAAGAAGTCAGAAGCATCACCACATGCACCATCACTCCGAAAAGGAACAGCTCCCGTTTCTTTAATTCGCGAGAGTCTCTGCGTCTTCGGTAGGTATGAAAAGCCCATCCGATCAGGTAGGCGCTGATGATGGTGAGCAGCCCCATGGTGAGCCCCGCACCCCCCAGCGAAAACCGGAACACGCCCGCAGAAAGAGCGGTGATCAAACCGGCCAATGGTCCGAAGAACAGGGTTCCCAGGCTTACTACAATGGTTCGGCCGTCAAAAAAAATCCCCTCCTGAAAGGTGTAGGGAAAAGCCATGGCCACGATGGCGATCACACCGAAAAGCAACCCCTGAAGCAACGCTCCCTGCCTGGTCTGGCTGTCGAACCGGTCATCCAGAAACCCGGAAAACACGCAGAGCGCCACAAGCAGTGACAGGTTGTATATGATTTCGGGGATGATCACAGTATGTGCCTCATGTATGCGCCCGCACCCGAAGCCGTTGCCCTTCCAATGCCGGGGTGCTCCAGTACGGCCTCCGAACTGTATCTGCACAGGCGCCGGCCGGTTTCCAGAAGTTGGTTATGGGACACGGATACCCGGATGTCACCGTCGCGAAAACGGAACGCGTGGGCCGGCCAATGCAGGTAGCGATTGGGGCGACGGCGGTACATCGCTTCCGCGGAAAGGGTGTGAAGCAGCCGCCGGTTGTCCGGACTAACCAGCCAGGCATGGCACTCCTTCTCCTTCTTGCCTTTGCTCAAACTGTAAATCAGTGTGGCCTGGGGAAAATGAACCCGGCCCTGATACCATTCACGATACCTGCCCGCGGCGGGCCCCGACCGCAGATGGTGGTAGTGACAACCCGTTCCGTTAAACTGCATCTCACGCCGCACCAGTCCGTTGCGGGTCAAGCTTATACGGCACTGCAACGTGGCGCATGGCAGTGCCAGATTGCAGCAGTTGCCCTCTGCGGACTTCCCGTTGCCGTTGACCAGCAGCTTGTTGTTGGGATAGAGTCCGGCGAGGGTGACGATTCCCTTCAGTTCTTCCCCGCTCTTGCCGGCCATGTTGATGCGAATATCGAAAACCCCGTATTCACGGTTTCCGTGCTTTTGCCGTTGCTCGAAACGAAACGAGTTGCCGGCGATTTCGGCGGCGGGAGTCGACTCACTGAAGGTGGCTTCATCCGCATCATACCGGTTCAGGCAGCTGAAAACCCGTTTCCCCCGGTGATAAAGGACGATGCCTACGGCCGGTCTGTATCCAAGCTGTTCCGACGCCGAGTCGGCTAACTCCCCCCTGGTGCCGGGCTCGCCGAATCCATCGGACACAAACGGGTACCCGTCGTAAAACGTGATGGCCAGCCGATAGTCTCCCTCTTCGGAGATACCGTCAAAATACCACCATTCGAAACTTTGGGGCAGTGTTTTGGGGTGACGGGCGTCCTGATGGATGTCGGAAATAAACTTCATGGGAGGGGTAAAACATGGACGATAAGTAACCCGGTAAAAATATGGCGTTTCACCGGTAATTCAAATATTTATCGACCCGTACCCGTATTCCTGAAACCATTGACCGAAAAGCAGCTGCATGAACGCATGGCGGCATCATGTGCGGTCCCTCAATAAAAAAAGAGGAATGCGGACTCCGGACAAGAGTCTGCATTCCTCTTCATGGTACTGTTTCCTGACGCTCCGCTTTGGGTAACTATCCGGAGCCGATCACGGTTGCTGTCTCGCCAAGCGGCACTTCCGCCACCCGGCCAGGATGCCGCAATCGCGTATATCAGAAATTATAGTAGAACGAGAGGCCGGGAATCAGCGCGTTAGTCTGGAACTCGCCAACGGGCACTACAGCCGGAGTACCGGGCTGGTTCATATCCTCGAGAGTCTGCTCGCGGTAGCTGGACGTGATGAACAGCACCGAAGCATTCAGGCCCATCTGCGGGGTGAGCGCGACACTTGCGCCGGCGCTGAAACCGTAGCGGTCCACATCCGGGGTTTCCGGGGTGATGAAGCCTTCATCCACCGGCGACATATCGTAATAGGCGCCAAGCCGGAGCTGCAATACCTCGGTGGCATCCCATTCGCCGCCGACCCGGAAGATCCAGCGATCATTGAAATTTCGGGGCTCCTGGCTGTCCTGAACAGCGGGTGTGTTGATTCCGAAATCGAATGACAGATCTTCGTATTCGCTCCAGAAAGTGAGGTTGGCGTCAAGGCCGATCCGCACAACTTCGGAAGGACGGATACCGAGTCCGAGGCTCAGGACGGCCGGCAGCGGCAGGCTGGCGTCAAAGGTGTTCCCCGGAGGGAAAAGTTGTCCGGCGACAGCGGCCGGTACTTGCTGGGACTCAAGCGTGAAGTCGGCATCACCCTCTTCCAGCTCCATATCGACTTTTGAACGGTAGGATACACCGAAAGAGAGCATGTCGTTGTGCTCATAATAGAGGCCGGCGTTAAAGCCGAACGCGGTGGTGGAACCGTCCAGCTCCACATGAAGCGGAGCGTCCTGCGGCAGGTTGGGGTCCACGCCTCTCAGGTCAACTGTGGGGCGGCGCTGGAGGTTCACCGAACCGATGGCGAAAATGGGGCCGGCACCCACACTGAGCCGCTCGGTGAGGCTGTAGCTGAGGGTCGGCTGGATAAAGATGGTGAACATGGTGATTTCGGTGAGCATCCCGGCATAGAGCCAGTCGTTGTCCCAGCGAACGTTGTTGCCGTACGGGGTGTACACACCAAGGCCGGCACGCAGGTTTTCCAGCGGGGTTTCGTAGGCGGCGTAGATGCTGAACGGCGTGCGAATCCGGCTGTCGGTTTCCGCTTCATAGTCACCCTGAAGGACAGGGAACATTTGCGGGTTGGAGCGGAAAGTGGTGTTTATAAACGTGGCGTTGCTGCCGAGCAGGATACCGTTATGGTCCAGCGCGGCGAGTCCGCCGGGATTCATACTGATCGTAGCCAGATCAAGCGGCATCCCCGTTCCGACATAGGCCATACCCACCTGGCGCTGCCCGGACAGGTTCAGTTGATACCCACCGGCCCAGGCCGTTTTAACTCCCATACATGCTGTCAAAAGCATGATCGCAATTACCGTGACAAAGTTTTTCATGTGCTTGATTTTTTTATGGTTTAACTATGCCTGACGACACAGCCCGAACGCATGTACCGGTCCCCGGAGCGTATTGTTTTCCATGGATGGATTACGAGCTGCATCCTTATTGATTCTGCCGGCGGCTTCACAGGACAAAAGACCGATTCAGGACAGTTTGAAATTATTTGAATGATACAAGGCTAAAAGGCGTGCAAACGGCACATGTTCTCCGTTTTCCTTGCCCCCACTTCACAAAAACCCCGGCGCGGCCCAATGCAAACCCCTGCATTATCCGTCCGGCTTACCTTGCAAACTGTCCTAATTTAAAAGTTTGCCGGTGATATGCCAATTATTTTCTAAGCGCTTTTTTGGACGGTTATCCATCGCCGGTTGACACCTGTATGCGTTTGCGAATCAGATGCATACCGTCTCTGACCGGCAGCAGCACATTCTCCACGCGCGGATCTGCCGCAATGATCCGGTTGAGGCGGTCTATGGCGGCGGCCTTGCGGTCAACCGATCCCGTGAAAACCTCCCGGGCGATGGCTCCGGCACCGGCTTTCTCTCCTCCGCCCCCCTCCCACACCTTTCCCCCCCAGAAAGCGTTGTCAACCACCAGCATGCCGCCGGGCCGCAACAGGGGAATCAACCGCTCGTAATAGTCGGGGTATGCCTCCTTGTCGGCATCCAGAAATATGAAATCGAAGGGGTGCTCTTTGAGTTCCGCTTCTTCGCTGAGGGTAGCCAGGGCCGGGCCTCGCAACAACCGGATTTCCGCCTTTCCTCCCTCCTCCCGGTAGCGCCGGAAAAAGCGTTCGGCAATGGCCGCGTACTTGTCATTGGACTCGCAAGTAAACAGGAGCCCGTCTGGCGGAAGCGCCATGGCCATCTGCAGGGTGGCGTAGCCGGTGAACGTACCGATTTCCAGGGCTCGCCGGGCATTGCAGGCACCAGCGAGCAGATGAAGCAACGTCCCGGCGAGGGGTCCGCTGAGCATGTCGTCGTACCGGAGCTCCCGCGCCGTGGCTTCGCGAAGCTCGCGCAACAGATCCGTTTCGGCCATGGTCATCTCCAGGGCATAGCTTTCGGCACGTTCATGAAAAGATCGGGACGCTGAATTCGGTTGGTTCACGATGAGGCACCTTTTGGTTACTTGAAGACAGACCGGGCAGATGTCGTTTCGCCGGGTTGCCGGCGATCCGTGCTTTCCGGCGAAACTTGCTGAGCGGAGTGCCGTGCTGACCGGTGATCCGTATTGACCGGCGTGCCGGAGCGGACAACAGTCGCCGGCTGTTTTTTTTATCTTTACGATCAAAATACGTGAATTATTCGTATCATTTGCCCTTTGACCGAAGAAATCCCCCGTATCCAAACCGTAATCAAATCCATGCCCGTTCAGATCATACTGGCTTCGTCCAGTCCGCGCAGACGGCTGCTTCTCCGCCAGATCGGTGTAACTTTTGAAGTGGTCCCCGCCGCATTCGAGGAGTCGGTTACGCCCGATACCGATCCCGAGACGGTTGTGGAAGAGCTCGCGCTCGCCAAGGCGCGCATGGTGGCGGAAAAACGGTTCGCACACCGATCCGCGCTCGTTATCGGGGCCGACACGCTGGTTGTCCGGGATCGCGAGATACTCGGGAAACCGGAAGACGCGGGCCATGCCGCTGCGATGTTGCGCTCTCTCAGCGGCCGGACCCACCAGGTGTTCACCGGCGTGGCGCTCATCCTCACCGGTGAAGGGCGACAGCCTAAGCAACGCGTCTTCCACGAACGCACCGATGTTACCTTCGGAACGCTCTCCGACGATGAAATCCGTGCCTACATCGAAAGCGGCAGCCCCATGGACAAGGCCGGTGCCTACGGCATACAGGATGACCTCGGCGCGCTGTTCGTGAAGGGAATCAACGGCGATTATTATAATGTTGTGGGATTTCCCCTGTTTCGATTTTACCGGGAGGTCAATAAGCTGGCCCCCGGTGTCGTTACTCCTTTCGGACAGCCCGCCACCGGCGCTTCCTGAGCGCCGGCCTGTTCCTCCGCCCGGTGCCCTGAGGCCTTCCGCCGTAAGCGGACCCGCCGGGCTGAAGCGACCATTGTGCCGCGACCTTTTTTTTGCCGACAACATCTTTCTTAATGTCCACTGAAACCAACATGAGCCCGATCAGATCCGCCGCAGTCATGAACGTTCCGCAACCGGACTCCCGCCGGCCGGCGGATACCTCTTCCGTGGTCAGTGATAACGGGATCGTTTCCGGCAGCACCTCGTTGCGCCTGCCGGGCTATCTTCTGGCGGTGATCCTCATTGCGGCATCCCTGTTCATCCCTCCGGGACTCCAGGCACAGAACCCCGACGAGTACGCACTGGGCAACCGGCTGCTCAACGCCGGGGAATATGAAGAGGCGTATGAAGTTTTCAAACAGCTTCTGGAAGATAATCCCCGCTCCTACGCGGTGTACGACCGGGCCGTCAGCGCGCTGGTCAGCTTGCAACGATATGATGAGGCGCTTGAAATCACCCAACGGCGCCTTGACCGGTACTCCAGCGACATCAACACGCGGGTTCGGTTCGGTGAAATTCTCCATTACGCGGACCGTTCCGAAGAGGCTTACGCCGCCTGGCAGAGTGTGTTGGATGACCATGCCGAAAACCTGCACGCATACCGGAGGGTGGCGTCTATACTGAATGAGCGTCGTGAATACGAAAGAGCCATCGATGTCTATGAACAGGCACGACAACAGCTTGGTGAGCCTTCGCTGTTCACGCACGAAATCGCGTCAAACCACCTCTCCGTGCGCAATTTCGAGGAGGCCATGCGGGAGTATCTGGATCTGCTTGGCAACGACCCTTCCAGCATGAGCAGAATCCAGCGTCAGCTGCTCAATTACGATGAGCGTGCGCTTTATGACACCGCGATCATGCTTGCCGGGGAACGGGCGGAAAGGCAGTCACCCGGCAGTGAACCGGATGTGGCATACCGCAACTTCCTGGTGTGGCTGAATATGGAGCGCGGCCTCTACCGCCGGGCTTACGCTGCGGCACAGGCCCTCGAACGCCGCGGCGAGAATGAGCAGCATATTCTTTTCCAGACGGGCCGCCGCCTGCGCACCCAGCAGCAGTTCGAATGGGCCGAACAGGCCTTTACCTATTATCTCGACCTGGAGAATCACCCGCTGCAGGCACGCAGCTTTGAGGAGCTTTCAAGCACCTACCGGGCGTGGGCCGATCATCTGATCGACACCAACCGCGATTTCGGCGGCGCGGCCGATTCCCTGTACCGCAAGGCGTTCGACACCATTGAACGGCTCACCGAACGTTTCCCGCGCTATGACCGGATCATCCAGACCCTGATGATGCAGGCCGAACTGGCCCTGGATCATCTCAAGGATCCGGAACGCGCCGAAACCTATCACGCCAAAATGGAGCAAATCGCCCGCACCAGTGACGAAAAGGCTGCGATGGCGTATGTCGAGGGACGAATTCTGCTCTTCCGGGGTGAGTTTTCGCTGGCGCGGGTGGCACTGACCCGGAGTACCCGCATCGGCGGCAGCGGCAACCTCTCGGAGAAAAGCCGCTACTACCTCGGCCTGGGCGATTTCTATAACGGCGATTTCACCTACGCCCGGCTGCAACTGCGCTCGCTGGAGCGCGAGAATCACTCGTTTTTCGCCAACAACGCGCTGCGCCTCCGCCACATGATTCAGACCGCCTACGTCGAAAATGATCCGGGACAGGATATGCACCGGGAACTGCGCCGCTATTCGGAAGCCCGGTACCGCTACGATACCGGGGACTACACGGGTGCCGCCTCCCTGCTGGCACCGGCCATGGGCGAACCGTCATCGGCACCGGTACACGGTGAGAGCATTTTGCTGCTTACCCGCAGCCTTCGCCAGATTCATCCGGAAACGGCCTTTCTTGTGATTGACCGGCATACGCGCCGCCCATCGTCCCGGCAGAATCCCGGTGAACGCCTGCTCTGGGAGCGCGCTCGTCTGGCGGAACTCCTGTTTGAACAGAGGGAGCGCAGTGACGGCGAACTTGCCTCCTCGGGAGGCATCCCCCCGGAAGAGCTTCTGGAAACGCTGTTCGGTTCCGAGATTCCGCTGTTTGACGGAACGGGACTGGCCACGGCAACCCTGTCGCCCGACACGCTTGTGGACTACTACGAGGAGCTGCTGATGCACTATCCCGACGGCTATTTCGCGGATTTTGCCAGAGAGCGGATTCGCAGACTGGAGCAGGACGCCTTGTCATGAGTTGCAAAACCTGAATCAATTTGAGATCTATGACTTCATTGACCTTCATCCCCGTTTCCGCCGCAACAGCGACCGGCGACCGCTCCGGTGTCCGCTCCCCGCGTGCCCGGAGAAAATTGTTTGCATTGCTGATGCTGTTGCCGGCGCTGCTGCTGTTCATGGCGGCCTCCGTCCAGGTCCAGGCGCAGTCCGGCTGGGTGCTCATTCCCATGGACGACAGCCAGCGCAACCATCTGAAGGCCTACGGTGTCATCTACCAGCATCTGGAGGACGGGCATAACGGAAAATGGCTCCTGAACTATCGCGGCGGAAGCTTCCTGGCTCCGCGAAGCGACAACATCATCCGCCGAAGCCGGGTGCGCGGCGTTTCGATCGAGGAGATTTCCGCCGGGCGTGCAAACAGCATCATCGAGGAGGTGGAGCGCCCCAATGTGAACATGTCGGTGGTTGAGCTCGAGGAAGCCCCGCGAATCGCGGTCTACACCCCCGACCACACCCTGCCCTGGGACGATGCCGTGACCCTTGCGCTCACCTACGCCGAAGTGCCCTACGAAACCCTGTACAACGAAGAAATTCTGGACGGGGCGCTTGATGAGTTCGACTGGCTGCATCTCCACCATGAAGACTTCACCGGGCAGCACGGCAAGTTCTGGGCCGTGTACCGCAATCAGCCCTGGTATATCCGGCAGGTTCGCGACCTGGAGGAGATGGCAACCAATCTCGGGTTTTCAAAGGTAGCCGATATGAAGCTGGCCGTGGTGCTCACCATCAAAGATTATATCCGCGAGGGCGGATTCCTGTTTGCCATGTGCTCGGGCGCAGATACGTTTGATATCGCCCTGGCCGCAGCGGAAACCGACATCGTACCCGTTGAACTGGACGGCCGTCCCGCCGATCCGGATGCCAACGAGAAGCTGGACTTCTCCCGGACCCTGGCCTTTGAAAACTTTGAGGTCACTCTGGATCCCGCCGAGTACCGGCACGCGAATATCGATATTCCGAATGTCCAGGAACGCATGGCACAGGTGGATGAAGAGATGGATTATTTCACCCTGTTCAATTTTTCGGCGAAATGGGATCCCGTGCCCACGATGCTCACCCAGAATCACGTAAGCAGCATCAAGGGGTTCTACGGCCAGACTACGGCGTTCCGCAAGGAGACCATCAAAAGCAATGTGGTGGTGCTGGCCGAGGCGCCCGGCCGCAATGAGATCAAGTACATCCACGGAAACCTGGGGGAAGGCTTTTTTACGTTTTACGGCGGACACGATCCCGAGGATTATACGCATCGGGTGGGCGACCCGCCGACCGAGCTGGACCTGTTCCCCAACAGTCCCGGTTACCGGCTGATTCTCAACAACATCCTCTTCCCCGCCGCCCAGAAACAGGAGATGCAGACGCACCTGCTTCGGGAAGTGATCCGGCGGAATTACCCCTGAACCGGGACGGCAGCAATGGCAACAGCATCCCCGGGACCGGCCTCACCGGGGGCAGACATTGCGGAAGCGATAACACCGGCGCCGGGGTATGAGCCGCGTCCTACAGCGACTTGGCTTCTTCCCAGATTTTATCCATCTCTTCGAGGGGGGTATCCTTGATATTCCTCCCTTCTTCGCTGAGCACTTTTTCGATATGCTGAAACCGGTATTTGAACTTCCGGTTGGTCAGGCGCAGACAGTCTTCGACGTTCAGGCCGGCCAGCCTGCCGACGTTCACCAGGGAGAAAAGCAGGTCGCCGAACTCCCCGGCTTTCTCCTCTTCGTTGCCGGATTCGGCCGCCTGACGAAACTCTTCGATCTCCTCGATGAGTTTGGGCCAGGCCTGCTGCCAGGTGTTCCAGTCGAAACCGACGGCCGCGGCCTTGTCCTGCATCCGTTGCGCCTTGATGAGCGCAGGCAGGGTATCGGGCACTCCCTGGAGTACCGAGGAACGTTCGGCCTCCTTCATTTTAAGATCCTCCCAGTTGCGCACGACCGTTTCGGAATCCCCGGCAACGGTATCGGAAAACACGTGGGGATGGCGCCGGATCAGTTTCTCCTGGATGCCGTAAATGACTTCGCCGATATCGAACCGGCCGGCCTCTCTCGCTATCTCGGTATGGAAGACGACGTGAAGGAGAAGGTCACCGAGCTCTTTGCGAAGCTCGGCGGGGTCGTCGTTGTCGATCGCTTCGATCGCTTCATAAATTTCTTCGACCATCAGGTCCTTTATGGATTCATGGGTCTGTTTGCGGTCCCATGGACACTCCTTCCGGAGTATCGCCATTATCTCAACAAGGTCGTTAAAACTGCGGGTTGGTGTTCGTTTTTCAGCCATGCATTGCGGTTCAGTACGGTGAGTCCAACTCCCACCGTTTGAACGTGCCACCGTAGAACTCCGATAAATCTGACAGATAATCACACAAATCACTGATGGTCTGGTGATCCGGGGTGGCAACGGCATGCGCAAGGCAAATCCAGCAGGAGCCGGTTGGTATAACATTTACTTCCCAGTGTTCCTTCTGCAACCGGGCAGCCATGTAATATGCGGAACTTTCATCATTGATTTCAATGTAAAAAACAATCGGCCGTTCGACACCGACCGACTTCGCCTTCACATAGCCGGATAACCGTGCGCTTTCTGATTCTGAATTGATCTTCCCCATGGTAGTATTCTCGGTTCCATACTGAGTGCGTATTTGCTAACGATTGAGAAATAAATTACAAATACTCTTTCTTCACACAAAATTTATATTTTTTTAGTAAAGCGCTTCCAGGATTATTTCAACTCCCTCAACCCGCTGAACGTCATTTTCTTAAGATTCTGATTTCGCGGCACCTGCACGCTCTTCGGCGAGCGCTGCAGGACGTCCCTTTCAGGAGAAAAAAGTCAAAATTATCTTTTTTTAATGTGACCATCCGGCCGAAATCGGGGAACAAGTGATGTTTATTACCGCTTTTATCCGTATAATCGTGTTAATAAAGTCACTCCAGCAGAACGCATTATCGGGACGGATGAATCGGAACCGCATCCTGATGGGGAGTGAAATCGGTGAAGCGGAACGCAGGCGGCAGACAGCGGCGTTTAACGGGATGTAGATATCATTGACTGATGATTTTTTTGGGTTAATCACTCACATATAATTTGCGTATTGAAACTTCACCAGGAAGCCGAAAGTTTAAAATGCGGTTCGGCCGATCAATCACAATCGGATCGTTTTATCCCGGAATCAGTTTTATCACACTGTCGTCATCATAACCAACAAGTGAAACAAGGAGTATTCTATGACCAGCAAAAATCTTGAAAACATTGACAGCGAAAAGTATCCTCACCTGAACAGGGGGCTGGAGGGGATTGTCGCTTTTACCTCTACCAAGAGCGCTATTAACGGCGAAGAGGGGGAGTTGATTTATGCAGGCTACAATATTGACACACTGGCTGAGAACGCCACATTTGAAGAGGTCGCCTTTCTGCTCTGGAACGACAGGCTGCCTTCACAGGAAGAGCTGGATGATCTTAACAAAAAGCTGATTGCCGAGCGGGATCTCCCGCAGCCGGTCATAGACTATCTGAACAGCACGAACAAGGAAGCGGAGCCGATGTCCGTACTGCGCACCGCCGTATCGATGCTGGCCGATTTTGATGAGGAAATCCTGTCCAGTGACCCTGACGCCAACCAGCGCATGGCCATCCGTATGACCGCAAAGATGCCGGCCGTTGTAGCGGGATTCCATCGTGCCAGGGAAGGCAAAGAGATTCTCGCTCCCCTGAAGGAGGGCAGCACCGCCCACAATTTCCTATACATGCTTAATGGAGAACGCCCGGGTGAGAGCGCCGAGAAGATGATGGACATCTGCCTGACCATCCATGCCGAGCACGGAATGAACGCATCCACGTTTGTCGCTCGCGCCATCTGTTCGACACAGTCCGACATCTACTCCGCGGTTACCGGCGCCATCGGATCGCTCAAAGGCCCCCTCCACGGAGGCGCGAACACCGCCGTTATGAACATGCTGCTTAAACTGGACCGTGACGCCGACGTCGAGGCCTTTATCAGGGATCGCCTGGCCGCCAAAGAGAAAGTCATGGGCTTCGGCCACCGGGTCTACCGCACCATCGATCCCCGCGCCAAGCACCTCAAAAGATTTTCAAAGCAGTTGGCCGAAGAAACCGATACCCTCTATCTGTACGAGTGGTCGGAAACCATCCAGAATGTGATGAAGAGTGAGAAAGGCATCGACCCGAATGTGGATTTCTTCTCGGCTACCGTTTACTATTCGATGGGGATTAAGCCTGACCTCTATACCGCCATCTTTGGCATGAGCAGGGTGACCGGCTGGACCGCTCACTTCCTGGAGCAAATGGCCAACAACCGGCTGATACGTCCGCGCCAGCTTTATCTGGGGGATAAGAACCTGCCCTGGACGCCAATAGCCGAACGTTAATTTTCTATCTGTTTCACCATAATTGCACTAATGAGTCAGGCCGGGAAACGGTGCGTCACCCTGTTTCACCAGCCTGACTTGTTTTATTTCATCAGCGTATGTCCAGATCTGTTGAAGCGGCCCAGAAGAAAGTATTGTCCCACATGCTCCGGAAAGGCGCACGCACGGAATACGGCAAACGATTCGGCTTTTCTTCCATGAAAGGCTTTGAAGAGTATTCTCAGCAAGTACCGCTCAGTACGTACGATGATGTCGAGCCCTACATTGAACGCCTGAAAAACGGGGAGCAAAACCTGCTGTGGCCGGCCAGGATCCAGAATTTCGCCGTCTCTGCCGGAACCACCGGCAAAGGGAAGCACATCCCGCTGAGCGAAGACCGATTGCGCAGCGACCAGCGGTTCATGCGCAAGGTGATCATCTCCTACTTTCGCCAGAAACCCAACTTTCTTCATTTTTTCCTGGGAAGCCATGTAAGCCTTCCCGGCAATATTGAGCGGTTGGAACCGAGGTCTAACATCCGTATCGGGGAAATCAGCGCGTACCTTGCCAAATTGTCGCCGGGCTGGCTCTCGATGTTCCAGGTCCGCTCACCCCGCACCATGATCCAGGAGGAGTGGACAGAAAAGTTTGACCGTACCCTGGAAAAGGCGGTTAAAGCCGACATCCGCAAAATTGTGGCGATCCCCTCCTGGGCCCTGCGCTTTTTTCAACGGGCCCTGGAGATCACCGGCAAGCAGTATATCCGTGAAATCTGGCCCAACCTGCGACTGCTTATCTGCGGCGGCGAAGCGCTGAATACCTATCGCCCCCATTTCAACAAGCTGCTTGACGGGCTGAACATGGACTATATCGAAAATTACGGCGCTTCCGAATCCTATTTTGCTTTCAGTGACGACCTGAAACGCACCGACCTCCGGCTGATCGTTGACAACGGCGTGTTTTACGAGTGGATCCCCAATCCCAAGGAACACAAGGACGACCTGGCGCGTCAAAAAACGGTACCGACCTGGGAGGTCGAGAAGGGAGTCCCCTACTCGCTTGTCGTGAGCAGCAACTCCGGACTCTGGCGCTATATGATCAACGATGTGATCGAGTTTACCGACCTCGACCAGCCCCGGATTCAGGTGGTAGGCCGGGTTTCGGAAATTTTTGACCGGTTCGGAGAGGCCGTTGAATCC
Organism: Balneolales bacterium ANBcel1; assembly: GCA_029688905.1. Classification (NCBI taxonomy): domain Bacteria; kingdom Pseudomonadati; phylum Balneolota; class Balneolia; order Balneolales; species Balneolales bacterium ANBcel1. The sequence goes on along the minus strand of JARULB010000002.1, from coordinate 8,322 downwards.
CACGAGGCGCAAAAAGCCCTGGAAAAGACGGCGGAGCAGGCCGGAGCCGAATTCTCCGTGTTTACCATGGGCGGCCTTATCGATGATGACATCGGCGCCCCGCGCCATTTCTGGTTTGTGCAGTGGGTGCGTAAACCAGATGATATCGCCTCTTTCACGAAACAACTGGATGAAAACCTGGGGGAACTCAACCGCCACTACAAAAACCGCCGCACCAGCATGGGAATCCACCCTCCGGTGATATTCAACCTCTCCAAGGATGCTCTTCACGAGTGGAGAGAAACCCATCAGGCGCTGCATGCGCAGACCAAAATGCCGCGCATCCTCGACGATGAGGAGCAGATTCTCCATATGGCCTCCCTGTGCCGCCGGTATCAGGAGGCCGAATCCCTGTAGCGGCGTATTTGCCGGTTTTTCGCTTTCACCCGGCCCGTCTCGTTACGGCTCCTGCCCGTTTGCGGACCGCGCCGACGCTTGCCGTTCCGCTCGCACCGACATAATATGGCTCAGGTGGCCGCGCCATTGCTCCAGATTTGGAAATTGGGGGTTGATGGCTGCCAGCTGATCGGCCAGCTCCACCGCCCTGTCGAATTGTTCGGCAGCGGCATGCGCTACCGAGGCGCGATACAGACTTGCATGGTCGGAGCGATCCCTGCGCCAGGCCTCTTCCAGCAGCTCCGCTCCCCGCCGGCTGTTCCCGCGGGTCGCCTCAACCCAGCCAAGCGTACGGACAGCATAATGGGACGGGCGGATACGATACGCCTCCTCCAGAAAGTCGGCGGCTTCATCGAGCAGCTCCGCTTCCACCGCCATACGCGCGGCAAGTTCATATGGATCGGCTTCATAGGGAACCACCCGGATGATTCCGCGCATTTCGTCGAGGGCGTCGTTGTGCCTGCCGTTATCCAAATGCCATTGGGCCATCTCCGTTTTTGCCTGATGCCACTCCATCTCCTCCCGCACATGACGGAATGCCAGCTGGTCTGCGAAATTCTCCGGGACATAATTAGCCGGATATCCGGCCGGATCCACCGTATCCACAAACGGCCAGCTGTGGGTGAGCATCAGAACCCGGTGCCGCACGATATTCTCGTCCAGCTCGGTGTGATACATGGCACGCCGGTAATGGTCGGCTGTTCCGAGGCGGCTGCGGTCGGGCCGGAGTCCGGGCAGCCCTGCTTTCAGCAGTTGTTCGACAAAGATTTCGGCCATCAGGGCGTATCCTTCGCGGTTCGGATGCAGGTGCTCCAGCATCAGATCGAATCCGATGATTCCGTTCTCCGCATGTTCGCTCATCCGCTCCTTCATCGGAACATACCGGGCACCGTGGCGGTCGGCCTGCCGGCGAACGATATCGTTGAAAGCGGCCGGGGCACGGAACCGGAGCGCGTCCAGATCACGGGCATGGCGGTACGCTTCAAGCGCCTCGCCGTACCGGCCTTCGTCATACGCTTCCCCGGCACCGGCAAACACCTCCGCGGCCGGCGGATGTCCTTCGGCTCCGACCGAATAAAAAGGCGGATGGTCTTTCAGGTTACTGACCAGACTGGAGAGGAAAACCGGGATATCCCGCTTCCCGAAGGTGCTCAGGATGGCGTCGAGGTTGCCGGCATATTGCCGTTTGCCCGCCTCGAACAGGCGGCTGTCCAGGGGGATGGCATGACGCTGTGCCATGCGCTGCATCAGGGTACCGTGCTCTTCGTCACTCTCGCCGGAAAGCCGGCCGGCCTGACCCGATACCCATCCCATCGCGTCCCGGAGCATGAGAAAGGTCCGGTACCGGTAGAGACGGAGGTTGAAACGTACGAATCCGGGAAAACGCCCGATGTTTTCCGCCGACGCGATGCCGAGCGCGCCGTAAAATTCATTCTGACCCGAGTATATGAAGATGGCGTCGGGCTCGTGTCTGATGATTTCACGGGCCTGATCGTACAACGTGTAGGTGTTGGTAGCCGTAATGCCGAGATTGACGACCTCCACATGGCGACCGGGAAGCACATCCTCGAGCATATCCTGGATCACCAGTGGAAAACCGCCATTAAAACCGTACGGAAACCCCTCGGTGGTCGATGCTCCCAGAACAAAGACGCGAAACCCGTTGTCCGGCTTCTCGGCCAGAAAGACACTGCCCCTGCCGGCGGTGAACGTGGTTGTCCGGTGAAAAAACTTCTCGTGATAGTGGGGATTAAGCTGCACGTACCGGCCCTGGTGCCGATCCGGTTTGATAAACAGACCGGTTTCGCCGCCGTACCCGGCCAAACGCAGAGATCCCTCAAGGATGCCGAAAAAAAGAAGCGGAATGCAGATGGTAACGAGGGTAAACGCCACTTTCTTCCCGCGCGTCAACGTTTTGCGCTCTGCCCGCTTTCCACCCTGCTTTTTCTTGTGATGTTCTTTTTTTGCCATCGGTTAGCCTATATCGGCCGTGGCCTCACCACGGGTTTATGAAGTCTTCTTTGCCGAATGTTTTCTCCACCCGACGGAACATGCTGTCCGCTCTGTTGTCAAGAACAACCGGCGGCTCTTTCCGGAAAAGGCGTGCCAGCAATGCCACAGGCAGCAGCACCAGATAGAAGACAAGTGTCAGGATGATGTTGGGAACGACATACCCCAGCAGCCGGGCCAGGAGCATCCAGCCCCGGTGGATGAGTCCGGCAAGGTATTTGGAAAACAGGCCCGCCACACCGACGGCAACGGCCGCAAGTACGGTCCACTGCCAGCCTGTGATGAGGTAAATCACCAGAAACCCGATGGTAATGGTGTGTACCGTTCGCTGCGAGTCCGGAGTTTTGGGGTTCATATGGAGTCCGGTCAGGTTTCCTAAAAAATGGAATAGATAAACGGCGCGATCGGACTGTTGCCCCCGAACACGATCAGCAGGCCCAGCAACAGAATGACAATGATGATCGGAGCCAGCCAGAATTTCTTCCGCTCCTTCATGAAGTACCACAGATCCGATATATATTCCATATTCCCTTCTTTAAACGTTTATTGTTGTAATTTTTGCAAACAGCACCTAATCCGGCGCATAGGCTCTGCGCCATTTTTCACGGTTGGCGTGATCGGGTTGTTCCGTTTTGTACATCAGGAAGTTGCCGATTACGAGCAGGTCCATGTCGGTGCCCATGAAACAGCGCCAGGCATCCTCCGGAGTGCAGACGATCGGCTCTCCCCTTACATTGAAACTGGTATTGACCAGCAGCGCGCAACCGGTAAGTTTTTTGAATGACCGCAGCAGGGCGGCAAATCGCGGATTGGTCTCTTCGTGGACGGTCTGAATGCGGGCGGAGAAATCCACATGTGTGATGGCCTGCAGATTGCTTCGGGGATGGTAGAGCTTCTCGTTGAGCGGCTTTTGGTGATAATCGTCCGGTACCGGGATCCGGTGCTGCTCCCTGACAGGCGCGGTGAACAGCATGTAGGGGGAATCCGCAGAAAGATCAAAATACTCACCGGCATCCTCCGCCGGTACCGAGGGGGCGAACGGCCGGAACCCTTCCCGGAATTTGATTTTCAGATTCAGCTTTTTCTGCATTTCGGGGTTGCGGGCGTCGGCGAGTATGCTTCGGTTGCCCAGGGCCCGCGGACCGTATTCCATCCGTCCCTGGAACCATCCCGCCACCTTTCCGTCGGCCAGATCCCGCGCCACGAGATCCGCCAGCTCGTCGAAGTCGGCTACATGCCGGTAAACCGCCTTTGCATGACGCAGCATGCGGATGATCTCCTTGTCGGAGAACGATGGACCCAAATACGCGCCGGCCATGGTGTCCCGGTGTCTGCCTTGCTGCTCTGTTTTGGATCCGGTGGAGTTGCGGGCTTGCTTATCAGATGTCAGGGGGATGTCGTAGTAGAGATGAGCTGCAGCCAGGGCCGCGCCAAGCGCCCCTCCCGCATCGCCGGAGCACGGCTGGATGAAGACCTCCTCAAAAACGCGCTCCCGGAGCAGCAGTCCGTTGGCCACACAGTTGAGGGCGACTCCGCCCGCCATGCAGAGGCGGGTCTCGCCGGTGAGCTTTCGGGCCTCACGGGCCATTTTAAGCACAATCTCTTCGGTCACTTTCTGGATGGCCAGAGCCAGGTTGCAGTGGTGCTGCAGAATCTCGTGGTCGGGTTCCCGGCGTGGAAAGCCGAACAGTTGTTCCCATTTGCGATCCCTGACCATACGGAGTCCGGTAGCGTAGGAAAAATAGTTCTGGTTCATCCAGAGGGAGCCGTCCGGCTTGATGGCTGTCAGCCGGCCGGTGATGACATCCATAAACTCGCGAACCTGCGCTGATTCCGGATCGCCGTAGGGTGCCAGTCCCATGAGTTTGTATTCGCCGGAATTGACACGAAACCCCAGATAGTAGGTAAACGCGCTGTAGAGCAGACCGACGCTGTGCGGGAACTCCAGCTCCCGGAGGAAGGTGATTTGGCGGCCGTCGCCGATCCCGATAGCGGCGGTGGCCCATTCGCCGACGCCGTCGATGGTCAGAATGGCGGCCCGGGGGTACGGTGACGGATAAAACGCGCTTGCGGCATGGGAGAGGTGGTGTTCGGTAAAACGCAGGTTCAGCCGTTTCAGGTCATACGGCCCGATTTCCCGGAGTCCGTCATACACCATCTTTTTGAGGAACATTTTTTCACGGAGCCAGAGGGGAATAGCCTTGAGAAAAGAAACGAGTCCGCGCGGGGCGAAGGCGTAATAGGTTTCCAGCAGGCGTTCGAATTTGAGCAGCGGCTTGTCGTAAAAAACGACGGCGTCCAGCTCATCGATGGTCAGCCCTCCCTCCTCCAGGCAGTAGCGGATGGCGTTTACAGGAAACTCCGCGGTGTGTTTGGACCTGGTGAAGCGCTCCTCCTGCGCGGCGGCCACAATAGCGCTGCCGGATACCAGCGCTGCCGCCGAATCGTGATAAAACGCCGATATGCCCAGGATTTTTTTCATGCTGTCTGTTCGTGATCCCCATCCGGTAAAAAAATGTTATAAGATGGTAATATAACAGATCGCCGGGCAAACTTGCATTACATACTTTTACAGTACCGTCCGTTTGATGTGCTTTTTTGCGGATTTGTGCGCCTGAGCTACCGGTATATTAAGCAAGACCTATCGGAAAAACTTCCTTAGTTGATGAGCATCATTTGTCCGGTCAGGATTTCCGGACCTGCAACCAGCCGGTAGATATAAACCCCGCTGGCCAGGCCGCTTCCATCAAATGAAACCGAATACCATCCATTTTGATGAACCCCGTTGGCAAGTGTCCGCACATGCCGACCCAGGATATCAAATACTTCCAGCCGTACATCGGTCTCTTCCACAACTGAATAGCGGATAGTCGTTGACGGGTTGAACGGATTGGGATAATTCTGTTTCAAAACAATTTCCCCTGGTGCCATGCGGTCCATCACATCCATGATTGCCGCTTCGTCACCGACATAAACGTGATAGGTGGAGTGCCTCTCTTTTACCTTCCAGCCAGCTGTTTCGCCGGACCCCATCAATACAAACCGGTCGTCAGCAGGGTCATGAATAAGGATCACTGCCTGGTTGCCGATACCACGGAACCGGGCCTTCCACTCAATCCCGGTGCCCCGAGGAGCTTTCACTTCCAGCAGGAATTTTTCCCCGGTGGGCTTATAGGCAGCTGATCTGCTCCGGAGCAGAAGCTCCTGGCTTCCGGAGAATTCCAACCCGCTCTGCCCGGATATCTCCTGGGAAGACATCGCATACCTCTCTTGATCAGCCGTTTTGCCCGGGCTCATATCATCCATATCAGCAGCATTTCCTGATACCAGCGCCAGGCCGTATCTCGTCATATCAAGCGGTGGATAGGGAACATCCTGATGCCCGGATCCGAAATTCAGACGCACTGCTTTGGAAAAAGGCGAACGGTCATCGGCCTCAGCAAAAAGGGCCTGCAGCTCCATGTTTGCGCCTTCGCCGGAATACTCTGATAGTTGCTCTGCAGCGGTCTTTTGCCCGGGATCTGTGAACCGCCTTCGGGCCGTAGTAACAAAAGGCACCTTCAGGCTGTCCAATTGCCACTCCGGATCGTTATAAAAATAGAACCCTTCGAAAGCCTGGAGGCTGTCGCGCTTTTCAAACGTCCGGGAATATCCGTAAAGCGGCGCGTTAAGATCGTTATATGCCATCATCTCCATCCAGGATACAGCCGAAGTAAACGGGTTGGTGATAATATTCCAGCCGGATTGAACTTCAATGGCAAAAGCATCATCCCTGTCCGTCCGGGCAGGAACCGGCTTAAGTTCGACGCGCACTGAATCTTCATGATGGATCCAGTGCCCTCTTCCTGGCCTGAAGCAGAATCGATTGCTTTCCTGATCAAATGGAACCAGGAACCCGGCATCGCCTCCCGTCTCCATGAATGCAGACCAATGACCGCTCTGCTCCTTGCCAAAAATATCATCCAGGAAAAGTATCTGACTGCCCGGCAAGCCAATCAGGTTGTAATAGCCCCATTCTCCATTTTCAGATTCTCCCGGAACAAATTGGAAGGTGACCGCCACCTTCTCTTCGGCCGGATCGGGCCGTGTCGTAAACCTGCGGATTTCACTCCAGTCACTGTGGGTCAACCGGTCGGCCAGGCGTACCTGCCAGTAGTAGTCGGTATCGGCTTGCAAGCTGTCTGGTTCGAAATGTGTAGCCTGAATTTGATAAACCTGGATTTGCTCCCGCAAGTGTGGATCTGATCCCAGACGAAGTTCAAATTTTGAGTCAGGATGTGCTGTTTCCCAGGACAGCTGCGGAGCGATACTGATCAAAGTTGCGTTTTGTGCGGGAAACAGAAGCTCCGGTATATCGGCTTTGGTAACAAAGACGCCCGGCACCGACCAGCTGCCGTTTCCAGCTTCGTTCTCCCCACGTACGCGCCACTGGTATTTGGCATAGGACTCAAGTATGTCCTCCAGAGGAACAGAGGTCGCGGCTATGCCGTGCGCAACAAAGAGCGGATGGTCAAAGTCGTCGTTTTCGGTGATCTCAACCCGGTACCTGTTGGCGCGTGCTGTCTCCTTCCATTTCAGCTCCGGATCTGTTTGCACAGCGCCGGCAGAATCTTCAGGCGCGATCAGTATCACCTGCGCGGGTTTTTCTCGCAAGGTTGCGAAGGAGCGGGTCTCGGACCATGCTCCGGTGACTCCATGGTTGTTTCCGCGAACCCGCCAGTACCACGTCTGATCGTGACCGAGATGATCTTCCATGGAAAATTCTGGCCCTGGAATGTTCTCAATGGTTATAACCTGGTCCTCTGACCGGAAATCCGGGTTCTTTGCCAGCTGCAGTTCATAGGTTTCCGCATGGTCTTCATGCTGCCAGCTGAACCGGGGCTGCAATCGTTGCCTCGAAGCTCCATCTTCAGGCAACAGCAAAGTGATTTTCGCTGGTGGCTTGCTGTAGAGGACTGTAAACGCTACGGATGACTCGTTGGGGTTGTTTACATGGTCATGCGCAGCGCCTTCAGGAACCGTAAGGCGAACCGGTCCGTCTTCAGCAGGAACTACCGTTACGAAATACTCGGTATCCCCGTCCGCACCTTCAAATCCGGATATTTTTGCATTATCGATGAGGATATCGCCTTTATCGAATCCAAATACCGGTCTGCAAAAAACGAGTGTCACCTGAAACTGGCGCGCGGTAGTCTGCCCATTTTCAATATCAGGAGAAAAGCCCGTGACGGTCAGCGGACGGCCGTCATATGTTATGGTGAATTCATCAGCCCCTGCATAGGTATTACCGGCCTTGTCAACAACGAGTCCGTCTGAAAAACTGATTTTGACAGGTACCTGTTCCAGTAAAAGATGTTCGGGGATTTCTACCGGTAGATGCAGTGTATCGCCATGCAGCTCCAGTTTCTCCGGGTCTGCAATCTCTTCCGGAGTGATGGAGAGAGCGGACGGATCTGCGTCCTGAACTTTTTCGCTGAATGCAATTGCAATTGTGAAGGCGGATTTGCCGGTGAATGAGGATGTTTCCGGAATTGTGCCGGTAATGGCCGGTGGCGTGTTGTCAATGAGATACTGCCCGCTGGAAGCGGGGGCCTTCAGGGCCAGTCCTCTTGAATCCGCAAATGCCCGGGTGCCAATTTCAATGCCCAGTTCACCGTCGTTAGCGATATTTGTGACCGTAATTGTATGGATTGAGCCCAGGTTTTCTCCATCGGAGACGGTTACGGTACTGTCGGTTGTCACTGTGCCACCGGTCTTGATGGCTACAGTAGAGAGATCTTCAACCCGTACAGGCTGGCTGAAGGTGATTTTAAAATCTACGGACGCTGCATTGGTGAGTGTATCATCTGCCATGGTGATGTTTACGACTTCAGCCTG